>JBGOTP010000028.1:0-23787 GCA_041476545.1 Vicinamibacteria bacterium | reverse complement strand
GCGGCCCATGTCGGATACCACCTCATCGATCAGGGACGCCGCGACCTCGAAACCGACGTCGCCTACCGCCCGAAACTTGCGAAGCGGATCAGACGCGCCGTGTTCGGCCACGCCGCGCTCGTCTATCTCGGGGCAACCGTCGTCCTGACCGCGTTCGTACTGAGCGCCGCGGCCGCGTACGTCTATCGTGCGGGCGGTAGCCTCGGCGCCCTCCTGACCATCCTGCTGCTTCTGCTGATCCCAGCCGCCGACATCGCCATTGCCGTCGTTCAGCGCATCGTCACATGGGCGCTGCCGCCTCGTCGCCTGTCCCGCCTCGACTTTTCCGATCGCATTCCGGACGACGCGCGCACGATGGTCGTGGTGCCGACGATGCTGACCGACACGGCGTCGGTGGCCACCATGCTGGAGCACATCGAGGTCCTCGCCCTTGGCAACCTCGACCCCTGCATCCATTTCGCCATCCTCAGCGACTTCAGCGATGCCGACGCCGAGGTGCTCGACGACGATGCGGCGATTCAGGCCGCAGCGAGGGCGGGGGTCGAGAACCTCAATCGCCGGTTCGGCCCTGGACATGCCGATCGCTTTTTCCTGTTCCACCGCGCGCGACGTTGGAATGCCCGGGAACAGGTGTGGATGGGGTGGGAACGCAAACGTGGAAAACTCGAGGAATTCAATCGCCTGCTGCGAGGCGCCTCCAATGGCAGCTTCGCGGTCCAAGTCGGCGAGCTCTCGGTGCTCCCCTCGGTGAAGTACTGCATTACCCTCGACTCCGACACTCGACTCCCGCGCGGCGCCGCGAAGGAACTGATCGGCATCATCGCCCATCCGTTGAATCGTCCCCGCTTCGATCGGGTTGCCGATCGCGTCACGGAGGGCTACGGCATTCTCCAGCCCCGCGTCAGCGTCACGATGGCGAGTGCGGCGGGGTCGCTCTTCGCCAGGATTTACGCCGGCCACACGGGCGTAGACCCGTATACCACGGCGGTCTCTGACGTGTACCAGGATCTCTTCAATGAGGGCATCTTCACGGGCAAAGGCCTCTACGACGTCGATGCGTTCATGGCGTCGCTCGAGGGGCGGGTGCCGGAGAATGCGTTGCTGTCGCACGATCTCTTCGAGGGGCTCTACGCGCGAACCGCCCTGGTCACCGATGTCGAAGTGGTTGACGACTATCCGTCGAGCGTCCTCGCGCACGCCAGACGCCAGCATCGATGGGTGCGCGGCGACTGGCAGATTCTGTGGTGGCTGTTTCCGTTCGTCCGCACGCGCTCGGGCGTCCAGCGCAACCGGCTCCCGCTCATTTCCCGGTGGAAAATTCTGGACAATCTCCGGCGCAGCCTCATGGCCCCGGCAACGGTCGCGCTGCTCGTTCTCGGTTGGACGATCCTGCCCGGCAGACCAGCCGTCTGGACCGCGATCGCGCTGACGGCTCTCGCCTGGCCGATTGTGATGCGCGTGGCCCAGTTCCTGAGCGGCCCGGCGCGAGGCCAGTCCAGAGCGATCTTCCTGCGCACCACGATTGACGATCTGCGGACGGATGTCGCCCGCGCATCGCTGCAGCTGGTGTTCCTGGCCCATCAGGCCTATGAAATGGTCCGCGCCGTGGGGGTCACGCTGGTTCGCCTGGTGTTCACACATCGTCGCCTTCTCGAGTGGGAAACCGCCGCCGCCAGCGCGGCGCGCACGAATGAGCCGCGCCCGAGCGTCTTCATGAAGGAAATGATCGCCAGTCCGTGCCTGGCTGGGGGCGGGCTGCTGCTCCTCGCGCTGGTCCACAGGCATGCGTGGCCCGCGGCGGCGCCAGTACTGCTGCTCTGGGTGGCAGCGCCATGGATCGCGTACGCGCTCAGCCGACCCGTGCCGACGCGCGAGGTCGCTCTCACCGCGGAGGACCGCGAGTATCTCCGCGTGGTCGCCCTCAAGACGTGGCGGTACTTCGAAACGTTCATGGGCCCGGAGGATCACGGCCTTCCGCCGGACAACGTCCAGATGGTGCCCGAACTGACCATCGCTCATCGAACGTCACCCACCAACATCGGCATGGCGCTCCTGGCAACGGTCGCCGCGCACGATTTCGGTTTCATCGGGATGGACGTACTCATCGATCGGCTGGAGACCACGCTCACGACCGTCGAAGGACTCGAGCGCTTCGAGGGTCACCTGTTGAACTGGTACGACACCCGCACGCTGGCCCCCCTCGCTCCCTCCTATGTTTCCACGGTAGACAGCGGCAACCTTGCGGGTGCTCTTCTGACACTGTCGGTCGCCCTGCAACGGCTGTCGGCCGGCCGCGGCGCCGAGGCGGGGGCGCCATCAGTCCGTCTCGAGAAGCTGGCGGCACGAGCCGCTGCGTTGTTCGACGCCATGAATTTCGCATTTCTGTACGACACGGAGCGACAGCTGTTCACTATCGGCTATCGCCTCGCGGATGCCGAGGGAGCGGGCCGTCTCGATCCGTCGTACTACGACCTGCTGGCCTCCGAGTCGAGGCTGGCGAGCTTTCTCGCCATCGCCAAGGGAGACGCGCCCGAGTCTCACTGGTTCCACCTTGGGCGATCGGTCACCAACGTGCGGGGCGCACCGGTGCTGCTGTCCTGGAGCGCATCGATGTTCGAGTACCTGATGCCGCTACTCGTCATGCGCAACTATCCCCATACGCTCCTCTCGGCGTCGTGTCGCATGGTGGTGCGGCGACAGATGGACTACGCCACCGCGCACGGGGTGCCATGGGGGATCTCCGAGTCCGCGTACAACGTCGTCGACCGCCATGAGACATATCAGTACAAGGCTTTCGGAGTTCCCGGACTCGGCATGAAGCGCGGCTTGGGCGACGAATTGGTCGTGGCGCCGTATGCGACGGCGCTCGCTGCGATGATCGCGCCGGCCGAGAGCGCCGCCAATCTGCGACGGCTGTCCGCCGTGAACGCCGACGGTGACTACGGCTTCTTCGACGCGATCGACTACACGAATCGCTCGGCGCACCATCATGACGACGATCCCCCGGCGGATCGGGATCATCCCAAGGAAACGATCGTGCGCACGTACCTGGCTCACCACCAGGGCATGACGCTCATCGCCCTCACCAATGCCCTGTTCGGCGATGTGATGGTGCAGCGTTTCCACGCGGATCCGAGAGTCCAGGCAACCGAACTGCTGCTCCAGGAGCGCGTGCCGCGTTTGGCGCCGACGATCGAGCCGCGTCCGCTCGACGACATGCGCGTCGTCGCCCCACCGCCTCCGATGCCGGTCCGACGCTATCGCTCGCCGCATACGGTCGTCCCGCACGCACAGTTCCTCTCCAATGGCAACTACGTCTCGGTCGTCACGAATGCGGGAGGCGGGAACAGCTTCTGCCGCGGCCTCTCCGTGACACGGTCCCGACGCGACGCGACGGTCGATCCGGGCGGACAGTACATTTACCTGCGCGACGTTCGGAGCGGGTCCGTCTGGTCCGCGACCTACCAGCCCACGGTTCTCGAGCCGGACGACTATATCGTTGAGTTTCGCGCAGAGAAGGCGACGTTCCGCAGGCGTGACGACGAGTTGTCCACGCGCCTCGAGATCGCCGTTTCCACGGAAGACGATGTTGAAGTCCGACGCATCACGGTCGTCAATCAGGGCGCGCGGATCCGAGAAGTCGACGTCACCAGCTACGCGGAGATCGCGCTGGCGCCACCGGTCGACGATCTCGCCCATCCCGCGTTCGGTAAACTGTTCCTCGAAACGGAATACCTGGCCGGGAGTGCCGCCTTGCTCTGCCATCGGCGCCCGCGGGACGCTCGCGAACCCACGATGTGGGCCGTGCACGTGCTGAGCCTCGAAGGGCGGCCGCAGGGCCCTCTCGAGTGGGAAACCGACCGCCTGCGCTTTCTCGGCCGAGGGCGCGATGCGCGGGCGCCGGTGGCGCTCGACGGGCGCCCGCTGTCTGGTACGACAGGCTGCGTCCTCGATCCGATCTTCAGCCTCCGTCAACGTATCCGCCTGGTCCCAGGGGCCTCCGTGCGACTGTCGTTCTCCACCGGCATCACGTCGGACCGGGAAACCGCGGACGCGCTCGCGAGCAAGTATCACGATCCGAGCGCGGCAGCCCGAACATTCGCGCTCGCCTACACGCACGCACAGAGCGGCCTACGTCATCTTGGGATTTCAAACGAGGAGGCGCTGTTGTTCGAGCGGCTCGCCTCGAGGACGATGTTCGCGGATGACTCCCTCCGCGCCAGTTCCGCGGTGATTGCATCGAACACGCTCGGCCAGGCCGGTCTGTGGCCGCACGGTATTTCCGGCGACCTGCCCATCCTTCTTGTGCGCGTTGTCGGGGACGGCGACGTCGGCCTGGTCCGTCAGGTGTTGCAGGCTCAGGAATACTGGCGACTCAAAGGCCTGAACGCCGACGTCGTCATCCTGAACGAGCACGCCATCAGCTACATGGATGAGATGCAGGCCCATCTCACCGCGTTGCTCGACAACGGCCCATGGCGCGCATGGAAGCACCGATCTGGAGGCGCGTATCTGCTGCGTACGGACGGGATGGGCCAGGCGGACCGTACGTTGCTCGAGGCCGTCGCGCGAACGGTCCTCAGAGGTGATCAGGGCGACCTCCGTGCCCAACTCGCCAGACATCCCCACTTGCAGCCCCGTGCGACAGCACCGGACTTCTCCCCCATCGACGATGCGCCTGTCGTGCGCGCTCCGGACGCGCCGATCGCCGTGCCTCCGCTGACGCTGCCCAACGGTCTCGGCGGCTTCACCGGTGACGGACGCGAATACGCCATCGTCCTCGAAGGCAATCAGGAAACACCGCTGCCATGGTCGAACGTCATTGCCAATCCGGCCTTTGGAACGATCGTCACGGCGTCGGGATCGGCCCACACATGGTCCGGCAACAGCCGCGAGAATCGCCTGACGACGTTCGCCAACGATCCCACCGTCGACCCTACGGCCGAAGCACTGTTCATTCGCGACGACGACTCGGGCGACGCCTGGTCGCCAACGCCAGGCCCCATGACACGTCACGCCGCGAGCGGACGGTTCCTCATCCGCCACTCATCAGGCTGCACGCACTTCTCGCACGTCACGCGTGGTATTGCTCACGAGCTGGACGTGTTCGTCGACGTCGACGACCCCATCAAGTTCTCGCTGCTCACGTTGACCAACAACGGTGACGCGCCAAGAACCCTCAGCGTCTTCGCCTACAACGACTGGGTGCTCGGGCCGCCCCGCGAGGGACAACAGGCGCATGTCACCACCGCCTGGGATCCGGGCACTGCGGCGGTACTCGCCCGCAATGCCTACACCGAACAGTTCGGCCACCGCATCGCGTTTGCGCACGCCAGTGAGCGGCCCGCCTCTGTGACCGGCAGCCGGGCGTCGTTTATCGGGCGCAACGGATCACTGTCCTACCCGGCTGCGCTTCGGCGCCTGACACTCCAGGAATGTTTTGGCGCCGGACTCGATCCGTGCGCGGTACTGCACGTGACACTCGTGCTGAATGCCGGAGAGACGCACCGCGTCCTGTTCATTCTCGGTCAGGGCACGGATGACGAACACGTCCAGCGGTTGATTGCGCGACACGGCGGTGTCGACGCCGGCATCGATGCATTGGGGAAAGTCCGCGCATCGTGGGACAACATCCTCGAGACCGTTCAGGTCCACACGCCGGACGATTCATTCGATGTTCTGATGAACCGGTGGCTGCTCTATCAGAACCTCAGCTGCCGCCTTTGGACGCGTGGCGGCTACTACCAGCCGGGCGGGGCCTTCGGTTTTCGCGATCAGCTGCAGGACGTGATGGCACTGCTGGTGGCGCGGCCGGACATCGCCAGAGAGCACCTCCTTCGAGCGGCGGGCCGGCAGTTCGTCGAGGGCGACGTCCAGCATTGGTGGCACGAGCCAGGCGGCCGTGGACTTCGCTCGCGCTGTTCGGACGATTTGCTGTGGCTCCCGTTCGTGACAGCCGAATACGTCAGAGCCACCGGAGACCTGGCCGCGCTCGATGCACGAGCTCCGTTTCTGACGGCGCCGCTGCTGACTCCGGACGTGCAGGAAGCGTACGACCAGCCGGGCCGCTCGAGCCAGGACGGCTCGTTGTTCGAGCACTGTGTGCGGGCGATCGACAAGGGGATGACGTCGGGGACGCACGGGCTCCCGCTCTTTGGCGGCGGCGATTGGAACGACGGTATGAACCGCGTCGGCCCGGCGGGGCGCGGGGAGAGCACGTGGCTCGGATTCTTTCTACACTCGGTTCTCAGCAGCTTCATCCCGTTGTGCGAGGCCCGGAAGGATACCGCCAGGAGCCAGCGCTACCAGCGCGAGACGCGCCGACTCGCCACCAGTCTCGAGCTATCGTGGGACGGCGAGTGGTACCGCCGTGGGTATTACGACGATGGCACGCCGCTTGGGTCGGCGCAGAACGACGAATGCCGGATCGACTCCATCCCGCAGTCGTGGTCGGTACTCTCTGGCGCAGTTCCCCTGCGGTTTGCCGAGCGCGCCATGGACGCGGTGCGCGCCTCACTGGTCGCGCGCGAGCCTCAATTGCTTCTCCTCCTCCAGCCACCATTCGATCGATCGCCGCAGGAACCGGGCTACATCAAGGGGTACCCGCCGGGTGTACGCGAGAACGGCGGTCAGTACACGCACGCGGCCGTCTGGGTCGTGATGGCGCTGGCCCAGCTGGGCAGCGGCGACGAGGCGGTCGAGCTGTTTCACATGCTCAACCCCTTGAATCACAGCCGGCACGCATCTGACGCGGACCGCTACAAGACCGAGCCCTACGTGGTCGCCGGTGATGTCTACGCCAGACCTCCCCACGCCGGACGCGGAGGGTGGAGCTGGTATACGGGATCGGCGGGCTGGCTGTATCGCGCCGGGCTCGAAAACATCCTGGGCCTCCGGCGTCGTGGTGCGACCTTTGTCGTGGACCCGTGCATTCCTTCATCGTGGCCGGAGTGCCACATCGCGTGGCGCTTCCTCGACACGCGATACACGATCACCGTGTCCAATCCTTTGCGTCGATGCCGCGGTGTGGCGACGGCGACGCTCGATGGCGCGACCGTGAAATCCTGCGCGATCCCTCTCGTGAGCGACGGCGGTCAGCACGATGTGCGGATCGTCCTCGGCGACGTGAAGTAGGATTTCTTACCATGGAGGATCAGTTCCTCGTCACATGCCCGTACTGTGGCGAGGAGGTAGAGATCTACGTCGAATCGGACCAGCGGGGAAGCTTCGTCCAGGACTGCGAGGTCTGTTGCAACCCGTGGCGCGTTCGGGTGATCGGCAAGGGTGATGAACGATCCGTCGACATCGCCCGCGCGGACGGATCCGAGTAGTGCGGGGCTTCAGCCCTGCCTAATTTAGATAAACAACGCGTCTTCGTCGTCGGCACGCGAGCGGCTGCGGGCACCCCGAAGATCTCGAATCACCGACAGGACCGTTCGGAACGCGACGAAGGCAGACGACAGGGCCGACCCGTTGCGCATCGGGCCAGCGACCACGTTCTGGAGCACGCCGAGCACCTGTCCGACTCGTTCGGCTGCGTCTCCGAAGAGGCGATCGACACGTTCCACCTGGACGGCAGCGAGAGCGGCGGCACGCGCGGCATCGCGAGCGATCGCGTTCAGGTGCGTAAAGGCCGGCTTGATTTCCTGTTCGATCTGCTGGACCAGGCGATCGACGCGCCGGGCGAGTCGTGCGGCAGCGACGAGCAGCGCAATCAGGATAATGGACGTGGTCAACGTCGACACGGCAATGACGCCGAGGAACACTTCAGCCCAGTGGCTCACGCGTTCTCCCGGGTCCGAGCCTGCTGGTACGCCTCGCGGCCGCGCTCGATCGCGTTGGCCAGCGTCTCCCGGCCTTGGTTGACGGCCTGACGTCCCTTTTCGGCCGCTTCCGTCGCCCGCTCGCGGCCTTCGCGCGCTTTCTGTCCGAGAAATTCGCGCGTCTCGGTCCCCTTGGCGGGCGCATACAGGAGCGCGACGGCCGCCCCGCTCACCGCGCCAAGAATGAACGCCAGCATCACACTGCCCGCACCTGCTCCCTCGTCGCGTGCCATTCCAACCTCCAGCGCCGCACTACCAGGCGAAAATTCCGACTTTCACGTTGAGGTATTTCTTCGGATCCTTCTCGACCTTGGCGACGAATTCCTTGAGTTCGGCGATAAGCCCAGACATGTCGCTCACCGTCTTGTTCATGTTCTCATATAACTGCTTGTCTTTCAGCAACTGTCCCAAGGTGCCGTCGCCATTGTTCAGGCGCACGAGGAGCTGATCGAGCTTCTCCGTCAGGCCGTCCAAACGGTTGTACAGCGCCGGATCGTTAATCAGTTTGCCGGCTGTACCCTCGCCGCGATTGAGTTTCGCGACAAGCGTGTCGAGGTTGTTCGTGGTGGATGTGAGGGACTTCGAGAAGCGGTCGTCCTTCAGCAGCGCCCCGAGGCTGCCCTCTCCGGCGTTCAGCTTCCGGGTCACCTCGTCAATATTCCTGAGCGCCGACTCGAGGGCGTCAGCAACTTTCGGATCGTTCAACAGCTTGCCGACGGAGCCCTTGCCCTGCTTGATACCGGTCGTGAGGTCGTTGGCGGTTGTGACAAATCGCTGCAGCTCGACATAGAGCTGCTCGTCGGTCACCAACTTGCCGACCGTGCCCTTCCCTCCTCGCATGTCGCGCAGCAGACCTGTCAGCTCCGTAATCCCCTGCCCGGCCGAGTTCGTCACGTCGGTCAGCGTCGCCGCGGTCACTCCGGGCCGGACAAAGCCCCCGTCGGGTATCGGCGTCCCACGACTCGCCGGCGTGACGTCCACGGCGCTCTCACCGAGCAACGAGATGGACCCCAGAACGGCCACGGACTCGGTCGTGATCTGCCCGCGATATCTCTTGTTGACCTCGAACGTCACGTCCACCTGTTCGCCGCTGAGGTCCACGCTTTGAACGGACCCGACATCGAGACCGGCCAGGCGCACCGGCGACCCGGCCTTCAGACCGGCGATGTTGCTGAAGCGCGTTTTCAGCACGTATCGCTCCCAGAAGAAACCCCGTCCGCCCGTCAGCATGAAGACGGTCACCGAGGCAATCACGACGGCCGCAGCCGACAGTACGCCGATTTTGAGCTCGGACCAGGCAAGCGAGCGAGTGCGCGGCATATTCAGATCCTCTCAGCTCAGAAACGTCCTTAAGTACTCATCCTGCGAGTGTCGCAACGCGTTGGCGTCTCCATCGAAACACACCAACCCGTCCCGCAGCATGAGAAACTCGGCCTTGGCGGGCTCCTCGGGCGGTACCGGGGCGATGTGCACGCTCCCGTCGGCCGCCCGCACGGCCATGTGCGTCGCGATGTAGAACGCGTCCCTCAGCTGATGCGTCACCACGATCGAACTGACCCCTTCGATGTCCCGCAGCTTGACAATCTCGTCGTCCACCGTGGTCGCCGTGATCGGATCGAGCCCGGTGGTCGCTTCATCGTAGAGCAGGATGCGCGGCTTGAAGGCCATGGCCCTCGCGATAGCCACCCGCCTGCGCTGGCCACCGGATAGCTCCGAGGGCATCTTGTCGATGTGCTCGGCCAGCCCGACAAAGCCGAGCACCTCCCGGACGCGGCGGTGCACATCCTCAAGGGGCATCTTCGTCTCCTCGTAGAGCTTGTACCCGACGTTCTCGCGCACGGTCAGCGAGTCGAACAACGCTCCCTCCTGGAAGATCATCCCGAGGTCCGCGCGCACCGGCATCATCTGCTGCTCGGTCAACTGGTCGGTGCGCTGCCCGTTCACCCAGATGCGACCCGCATCGGCCTTCAGCAGACCCGTCAGAATCTTCAGGATCGTCGACTTCCCGGAACCGCTGGCGCCCAGGATGATGGCGGTGTGTCCTTTCGCGAGCGTGAAGCTGATGTCCTCTAGGACGACCTTGTCATCGAAGGCGAGTTGCACATGGTCGAAGACCACGACCGTCCCTTGAACCATCCCCGATTCCTGCCCCGTGACCCTCAACCTCCAGCCTCTAGCCTCTAGCCTCTAGTACAGTATCGACGTGAGGATCTGCGTGACGAAGTAATCCATCGCGATGACCCCGACCGATCCCCACACCACCGCGACCGTCGTGGCTCTTCCCACACCCGCCGTCCCGCCCTTTGTCCGCAGTCCGACGTGGCACGCGATCGTGACGATGACAAAGCCCAACACGAACGGCTTGATGAGACCCATCCAGAGGTCCTGCATGTACAGCCCCTCACGGATCGACGCCCAGTACTGGCCCGACGCGACCCGCAGCTGGAGACGCGCCACGAGCCACCCGCCCGCGATGCCGACAAAGTCGGCGACCACCGTCAGGACCGGCGCCATCAGAATGCCCGCCATCACCCTGGGCACGACGAGCTTCCGGACGGGATCGGTGCCGAGCGCCCGCAGCGCATTGATCTGGTCCGTCACCATCATCGAGCCCAGCTCGGCGGCGATGCCCGAGCCGACCCGACCGGTCAACATCAGACCGGTGAGGACGGGCCCAAGTTCCTTGATCATCGACGCACTCACCATCCGTCCGACAAAAGGACGGGCCCCGAAACGGTCGAGGGTGAGCCCGCTCTGCAGCGCCAGCACCGCTCCGGTGAAAAAACCGGTGAGCAGGACGACGGTGAGGGACTGGACGCCGACGGCGTCGAGCTGCTCGATGATGTCGTGGCGGTAGAACGGAGGTGTGACGGCGGCGCGGCATGTCGCCAGCGTGAGGAAGACGTACTCCTGCACCTCCAGTGCGAGCTTCTTGAGATGTTCCTGAATGAGAGACAGCACGCGCGGGTCAGGCCCTTCTCGCCGGCTGGCGCAGGATCAGGTCGGGATGGCGCAGCCGTTTGATCTCGTCGCGCAGCGCTGCGGCTTTTTCGAAATCCAGGTTGGCCGCCGCGGCGCGCATCTCATCCTGGAGGCCAACGAGATACCGGTCGAGATCCGCCTGGGACCGGAAATGCTCGATCCCCTCCCGCGCGACGGAGGGCTCGGCCGGTGAAGAATAGTCGCGTTCGTAGACGCTCGACATGACGCTGTCGATCTGCTTCACGATGGACTGTGGCGTGATGCCGTGCTCCTCGTTGTAGGCCTGCTGAAGAACCCGCCGGCGGTCGGTTTCCCCGATCGCCTTGCGCATCGAATCGGTCACTCTATCAGCGTACATGATGACGCGCCCGTTGACGTTGCGCGCGGCCCGGCCGGACGTCTGAATCAGGGATCCCGCGGATCGGAGGAATCCCTCCTTGTCCGCATCGAGAATCGCCACGAGCGACACTTCAGGCAGATCGAGCCCCTCGCGAAGCAGGTTGATGCCGACAAGCACATCGAACTCGCCGCGCCGCAGATCCCGGAGAATCTCGACGCGCTCGAGCGTCTCGATGTCCGAATGAAGATACCGCACTCTCACGCCGAGTTCCTGATAGTACTGGGTAAGGTCTTCTGACATCTTCTTGGTCAGGGTCGTCACCAGGACGCGCTCGCGGCGAGCCGCGCGCGCCTGAATCTCCGCCAGGAGATCGTCCACCTGTCCTTTGACCGGACGCACATCGATGGGAGGATCGGTCAAACCGGTGGGCCGGATAATCTGCTCCACCACCACACCCTGCGCCTTCGCGAGCTCGTACGGCCCAGGGGTCGCAGACACGAACACGACCTGGCCGACCCGCTGCTCCCATTCCTCGAAGGTCAGGGGCCGGTTGTCGAGCGCCGATGGCAGGCGAAAGCCGTAGGCGACGAGCACTTCCTTACGCGCCCGATCGCCATGGTACATGCCGCGAATCTGCGGCACGCTCTGGTGACTCTCGTCCACGATGATCAGGGCGTCGGCGGGGAGATAGTCGAGCAGCGTCGGCGGCGGCGCGCCGGGGGGGCGCCCGGTGAGGTGCCGCGCGTAGTTCTCAATGCCATGACAGTAGCCGATCTCGCGCATCATTTCGAGATCGAACATCGTGCGCTGGTGCAGGCGTTGGGCCTCGAGGAGCTTGCCCTGGCCTTCCAGCGTCGACCGATACCAGGTCAGCTCTTCTTTGATGGCCTCCACCGCCTTCTTTGTCTGCTCGCGCGGCGCGACGAAGTGCGTCTTCGGATACACCGCGGTCTTGTCGTGGCGCCGCAGCGTTTTGCCCGTCACCGTATCGAACGACGCGAGTTCGTCCACTTCGTCGCCGAACAGCTCAATTCGCAGCCCCTGCTCCTCGTACGACGGATACACCTCCACGATGTCGCCGCGCACCCGGAAGGTGCCGCGCCCGAATTCCTGGTCGTTCCGCTCGTACTGCATTTCCACCAGTTTCCGCAGCACTTCGTCGCGGCCGATCCGCTGTCCCCGCTCGATCGGCAGCAGCATCCCGTAGTACGCTTCCGGGGATCCCAGACCGTAGATGCACGACACGCTCGCGACGATGATGACGTCGCGCCGCTCGAAGAGCGATCGCGTGGCCGACAGCCGCATCCGGTCGATCTCGTCGTTGATCGTGGCTTCTTTCTCGATGTACGAGTCGGTGGCCGGCACGTAGGCCTCCGGCTGGTAGTAGTCGTAGTAGCTGACGAAGTACTCGACCGCGTTTTCGGGAAAGAATCGGCGGAATTCCTGGAAGAGCTGGGCGGCCAGCGTCTTGTTGTGCACCATCACGAGCGTGGGGCGATTCACACGGGCAATGGTGTGCGCCATCGTGAAGGTCTTCCCCGATCCGGTGACACCGAGCAGCACCTGATGGCGATCCCCTCGCTCCAGCGCCTCTGTCAGCTCTGTGATGGCGCGCGTTTGATCGCCCGCCAGTTCAAAGTCGGAGACGAGCCTGAAGCGATCGTACACGGACGGCATGTGAACTGGCAATCGTACCATAGGGCCGGAGGTTCGACCTTGAGCGTGCGGGCGGACCCCTATCAGGTCCGGCCTGAAGCGTATAATCCCAGAGGATGCGGTGTCTAGCCGTCTGCCAGGACGAACTCGTCATCAGAATGCTCGACGAGATCCTCCTGCCGGGATTCGAAATCGAGTTCGTCGTCGAGAATCGGCCGCTGGCCCGCCGGCTCCATGATGCCGGTGTTCACCTGGTCGGCGGCGATCCGCGCCGCACGGACACCTTCGTCAAGGCCGATCTCGGCCCCGGCACCTGCGTCGTCATCGAGGACAACGGACGCCCGAGCCTGAAGAAGATCCTTCGGGCTGTGCGCGATGCTGGCGGCACGCTCGTCTATGTGCTGGGCGTCGGCGCCGAATCCACCGCGAAACGCGCCGAGGAATTCCACGCCGAATTTCCCGACGTGTCGTATCTCGCGATGTCGGAGCTGTTCGGCGGGCCGCTCCTGACCGAATTCAGCCGCTCGCTCACGCGCGCGCGCGTCCAGCAGTACCAGCGCTACTTCAGCGACGGTGAGCGCGTGCTCATCATGCTGCACAATGATCCCGATCCGGATGCCATGGCCAGCGGCCTCGCGCTCAGGAACGTGCTGCGCCGCACCAAGGCGACCGCCATCATCGGGGCCATGCAGGGAGTGACACGGCCGGAGAATCTCCGGATGCTGAACCTGCTCGACATCCACGTCGAGCTCGTCACGCCGGCCGCGCTCAGGGATTACGACCGCATTGCCATGGTGGACGTGCAGCCGCACTATTTCGGCGATCTCATCGACCGCGTCGACCTGGTCATCGATCACCATCCTGAGCAGCCCGGGTACACGGCTGTGTTCAAGGACGTGCGACCGGACTATGGCTCGACGTCGACCATTCTCACCGAGCACCTGCGCGCCGTCGACGTCAACATTTCCGAGCGCACCGCCACGGCGATGTTGTACGCGATCAAATCGGACACGCTCTTTTTCAGCCGGCAGACAAACCGGGTGGACATCGAGGCGTTCTCCTACCTCTATCCGCTCGCCGACGCCGCCCTCATCAGGAAGATGGAGGGTGCTGAAATTACGCCCGACCGCCTCGAATACGTGATGCAGGCGCACCGGACCGGCACGCTGGTCGACCAGGTCTTTTGCGGGTACCTCGGCCCGTTGCCGCGTGAGGATTTCATTCCCTATGTCGCGGACTTCTTCCTGCAGCTCGAAGGGGTCAAGTGGACGCTCGTGGCCGGCACCGTTGGTGAGTCGTTGATCCTCTCCGTCAGAAACCTGGGATACACAAAGAATGCCGGCGAGTTCGTCCGGCGGTTTTTCGCGGACATCGGCAGCGCCGGTGGGCACCGGGCCATGGCGAAGGCGGTGGTGCCCATCCCAGCCTTTCGCCGGAAATTCGGTGACCTTGATGCGGGCGCGGTCACCGCCAGACTGCACGACCTCGCCGCCCAGTTCCTGCACGAGGGCGCGGTGACAGAGAAGAAACTCGAGAAAGTCAAAATTTAGAAGTGACAACTCAAAAGGACTGCGACTCTTGCTGTCCTTCGAAGTTCTAACTTTTCAGTTTTCAGTTTTAAGTTTGCAGGGCTTTGTCCAGGTCCGCAATGATGTCCTCGACGTCCTCGAGGCCCACCGACACCCGCAGCATCCCTTTCGTCACGCCGGCCGCCCGGAGTTGTTCGTCCGTATATCCCCACTGTGACGTCAGCACCGGCATGCTGATCAGACTTTCCACGCCGCCAAGACTCGCCGCTCGCTTGATCAGGGTCAGTCGATCGTAGAGACGTTCGGCACGATCGAAGCGGCCATCAAGATCAAAGCAGATCATTCCGCCGAATCCCGACATCTGCCCGCTGGCAATCGCGTGGTCCGGATGCGAAACCAGGCCGGGGTAGTACACCTGACTGACACGGTGGTCCCCCGCCAGAAATTCAGCAACGGCCTGTGCGCTGGCGTTGTGACGCGCGATGCGGATCGGGAGCGTCTTCAATCCGCGGCCGAGGGCGTACGCGCTATGCGGATCCATGACAGCACCGACGAGCCGGCGAGTCCTGTCGATGGGATCAACGAGCGCCCTCGATCCGGTGACGACGCCGCCAGTCACGTCGCTGTGGCCGTTGAGGTACTTTGTCGCGCTCTGCACAACAAGATCGACGCCAAGAGCTCTCGGCTGCTGATTGATGGGACTTGCGAACGTGTTGTCGAAGATGGTCAGCACGCCGCGCGCGCGGCACGCGGCGGTGACCTTGCGGATGTCCACGCAGCGGAGCGTCGGATTCGTCGGCGATTCGAACCAGAGGACTGTGGTCCGATCGTTGATCACCGTCTCGGGATCCGCCAGCGCCTCGAGCGATACGAACCGGGTGGTCACTCCGAAGTTCGCCAGCAGATCCTGGAGCAGGTGCAGCGTCCCTCCGTAGATCGCCGCGCTACACACCACCTCGTCGCCAGCTCGCAGATGCGCCATCAGCATGGTCGTCGCCGCGCCCATTCCCGAGGCAAACAGGAGCGCCGATTCGGCGCCGGCGCCAGCGTCATCCACATCCAGGGCCGCCAGCGTGCGCTCGACGCTGACAATCGTCGGGTTCGCATAGCGCGAGTAGATGTACTTCGACGACCGCCCTTCGTTGTGCGCGACGACTTCCTGTGCGTTCTCGAACACGAACGTCGACGTCTCGTAGATCGGCGTCGTCAACGGCACCGCATCGCCGAGGTCGCTCGTTTCGGTGTGAATCAGTTTGGTTGCTGGGCCTGTCATATTTAGCTCTCAGCTCTCAGCTCTTAGCCTTCCAGTCAGGTCCGGACCTGAACGTCGGGCCCACTTTCTAACTTCTACGTTTTAAGTTCCAAGTTTTTCATCTGCCCCACTCGCTCCCCGCTCGCGCCGAGGACCGGTTCAATGAACTGACGGCAGGCGTCCTCGTAACCCTGGGTGATGAGCTCGGCAATCGGCTGCCGGCGATCGGAGCCATCGTCGAATCCGCCGCTGAAATCGAACGGCCCGACGGGGTTGTGCGCGGGGCGGATCGTGAAGATTCGCGGCATCCCCTCGGCGTAGCGTTCCTGCACGTCGCGGACGCAGGCCGACTCCGACGACTGCAGGTACTCGCCCAGGCGGCTTCGCGCATCGAGTTGAACAGCCGCCAGCGCATGAGGCTCCGCAGACTCAGGCGACGCCGACACGAGCAGGACCTGCCGCACGTCGAGACGAACCAGTTCCTCCACCAGACGCTGAAGCCCCGCGGGTCTGTCTGCGATACGATGCGACTCCCCCCGCCAGTACGACTCCGGGGCGAAGGTGATCGTATGAAACTCGGTCATCAGCGGAATCGCCAGTGCGCCGGCGACGGCATCCGGAAGGTGGTTGCCCGCGATCCCGCCAAGATCCTGGATCGCAGCCTGGCGCTCCTCGGTCTCGCCACTCGTCGACCGCCTCGTCAGATCGCGACGGCGGCCGGATTCGACGAGGGCGAACACCAGATCGCGGCGCGCGTCCATGTCGTGCACTGAGACCACCAGCTCGCGAAAACCCGGCTGTCCGATATTCTCCGACAGCATCTCAATATAGCGCCGCCCGAGTTCCGCCGGTACCGGCTCGCCGATCGGCGACGCGCCGCGTACCAGATCCCACATCACGGTCCAGCAATGAGCCGTGATGCCGCCGGTCGACAACGGCGCCCGGACGACCCGCCACCAGAACGGTCCCCGCCGGCGTCGATCGTCACGGTTCAGCCACCCGGTCGTCACCATCATCAATGCGGCGGCGCCGAGGACAAGGAGCACGAGCCGCGGCAGCCATGTCGGCAACGCCCCGGGTGCGAAGGCCGCCTCGGCAAACGTGAGGTAGCGCCCGACCAGACCGCCAGCCGCCTGGATGCCCGCGATCTTCAGGACGAAGTCGAGGGGAAAGACGACGAGACCGGCAGCGACCGCGGCAATCGGTGCGAGCACCAGAACCGCCGCCGCAACGAGTGCCCAGACCATGACACGCAACGTCAAGCGCCAGCGGTAGAACTTCTGCACGGCCGCGGCGCGCCAGAATCCGTTGTCCTCCCAGAGCCGCGCCCCTCCGTCGAAGGCAGCGAAGAGGGCGCCGATGACGCCCACACCACGGCCAGCGACGACATCCAGTTTGACGCCTGCTTCGTGAAGTGCCCGCAGCACGCCGGCGTGGTAGGCGCCAGCCGTACCGATCCCGGTCAGAACAAGTGCCGTGCGGCGCTGGGGCGAATAGGGTTCACCAGAGGAGGCGTTACCCCGCGTCGTCATTCCGCTTCGTCGTGAATCGTGAGCAGTTTGATGATTTCAAACTCGCGCGTGCCGCCCGGCGTGACGACTTTCACTGTGTCGCCCGGTTCCCTGTTGAGAAACGACTTGCCGATCGGCGACGTCGTCGAGATGAGTCCTTTGGCGGCGTCGGCGTCCTCCGGCATCACGAGCTGGAAGACCATCTTCTCGCCCGTGCTCTCGACGACATGAACGGTCGATCCGAAACCGGCGCGATCGGTGGGGATGCGTTCGACGTTGATCAACGCGATCTCGGCGACGCGCTTGTTCAGCATGCTGATCCGCGATTCGACCAGCCGCTGGCGCTCTTTCGCCGCGTGATATTCCGCGTTCTCCCGGAGATCCCCGAGTTCCCGCGCCCGCTTGATCTCCTTCGGCAACTCGAGCTTCAGCTCGTGGTTGAGCGCGTGGATCTCGATTTCGAACTTCTTGATCAGCCGATCTTTCATGGACTCGCCCCTGGGGTCGATGTGATGGTACCACAGTATCATTGAGCGATTCGGCGCCATGAAACGGATTACCAGTCGTCAGAACGCGATCATCGCTCGATACCGGAACGCCGCGCGCGGCGACGACCGCTCGGTGCTGCTGCTCGACGGCCCCCACCTGATCAATGAGGCGCTGGCCGCCCGTCTGGCGCTGCACCACGTCATGGTTGCGAGTGACGCGCTCGGCCGGCCGGAGATCGCCGCCCTGGTCGATCGGCTCGACGAGCAAGGCATCGAGATTGCGTCCGCGACCGCCTCGGTCATTGCCGCGGCCAGCCCGGTCCGATCGCCGAGCGGCATCGTGGCGATTGGCGAGCGTCCCGCCGGGCACGAAGAACGTCTCTATGTGCACGCCTGCCCGTTCGTCATTGTCGGATGTGGTCTCCAGGATCCGGGCAACGTGGGGGCCATCGTCCGCGTCGCCGAAGCGGGAGGCGCGTCGGGATTTGTGGCGGCTGGATCCTGCGCCGATCCCTTCGGCTGGAAGGCGCTTCGCGGATCGATGGGCAGTGCGCTGCGTCTGCCAATTGACCTCAAGGCGCTTGCCGAGGACGCTGTCGCCGACGCCCGTCACCATCACTGTCGCATTGCCGCGGCAGTCCCGAGAGGAGGCACATCGCTATTCGAGACCGATCTGACCGGGCCGCTCGCGATCCTCGTCGGTGCCGAAGGGCCGGGGCTTTCGCAGTCGTTGATCGATGGGGCCAACTTCCGTGTGACCGTTCCGATGCAAGCGCCAGTGGAATCGATGAACGCCTCCATCACGGCAGCGCTTATCATTTACGAAGCCCTTCGACAGAGACAGTTGAAAAGTTAAAAAGTAAAAGTTGAAAGTTAGAAGTTGGAACGCAGAACTAAGAAGGACTGAGTGGATTCGCTGTTTCCTGAAGAAGACCGAGACAGAGCTGCCGTCGCGTCCGTGGCCCACGCGCCGCTCGCCGAGCGGATGCGGCCGCGCAGCTTCGACGAGTTCATCGGCCAGCAGGACCTCCTCGGCCCCGGAAAGCCTCTGCGTGAAGCCATCGAGCGGGATCTGCTGCAGTCGCTCATCCTGTGGGGCCCTCCGGGCACCGGGAAGACCACGCTGGCTCGCATCATCGCCGACACCACGAAAGCGCGCTTCGTATCCTTCAGCGCCGTGCTTGCGGGCATCAAGGAAATTCGCGACGTCATGGCCGAAGCCGAGCGTCTGCGGAAGGCAACCAGGCGGCGCACGATCGTCTTCATCGACGAGATCCACCGCTTCAACAAGGCACAGCAGGATGCCTTTCTCCCGAGGGTCGAAAGCGGAGACATCGTGTTGATTGGGGCGACAACGGAGAATCCGTCGTTCGAGGTCAACGCGGCGCTGCTCTCGCGCTCGAAGGTCTTCGTCCTGCGCGGATTGACCAGCGACGAGATCACGGTGATTCTCGGTCGGGCGCTCGACGATGTCGAGCGCGGCCTCGGCACCGAGCGCAACCAGGTCGACGATGAGGCGATTCGCGCCATCGCGGTCTATGCCAGCGGTGACGCGCGATCCGCGCTCAATCTACTCGAACTGACCGTCGGGATCGCGCCGGTCGAAGAGGGCGTCCGGCGCGTCGACGCCGCGCTCGTACAGCAGGCGATCCAGCGGAAGATGCTCCTCTACGACAAGTCGGGCGAGGAGCACTACAACCTGATGTCCGCTCTTCACAAGTCGATGCGGACGAGCGATCCGGATGCGGCGGTGTACTGGCTTGCGCGGATGGTTGAAGCCGGCGAGGATCCGCTGTACATCGCCCGCAGGCTGATCCGCTTCGCGTCTGAGGACGTCGGCAATGCAGATCCCCAGGCATTGACCGTGGCCGTGGCCGCCAAGGAGGCCGTTCATTTCATTGGGATGCCGGAAGGCAACACGGCGCTGGCGCAGGCGGTCATCTACCTGGCCACGGCCCCGAAGAGCAACGCCATCTACGTCGCCTACGGCGCCGCCGCCGCGGACGCGCGCGATCACGTGGCCGAACCGGTTCCCCTCCACCTGCGGAATGCTCCGACGAAGCTCATGAAGGAGTTGGAGTACGGAAAAGGCTATCGCTACGCGCACGACGAACCCGATGCGGTCGCCGACATGTCCTGCCTGCCGCCGGCGCTTCAGGATCGCAAGTACTACCATCCGCGCGAACGCGGATTCGAGAAGGAGATCAAGCGGCGGCTGGACGGCTGGGAACAGGTCAAGAAATCGCGACAGACTGGGTCGTAGCGCAGGGCTTTAGCCCTGCGGCGCGGTCGTAGCGCGGGGCTTTAGCCCTGCCATGTCAGGCAATAAGGTCTGCCAGGCGATGAACGCAGGCAGCGTCACACCCGGCAGCACCGACGACGGCACGACTTCACCGAGCAGGCGTGCGAGGGACTTCTAACTTCTCACCTTCCACTTCCCACTTTCGTCAGCCCCCAGCCCGCCAGAAATATGGCCACACCGACGCCGAACGTCCGGGGACTCGGACCGAGGGGACCGGCCATGACGATATCGACAACCAGCAGCCACATGCCGAGAATCTGGCCGAAGCGGCCCGTGTAGTAGATCACCGACAACAGCATGGACAGTGTCCAGACGCGATTACCACTTTGTCACTTCACCGGCGTCTGAAGGCCGGAAACGTGCTGCGGCAGCGAACATTGCGAGCGGCGCGTCACGGGCGTCAGTTGGGAAACCGAATCGTAGGGCCGAAGTCCGCGACAACTCACGGAGTTGCCGCATACCATCAACGCCAGTCCCGCCGAAGCGAAGCGAAGGCGGACAGATCCCGAGATGAGGTTTCCCGCGCCGTCGAGCCGTTCGCCGAGCAGCATGTTTGTGGCCTGAATCCGTCAGAGTGACAACGTCGTACTAGATCCGCTCGAAATTCTTCTCGATCTCACGGCGCGTCAGGCGCAGCATGACCGGGCGGCCATGCGGGCAGATCGTCGAGTACGCCGTTGCACGCAGCTCATCGAGAATATGGGTCATCTTCTCGTACGTGAGCGGATAGTTGGCCTTCACGGCCGCATGACACGCCATGGTCGCGGCAATCCGCTGCAAGGCATCCTGCACGTGGGCGCCACGGTCGAGCCCCTCCAGATCCTCCGCGAGCGCGCGCAGGGCCGTGGAACTGTTCTCGGCCTTGAGCAGCGCCGGCAGCGCCGTCACCTTCACGGTCGCATCGCCAAAGCTCTCAATCTCAAAACCCAGACGTTCGAGCTCTGTCGCTCGTCCGATGAGCGCCTGATGCGCCGCGGCGGGCAGGTCGATGACGAGCGGGACAAGCAGACCCTGCGACTCCAGACGGCCGGCGGTGAGCTTCTGCATCACGCGCTCGAACAGCACGCGCTCGTGCGCCACGTGCTGATCGATGATGGCAATTCCCTCATCGTCTATGGCAATGATGAACGTGTCGCGGAACTGGCCGAGCGGAATCATCGGCCGGATTTCGCTCGATTCCACATCTTTCCCGGCAGCCGAGCCAAAGCCCGACACGACATCTTCTCCGGACGCAATCCGGCTAAAGCCGGATCCCACAGGCGAGCCGGATGCCCCTGGCAAGCCTGCGGACGAGGACTCCTGGGGCATCCAGCGGCTCGGGAACATTCCGCCAGCCAGCACACCGGGAATCGTTGTCGCAACGGGGACCAGACTGTTCGTCGATGCCTCAGGGCGGAGTTGAAGCTGCGGCACGCCGCTCTGGCCGAGCGCATCCATCAACGCGCGGCGCACCACCTCGTGCACCAGGGACTGCTCACGGAATCGCACCTCCGCTTTGGTTGGATGCACGTTGACGTCGACCGCCTCCGCCGGCATCTCGAGGAAGAGATGCACTTCCGGGCTCCGTTCCTTGATGGATGCGGTGCTGTAGGAGTCGATAATCGCGTGGGCGATCGTCTTGTCCTTGACGATCCGGCGATTGATAAACACGTGCTGCGGCCCCCGCGTGGGTCCGTGCTCGGCCAGCGCCGCCACGAAACCGGTGACCCGCAGTCCACCCGCTTCCTTCCAGACTTCGATCAGATCATTCCGCTCGCCGTACAGCTGAAAGAGGCGATCGCGCGGCGATGCAGCAGGCGGAATCTGCAGAACGGTCCGCGTGGCGCTCGTCAGCGTGAACCCCACCGCCGGGTACGCCATCGCGAGCTGCGTCACGACCCTGGACACCTGCGTCGACTCGGCTCCGTCGGACTTGAGAAACTTCCGCCGGGCGGGCAGATTGTAGAAGAGATCGTTCACCTCGACCATGGTGCCTTCCGATGCGGCTACCTCCTGCTCGGACGCCACCACACCGCCATTCACTTTGATCTCGGTACCGCTCGATCGCTCACGAGCGCGCGAGCGCAACACACAATGAGAAACGGAGGCGATCGACGGCAGCGCTTCGCCGCGGAATCCGAGCGTCAGGATGGCCGCGAGGTCGTCCGATCGCCGGATCTTGCTGGTCGCGTGACGCTCGATCGCCAGCCGCGCATCTTCTGGCTCCATCCCCTCTCCGTCGTCTTCGACGCGCACCTGCTTCTTGCCACCCAGTTCAATGTGGATGGAGACGCGCCGTGCGCCGGCGTCGATCGCGTTCTCGACCAGCTCCTTGACGACGGAGGCCGGGCGCTCGACGACTTCGCCAGCGGCGATCTGGTTGGCGAGTTCAGGGGAGAGTCGGGTGATCTTGCCCATGGAGGTAACGGAGTCGGCGGAGCGAACGGTTCAACACGGAGCAACGGAGAAACGGAGTATATCCCCGTTCCCTCCGCCAGCTCCGTTCCCTTCAGTCTCCGACTTTGACAGACAAGGCCGCCTGCGCGGCCGCCAGGCGTGCGACGGGAATGCGGTAGGGCGAGGCGCTGATGTAATCGAGCCCGACTTTGTCGAAGAAATGAATGGACGCGGGATCCCCGCCGTGCTCGCCGCAGACGCCCAACTTCAAGTCGGGGCGGGTCGAGCGCCCGAGCTCGACGGCCCGGCGAAGCAGCGCCCCCACGCCAACCGTATCGAATGTCGAAAACGGATCCCGCTCGAGAATCTTCTTGTTCAGATAGATCTTGAGGAACTTGCCCACGTCGTCTCGGGAGAACCCGAAGGTGAACTGCGTCAGGTCGTTGGTGCCGAACGAGAAGAACTGCGCTTCCTCGGCGATTTCGTCGGCGGTCATGGCGCCGCGCGGCACTTCGATCATCGTGCCCACGAGGTACTTGACCGACACGCCTTTCGCTTTCATCGTCTCGGCCGCGACGCGATCGACGACGGCCTTCTGATCCCGAAGTTCCCGCACGTGTCCGACCAGGGGAATCATGATCTCCGGGACCACCTTGAGACCTTCCTTGTGCAACTGACAGGCGGCCTCGATAATCGCGCGCGTCTGCATCTCGGTGATTTCCGGGTACGTGATCCCGAGACGCACGCCGCGATGGCCCATCATCGGGTTGAACTCGTGGAGTTGCTCGACGCGATGCAGCAGCACGCGCTTCTCCTCGAGTTCCTTCGGATACTTCCCGCTGATCTCCAGCCGAGCGACCTCGACCATCAGCTCCTCCCGCTTGGGCAGGAATTCGTGGAGCGGCGGATCGATGGTGCGAATCGTCACCGGCGACCCGTGCATGGCCTTGAACACGCCGTAGAAATCTTCCCGTTGAAGGGGCAACAGCTGATCGAGCGCCTTGCGACGGTCGACTTCATTGTCGGCCAGAATCATGCGCTGGACGATCGGGATGCGCCCTTCACCGAAAAACATGTGCTCGGTCCGGCAGAGACCAATGCCGCGGGCGCCGAACGCATAGGCCGTCGCCGCCTGATCCGGCTGATCGGCGTTGGCACGAACACCGAGCCGCCGGTACTTGTCGGCCCAGCCGAGCAGCTGATCGAAGCGCCGATAGATGTCCGAACGCCTGCGATCCAGCGTGCCGGCGACGACCTGAAGAATTTCGCTCGGCTTGGAGGCGACCTGCGCGAGCTTGACTTCGCCCGACAGGCCGTCGAAGGAAATGAACTCCCCTTCCGCGATCGTCTTGCCGCCGACCCTGAATCGCCGGGTGGTCTCGTCCACGTCGATCGCGCCAGCGCCCACGATTGACGGCTTGCCCATCTGACGGCCCACGACGGCCGCGTGCGACGTCATGCCGCCAGTGGCCGTGAGAATGCCCTGCGCGACGAACATGCCGTGGATGTCGTCCGGTACCGTCTCTCG
>JBGOTP010000027.1:0-24871 GCA_041476545.1 Vicinamibacteria bacterium | reverse complement strand
CCTACGTGAATCACCGTCTTGCCCGTGAACGTCAGGTGATGGCCGCTCTTGCGGCCGGCCGCGATACCGTGGAGTCGATCGCCAAATCCATCTATGATGGGCTCGACCCGGCGCTGATGCTGGCGGCGCACGAAACCATCCGTGCCCACCTCGACAAACTGAAAAGAGAACGGCGGGCGTTCGAAGAGGACGCTCGATGGAAAGCGTGATCCTCCCATGGAAAAGGTCATCGATTTCATCAACGTCAACCGCGATCGCTATCTCGAAGAGCTGAAGGGCCTCCTCGCGATTCCCAGCGTCAGCGCGCTGCCAGAGCACAAAGACGACGTGACGCGCTGCGCGGAATGGTGCGGCGCGGAGATGCGGCGCGTCGGCCTGCAGAACGTGCGCAACATTGATACACCGGGGTTTCCCGTGGTTTACGGGGACTGGCTGGGCGCGGAAGGCGCACCGACGATCCTCTTCTACGGTCACTACGACGTGCAGCCGGTAGATCCCCTGGAACTATGGGAGTCGCCGCCCTTCGAGGCGACGATTCGCGACGGCGAAATCTACGCGCGCGGGGCGGCGGACGACAAAGGGCAGGTGTTCATGCACCTGAAGGCCATCGAGGCGCATCTGAAGCAGAACGGTCGTCTGCCGGTGAACATCAAAGTGATGCTCGAAGGTGAGGAAGAGGTCGGCAGCGAGCATCTGGACGACTTCATTCGTGCGCACAAGGCCGATCTCAAGGCCGACGTGGTCGTCATCTCCGATTCGGCGATGTTCGCGCGGGGTGTGCCGTCGATCTGTTACGGCCTGCGAGGCCTGGTGTACTGCCAGATCGACCTGCGCGGCAGCAGCACCGACTTGCATTCCGGGGTCTTCGGCGGCGCGCTCGCCAATCCGGCCTTCGTGCTGGCGCAGATGATCGCGCAGATGAAAGACCGGGGCGGCCGCATCAAGATTCCCGGCTTCTATGACGATGTGAGACCGCTCGAAGATGCGGAGCGCCAGGCCTGGGCGTCGCTGCCGTTCAACGAGAAGAAGTACAGGAAGGACTTCGGCATCCCCAAACTGTTCGGTGAATCCGGCTACACGACGCTCGAGCGCACGTGGGCGCGACCGACGCTCGAAGTCAACGGCCTGCTGTCGGGCTTCACCGGCGCCGGAGCGAAAACCGTGCTGCCGGCGGTCGCGATGGCCAAGATCAGCATGCGCCTCGTGCCGGATCAGGATCCGGACAAGATCGCCGGTTTGTTCGAGACCTACGTCACCGATCTCGCGCCGAAGACTGTGGAGATCAAGGTGACCCGCATGCACGGCGGAAAACCGTGGATGGCGTCGTTCGACAATCGCTTCGTGCAGGCGGCGGGGCGGGCGATTGAACAGGGCTTCGGACGCAAGCCGGTGTTCACGCGCGAGGGCGGATCAATTCCCGTAGTGTCGACGTTTCAGGAGGAACTCGGGGTGCCGTCCGTGCTCTTCGGCGTGGGCCTGCCGGACGAGAACGCGCACGCGCCGAATGAACGGCTCGACGTGTCGAACTTTCACAACGGCATCATCGCGTCGGCCATTTTGTATGAGGAGATCGCGCGAGGATAGTCCGCAGTCCGCTATCTGGAGCTGCGCAAGACTGAGTTGTAGGGCGGTTTTTCAGCCTCAGCCCTCAACGTCCAGCTTGCAGGCAGATATCGCCGAAGCTGAAGTTGAGAGCCGAGCGCTGAAACTGTCGGCAGGGCTAAAGCCCTGCACTACGAGCGTGGCGGGACTGGAGTCCTGCGCCGTTACTGAGGGCACGTTCAGCCCTCAGCTCTCAGCCCTCAACCCTGATCTTGCAACCCCGTCAGAATCCGACGACCAGCCCGAGCCGGACGATGCGCGGGCTGACGTTCTTCGACATGACTCCGAACGTCGTGGCGCTCCCGATGTTGCCGTTTCGTGCGAGCTCGGTGTTCGCGTTGAACAGGTTGAAGACGTCGGCCACGAGGCGCACGTCAATTGTCTGTGCTCCGGCCTGAACCTTGAAGGGGCGGCCGAGGCGAAGGTCGGTGTCCCACACGTTGCCCAGCCTGAACGTATCGATGGGAGCCACGAGCACATCCTGGTTGGTGTCGAGACCGAGCGCGATGGCGCTCCGATAAATCGGGAACGGATAGCCCTGGCGTCCGAACACATTCGCGGCGATCTCGATGCCGTACGGCGCCTGGACCATGCCGTTGACGTTCACCTGCCACTTCGAGTTCATGAAGATCCCGGTCGTGATCGAGCTGGTCGGCGCGTACTGACCGCCGTCCTGAAGCGGTTCAAGCGGCTTGGGCGTCGGGTTGCCGTTCGTATTGTACCGACCCGTGGGATCGCTGAAATGTTCGCGGGAGTTGTTGTACCCGAGCGTCACGCGTCCCATCCATCTGTTCGACAGCCGCTTGATCACATTGAGTTCGAGGCCGTTGTAGTCGACGTAATAGCCTGGGGCGTTCTGAATGACGATGCCATTGTTTACTGAGCCGGCCGGCGTGGTGTACACGGGAACACTGTATGCCGTGCCATCTGGCAGCGTGCCCGTCAGCGGTGAACTCGCTGCCAGCACATAGGACGACAGCGGAATGCCCACACGCGGTGTCAGGTTGCCACCCAGGTTGCCGAACAGGTTCGTCGTCCGGTTGTACGAGTAGTTCACCATGACGGCGAGACTCGGCATGAGCTCCCGCTCGATACCGACCACGACGCTCTGTGTGATGGGTGCCTTCAGATTCGGATCCACCTGCGACGTCGATACGAGCGCCGTTGGATCGGCGGCATTGAATCCACCGGCGGTGGTAATGGGCGTACCGCTCGTGTTCACTTCGTCGGCCTGCGCGTAGTGATCGCCATTCAGGTCGGTCCACGGGTACGTGGCCGATCCCGGCGCGCTGCCGGTCGTCAGGTTCCTCGTGCCGACGGTGCTCGCTGCCAGCTGTCCCGCAAAGCGGCTGTAGCTCGCGCGCGCGACGGTCTTGCCGGCCGAGTCCAGCACATAGCTGACGCCAACCCGGGGCGAGAAATTGGTCCAGACGAAAGGCGCGCTGTAACCTGCGAAGACGACGCCGGGAACCACGGATGGAAGCGCCTGGCTGGCTGCGATCGTGGACGGCAGTGCCTCGCCCCATTGCCGGTCATATCGCACGGCCACGTCGAGCGTCAGTGTCCTGAACGCAAGGGTGTCACCGACGTAGAGGTCCGCGTACTTCACCACGTTGGCGCCATTGCTTTCCCGGAAGACCTGAGCGCGCGAACTGGTCCCAGCAGTCGCGCCCGACTGTTCGATGGCCAAGACGCCGTTCCCGGGCCACTCGACCTGTGTCTGACTCAACACGCGCCGGAAACCCACACCGTACTTGAGATCATGCGAGTTGCCGAAGAGACGCACAAAGTGATTCATGTCTGCCGTGACAGAGTGCTGCGGGCGGGTCAACAGGCTCCGCGAGGTCGATCCGTACGCTCTCGTCGGTGAATCCAGGTTCTTCCCCGCCTGCGTGTCGACGCCGCCTTCGGGCGTCAGCTTGATGCCGGTGTTGTAGTAGGCGTACTTTGCCGACAGGAACATGTTCGAGCTGATCACGCGATCGTCGGCGACTTTCCACATTCCGTGCAGCGGGTTATCGCTGTACGCGTTGTCCTGATGAAGCGTGGCCTCGTAGGCCTCGGACTGGCCGCCGTTGTTGGTCCGGCCATCCTTGAGCTTGTAGCCGTTGAAGAACAGGAAATTGATCATGTCCTTCTTGGTGGCCTGCCAGTTCACTTTAATCTGAGCGTCTTTCAGCTTCGTGCGATCGATGGCATTCGTCGAGCGCCGGAAGACTCGTATGTCCTGCTGCGAGAGAGACGCATAGAACCAGGCTTTGTTCTGCAGGATCGGTCCGCCCATCTCAAAGCCATAGTCCGACGTCTGAGCGGTGTGGTCTGCGGTGTCCGGCGTCACCGGCGTTGCCAGCAGCTTCAGCTCGTCTGGGACGTTGGAACTCTCCATCCTGGTGTCGGAGAAGTAGCTGCGCAGGCCGCCGCGGAACTTGTTCGTGCCGCGCTTGGTGACCATGTTGATGCTCGCGCCACCCGTCCGCGAGCGGATATCGTTGCCCGCCGTCGAGACCTGAACCTCGTCGAAGCTGTCGAAGTTGAAATACGTCGGCGACTGTCCCGGAGCCGACATGTCGGTGATTTCAACGCCGTCGAGCGTCCACGACGTGTCCTGCTGGCGCGTGCCCTTGCCGACGACGATGGCCTGCTGGCCGGTTTCGTTGCCGCCGATGTTCACCTGATCAAGCAGAACGCCGGGGACCCCCCGGAACAGCGCGAACGGGTCGCGGGAGGTCGGGATCCGTGTCAATTCGTCGCTCGTGAAGTTGATGGCCGTCCCCGTGATCTTCGGGTCGACCATCGGCGCTGCCGCGATGACCGCGATGCTCTCCCGGCGGGCGGCGAGCCCCATCGTCACCGTGACGTCGGCGCTCCTGCCGACGGCCACAATCGCGTCGCGAACCACCGACGCAAAGCCGGCAAGGTCCACGGTCACTTTGTACGGACCAGGCGCCAGATCGAGGAAACGGTAGTGGCCGTCCGCGTCTGTGGTGGCCGCGAGCGTTGCGTCGAGCCCCTGCGCCGTCACCGACGCGCCAGGCAGGACGCCGCCCTGTTCATCTTTGGCGGTGCCGCTGATGTTGCCGCCTCGGACCTGCGCGAACGCCGAAAGGGCGGTCGTGAGGATCAGCGCGAACATCAAGACCAATCGTTTCATTGCATGAACTCCATCAAATCCTGAATCCTTGCCTATCCGCCAGCGCACTGGCGGCGCGGCCGACTATTACAGTTTCGGCCTCGTTCCCTTGCGACATTAGAGAACAAAAGAGAGCTACACCCCCTGATATACGCGGTGGACTCTTCTTCCTAGCGGCTCCGGCCGTCGGTCGATGGGCCTCTAAGAGATTAGTACAGTCTCCCGCCCTACTGATATCGGTCGGAGAGTAACAGTTCTGGAGTGTCCGGTCGCCCCCTTCCTCCCCGACTTGTGCTTCAACTGCGCCCCAGGGTCGGCCGCGGACCATCAGAGGGCGGCAGGAAAGCCGGAATTTGCTCAGAAAAGGCGCTGGAGCGCGTCCAGGTCGAAGGCACGCATCGACGGAATGACCAGGTCCGCCGGCTTCAGCGCCGCCGCGTCGTACGTGTGCGCGACCGCCACCGTTCGCAGTCCTGCCGCCCGAGCCGACTCCAGGCCCCAGTGAGAGTCCTCGACGGCCACGCAGTCGCGAGCCTCGAGCGGACCGTGCCCGGCTGAGAGCAGTGCCACGGCGCGCAGATAGGGATCCGGCGCCGGCTTGCTGGCCGCGGTGTCCTCCGCCGAGACGATCGCGGAGAAGCGGTGGGTGAGATTGGCGCGATCGAGAACGCGACGGATTTCCGACCCGAGCGCACCGGACGCAATGGCGATCGGCATCGCGTCGGCCGCGGTCTGAATCGCCGCCGCGGCACCGGGGAAGAGGATCGCTCCGTCGCGTTCGAGCGTCTCGAGTCGCCGGGCCTTGTGCTGGATCATCTCGGCAATCTGTCCCGCGGACCACATGACGCCGCTATGGGCAGCCACAGCCTCGAATGCGCCCTGGTCGTCGAAGCCCAGATACCGCGCGAAATAGTCGGCTTCGGTGAGTCCGACGCCATGCTCGGCGAGCACCTCCCGGTAGGCGCGAAAGTGCAACGGCTCGCTGTTGGCGATGACACCGTCGAAATCGAACACAATCGCGCGCAACACGGCGGCTTCCACCTTCCAGCTTCTATTGTTGGCCGTCTATCGTTCTGCCTTCTGTCGTTCTGCCTTGCACCGTCTTCAGCTTCTCGCCGGCGTGTACGGGGATCTTCAACCGGTTCTCGATCGGCGGAAGCGGGCACTCGTAGCTGAAGTTGTAGTAACAGTACGGATGGTACGCGGTGTTGAAGTCGAGATCATAGTATCCGGTGGATGTGCGATCGAGGTCGAGGTACCGCCCGGCCCGGTAGGTCTCGGTGCCGCTCGTGAGGTCGCTGAACGGCACGAAGAGGTGATTCAGGTCCGTGGCATCCGCTTCGACGAACGCCGTCAACGTCATCGGCTGTCCCTTCAGCGTGAATTCCAGTGCGCCGGCCCGGCGCTCCCGGCGCGTTTGCCCGGTCGACGTGGGCATCAGCACGATCGTGGCATCACTCGACTGCTGCAGGCTGGCGGGAACGTTGTAGGACGGGTCGATCGGAAAATACCCGAGCGGAAGGAGATCCGTCTTCCGGCCATCCGGCACTGGGTCCGATCCCCTCTGAAACCGCACGTCCTTCGCGGTACGCGCGCCAGCCAGGCGAGAGGTGTAGTCGCCCTCCGCGTGCGACGAGCTGCCGCACCCGGCTGACACCGTGACGAGACCGAGCAGGATGGCGACGACCGACGGGCGCACCGGTCTATGTTACACAAGACGCCCGGCGCGCCGGTCGCCAGGAGCCTGTCCGACTGAAGTCGGACGCCACGTCTGAGGGGCCACACAAAGTGGCATCCGGCTTTAGCCGGATTGCGCCCTAAAAGATGTAGCTGCCGCGGGCGACCGTTTCATCGGCAAGCACGCGCCGCAGAGCGGCCGTGTTGATCGGCGTCACGTTCAGGAGGCGCCTCAATGCCGCGAGTGTGACTCCGAGTCTCTCGCCCTCCATCATCACGGCGAGCGCCTGCCGCGCGGACGTTTCGAGCCGCATGGCCGCGTCGTTCACAAAGATTCGCGCCGCATCCGCCTGGAGGGCCGCGCGTGGCGCATGCGACCGGGCGGCCGAGGTCGAGCGAAGGACGGCGCTGTCGGCTGCGAAGACATCGATCAGCATGTCGGCGATGTGCATCAGGACTTCCTGCTCGTCGCCAAGCTTGTCCCCGTACTTCTGCAGCGCCAGACCGAAGACCATCAGGGCGGCCTTCCTGAACCCGCTGACCGCCACATGCTCCTCGCCAAGCGGGCCCGGATCGGGCGCCACGGCGGCGGGCGGCGCCAGGAGCTCAGCCTGCAGCGCCTTTGCCGCGGCAATGACTGGCGGCTCCCCCTTGACCGCTCGCCGGGCCAGCATGCCGGGAATCAGGAGGCGATTGATTTCGTTGGTGCCCTCAAAAATCCGGTTCACGCGCGAATCGCGGTAGTGGCGCTCGGCGGGATAGTCCCGCACGAACCCGTTGCCGCCATGAATCTGCATGTTCTCGTCGAGCACGAAATTCAGCATCTCGCTGCCGGCCACCTTCGCGATGGACGCTTCGATGGCGTACTCCTCGAGCGCCGCCAGCGCAACCGATTGATCGGCCGGATCGTGGGGCGTGGCCTCGATGCGCGCGTCGATCATGCCCGCCGTCCGGTACACGAGGCTCTCGATGGCGTACGTCCGAACCACCATCTCTCCGATCTTGTGCTTGATGGCGCCAAACGACGCAATCGGCTGTCCGAACTGCTTGCGCTGCCCGGCGTAGGTTGCCGCCTCGGCGATAGCTCCGCGCGCACCGCCCACGCACATGGCGCCCAGCTTGAACCGCGCGAAGTTGAGGACGTTGAACGCGATCTTGTGGCCCTTACCGACCTCGCCGAGGAGGTTCCCGGCCGGGACCTTGACGTCCTGCAGGATGACGGGCGTCGTGGACGATCCATGGAGACCCATCTTGTGTTCTTCCTTGCCGCTCGAGACTCCGGCAAACGCCCGCTCGACGATGAAGGCCGTAAAGTGCTCGCCGGTCGTGTCCACGACCTTGCCGAAGACAATGTAGACGTCGGCGAACCCGCCGTTGGTAATCCACGCCTTCTCGCCGTTCAGGACGAAGCTCCCATCCGTCTGCCGTACGGCTCTGGTCCTGGCGCCGAGGGCGTCGGAACCCGACCCCGGTTCGCTCAGGCAGTAGGCCCCGATGAGCTCGCCCGTCAGGAACCTCGGCAGGTACCGGCGCTTCTGCTCGTCGTTCGCGAAGAGCGCAAGCGGCAGAATCATGAGGTTCGCCTGCGCGCCGAAGGTGGCGCCGAACGACGCGGACCGGGACATCCGTTCACTGACGATCATGGATGTGGCCTTGTCGAGTTGCAGACCGCCGTACGCCTCGGGCACGTCGGCACCGAGCAGTCCGAGCGCTCCGGCCCGCCGCACCAGCTCCCGCGCCAGCGCCCAGTCCTTTTGCTCGAGGCGATCGAGTGACGGGAGCACCTCGTTGTTCACGAAGTCAGTGACCGTCTGGGCGATCATGCGTTGCTCGTCCGTCAGGCGCTCCGGCGAGAAGACGCCCGCGGGGTCGGATGTCTGGATCAACCACTCGCCGCCGCGCAGCAGGGAAGAAGGGGCAGAAGAAGAAACAGTTGTGGAAGGCATTCTCAACTCCAGTCTCCGAGCAAATCCTCGAGCGCGTCCGCGACTTCGCCGGCCTTGCCGTCAAACAGATGATCCGCCGCGTCGATGACCACGAGTTCCTTGGGATCGGACGCGCGGGCGTAGAACTCCCGGATGTCCGCGAGCGGGCCGATTTCGTCGCGTTCCCCATGGATGAAGAACTTGGGCTTCGGGCTTGTTCGCACCCGCTCGAAGTCGTAGTGAGCGACCGGCATGGCCACGCCGATCAATGCGGACACCAGGGGGTCGTCTGCGCCCGTCGTGAGGGCGACCCACGATCCGAACGACATGCCTGCGGCCCACAGGGGCGCTGCCGGATAGCGTTGGCGAACGAAATCGAGTGCGGCGCGGAAGTCGTCCCGTTCCCCAACCCCCTGATCAAAGACCCCGGCGCTTCGCCCGGCGCCACGAAAGTTGAAACGCAACACGGCACATCCGATGCGCGTGAGCGCCTTCGCCGACTGGTACACGACCTTCGTGTGCATGGTCCCGCCGTACTGCGGGTGCGGGTGGCCGAATACGACGGCCGCCCGAATACCCTCGATGGGGCCAGCCTCCACGAGGCCATCCTGATTGACGCCGCGGCGATCGGCCGGTTCGTCGAGCAGCGCTTCGAGCAGACCGGCCGGTCCTGGGATTTCACGCAGCATGCTCATTCGATCGTGTCACACCGGCGTGCTCCAGGAATATACCTACCGCGTCAGCAAACGCGTCCGGGCGCGTGAGGCAGCCCAGATGTCCCGTCCGTTCCAGTATCACGGCTCGCGCGCCCGCAATCAGGCGCGCGTATTCACAGGTGCCGTCAGCCGGGACCACATGATCGAGCGCCGCCTCGCCGGTCATGACGAGCGTCGGGGCCGAAATGCGCGCGCAGTCGGCCGCAGCGTCCATGCCGTCGACGAGACGGGCGCGCGCCGCCATCCGCGACGGAGAGACCGGCGCCCGCAGGATCGTCTGAAGCTGTCGTCGCGCGAACGCCCCGCGTTCGCGCCGGTCGGGAAAGGCCGCGGCCAGCTCGGCCTCGAGTCGCCCCGGTATCCCCGCGAAGAAGAGCGGGGCGAACAGCCACGGGAAGCGGGCGTACTTCCGGTGCGATGGTTTCAGGTGCCATGCCGGGCCGGGCACCGACACGAGGACCAGTGCATCGGTGCGCTCGGGCCGACGGGCGGCGAAACGAAGGGCCACGCGCCCTCCCAGTGAGACGCCGCAGATTGTCGCATGTCCGACCCCCCGGTCGACGAGCGTCGCCTCGATCTGCTCAACGAACGTGTCGAGCCCGCGCGTCGCGTCGGAACCGTGCCGTCCGCGCCGCTCATCGCACAACGAAAAGGTGATGACACGATGCGACCGCGCCAGCGCATCGACCGCCGGGCTCAGGTATTCCCAGCGGCCCTGCAGGCCGGGCACGAGCACGATCGGGCTTCCCCGGCCCGTGTCGACAATCGTCATATCTTGAGCTTACGCCGGTTTGCCGTCCTCGTGCAGGTCCGACCTGGGGCCTGCTGGAGGATGCCGCTCAGTATCGTGCTGTCTCCCGGATGGCGGCGAGCACATCCGCCGATTGCGGCAGGATGACTTCTTCGAGCTCCGGACAATACGCCACCGGAGTATCGAGCGCCGCGACCCGCCGGACCGGCGCGTCCAGGTGCTCGAACAGCTCGCCGGCAATTCTCGCGGCGATCTCGGCGCCGAAACCACAGGTGAGCTGGTCCTCGTGCGCCACGATCACACGATTGACCCGTCTGACGTGCGCGGCAATGGTCTCCCAGTCATACGGCGCGATCGTGCGGAGATCGAGGACCGCGGTCTGGATGCCGTGCTTCTCGGCCTGGTGCGCCGCCAGCAGCGAACGCTGAACGAGCGCGCCCCAAGTGATGACGAGGACCTGGTCTCCTTCGCGACAGAGATGCGCACGGCCGAACGGCACCATGAACTCCGGACCTGGATACGGGTCGCGGTTGTACGTTTGCCGGTACAGATGCTTGTGCTCCAGAAAGAGCACCGGATCGTCGCAGCGAATCGCGGTCCGCAGGAGTCCGGCGGCATCAGCGGCGTTCGAGGGATAGGCGATACGCAGGCCGGGGCAGTGCGCGAAGATGCTCTCTCCGGACTGGCTGTGATACGGTCCGCCGCCTCGCAGGTACCCGCCAATCGGCACCCGGATCACGACGGGGCAGGAGAAGTGATTGCCCGATCGGTAGCGGAGCATCGACAGCTCGTTTCGAATCTGCATCATCGCGGGCCAGATGTAGTCGAAGAACTGGATCTCGACGACCGGCTTCAGTCCGCGCGTCGCCATGCCGAGGGCGCGGCCAATGATGTTGGCCTCGGCGATCGGCGTGTTGAAGACGCGGTCGTCACCGTAGAGGCGCTGGAGCCCGTGCGTGACTTTGAACACGCCTCCCTTGCCCTTGACGAGGGGCAGCGCCTCCCGGCGGCTCACATCGGCCACGTCCTCACCGAACAGCACGATGCGCGGATCGCGCGCCATCTCGTCCTTCAACGTGTGACTGATGGCCGCCAGCATTGTCACTGTGGCGCCTTGGGGCGCAGCGATCGTCGCAAAGGCCGACGCTGTCGGATCCACGTCGGGCGAGTAGACCCAGCGCGCGGCGCTGCTCACCGGAGGCTTGGGCGCTTTCAGCGCCTCGAGCACAGCGTCTTCGATTTCGCGATCGAGCTCAGCGCCGATCGCCGCAAGCTCGGCGCCGGTCGCCAGTGATTCCGCGCGCAGGAATTCCGTGAAGCGCTGGAGCGGGTCCCGCCGGGCCTCGGCCTCTCGCTCCGCTGGCGTCTTGTACAGCCGTTCATCGTCCGACAGCGAATGCGAGTACGGACGGATGACGTGAGCGTGGACGAGTGCCGGGCCCTTGCGCGCCCGCACGTACGCGGCGGCGGTGCGCATGGCGCGCAGGCTGGCGAAGAAATCGGTGCCGTCGATGGAATCGATGTGAAGCGACGGAAGGGACCGCAGGATCCGCGAAATGTCGCCCCCCGGCGTCTGGAATTCAACGGGAACGGAAATGGCGTACCCGTTGTCCTCGACGAGAAAGAGCACCGGCAGCTGCTTCGCGCACGTCGTGTTGAGCGCTTCCCAGAACTCACCCTCGCTCGTGGCGCCTTCCCCAAGCGACACGTACACCACTTCATCGTGCTGAAAGCATGCGCTTCGGTTGGGAATGTCCGTCACGCGGCTGTAGATCACGCCGGCTTCGGCCGTGCCAACCGCGTGCAGCACCTGAGTGGCGGTGGCACTCGATCCGGCGATGACGTGCAGTGCGGGGCTCCCCCAGTGAGACGGCATCTGCCGCCCGCCGTTGCTCGGGTCGCTTTCGGCACCGACTCCCGCGAGCAACATATCCAGCGGCGTGATCCCGAGCTGCAACGCGAGCGCGCGATCGCGATAGTACGGATGAAACCAGTCGTAACCAGGCTTGAGGGTCAGGCCGGCGGCCACGAGAACGGCCTCGTGTCCGGCGCCGCTGATTTGAAAAAAGATCCGGTTCTGATTCCGCAGCTGGATCTCTTTGTCGTCGAGCTTGCGCGACTGCAGCATGACACGATACACGTCGAGGAGATCGTGGCGGCTCAGGCCTTCATAGGCGGCGGTCGCCGCCGCAGTGTTCACGACCGTGCCGTCCATGGGGGCGGAATTATAGCATTCAGCGGGGGATCGGATATCCTCGATGACATGCCGCCGCCGCCGGTCCAGCTCCATCGCTGGGACGAAATTGCGCTCGAGAAAGTCACCGAGATGCTGTCGCGCAAAAGTGTCACCGGCGATCGGGAGATGCTGGTGCAGCTCTACGTCAAGCGGGGTTGTCTCGTGCCCATGCACGCCCACGAGAGCGAGCAGATGACCTACGTCCTTCAGGGCGCGCTGAAATTTCTCGTCGCCGGGGAAGAGGTCACCGTGCGAGAGGGTGAAGTCCTCCACATTCGGTCCGGCATTGAACATCAGGTGGAGGCGCTCGAGGACACGTTCGAGCTCGACTTCTTCAGTCCGATTCGCCAGGACTGGCTGGACTAGCGCATGCTCAATGCAGCCGGCGGTTCCAGTCGTTGTCGGCGCGCCCGCCGGCGTAGACGTCGAACTTCTTCCGAACGCGGCTGATCTTCCACTTCACATAGCGGTATTTCAATTCCGACAGCGGATGGATCCGCGCGCCCTTCAGGTACAGATACCCGACGACGAGGCCGCCCAGATGCGTGGCGCTCGCCACCCCGCCTGCGTCGCCGAACGACGAGTAGAAGGCCAGCGCGCCCATGATCATCACAAAATACTTCGCCGGAATCGGAAACACGAGGTACATGTAGATCGGGCGGTCGGGAAAATAGAGCCCATACGCGAGCAGGAGGCCATAGATAGCCCCAGACGCGCCGATGACGATCGACTGATGAATCCCGCGGGCAAAATCGAACGGGAGCAGCGAGAACAGGACCGTCAGGACCGCCGCGCCGATGCCGGTCACGAAATAGAACTTCAGAAAGTACCGCGTGCCCCACGTCCGCTCGAGTTCGGTCCCGAACATCCACAACGCGAGCATGTTGAACAGCAGGTGGAACACACCGCCGTGGAGAAACATGTAGCTGGCCAGCTGCCAGACGTAGAGCTGGCCCATCACGCGAGCCGGCATCAACCCGAAGGCCGTCGTCAGGACATCGGCACCGGTGAAGCGATCGGCAGGGAAGAGCGCCCCCGCGAGTATCTGCGCGACAAACAGCGCGACGTTCGCGCCAATGAGCGCTTTGATCGCCGTCGAGACGCGACCGGACCCGAACGAAAAACTGGAACTGTATCGAGAAGGTTGGCGGCCCATGCTGCAGCTTTCGAATGGATCGTATCACGTACGGATGCGACCGCCTCCTAGTCGCGGCGCGCGCTCGTGATCCGATCGCGCACCATTGCCACCGCGTCGTCGAATTCACGGATACGCAGGAGTCGTGCGCACGCGGCCAGGGCGAGAAGCCCCGCCGCGATCGCCGCGCCCAGACAGGCGGCCTGGGCCACCAGGTGGTCGTTTCCCGCCAGCGTCCTGCTCGACTGTTCGACGCCCGCGGCAATGGCCGCCATCACCACAGCAGCGATGACACTCTTGATGAACGTCACGAGGAGATGGCCGCCGTCAATGCCACCGGGCGACCGTCGAAGAAGCCAGATGAGCAGGCCGCCATGGACCAACGCCGCGATCGACGTGCTGAGCGCCAGCCCGCGGAATCCCAGCACCCGCACAAGAAGGAGGCTCGCCACGACATTGAGCACGATCGCCGTCACGCTGGCGGCGACCGGCACGCGATTTCGGCCAAGCGCGTAGAACACCGGCGAGATAATGTGCGTGGCGCAGTAGCCGACGAGGCCGATGGCGTAGAGCTGCAACGCGCGCGCCGTGGAGGCTGTGTCCGGCGGCAGAAACCGTCCATGCTCGAAGAGCAGGCGCACGATTGGTTCGGCGAGCACGATCAGACCGAACATGGCCGGAACGTTGATGACCAGCATCAGCGCCAGTCCCCGCGAGACGGTCCCGCGCATCGCCGCGTGATCGCCAACGGCGGCGGCGCGCGCCGCCTGGGGAAGAACGGCCGTTGCGATCGACACCCCGAACAGGCCAATCGGGAGATACAGGAGGCGGAAGGCGTACGTGAGCCAGGACACGGCGCCGGTGCCCTGGTTCGCTGCCAGGTGCGTGTTGACGAACAGATTGATCTGCGTCGCCGCGAGTCCCAGCGTGCCGGGGCCCATCAGGAGGAGGACCCGTCGCAGGCCTTCGTCGCGAAGGTCCAGTGTCGGGCGGTAGCGGAATCCTTCGCGCCGGAGCGGTCCCCACTGGACCGCGATCTGTCCGACGCCCCCGAGTACGGCGCCAATCGCCACGGCCGTGATACGAGGCCATCCGACGACCGGCATGAGCGGGACGAGGCCCGCCGCGCAGAGAATCGTCACGACGTTGAACATGGCCGGCGACAACGCCGGCACGAAGTAGTGGTGTAACGAGTTCAGCATCCCCATCATCACGGCGGCGAGGGCGACAAGGGTGAGGAACGGCAGCATGACTCGTGTCAGCCCGACCGTCAGCTCGAGCTTCCCGGGAATGGCCGCATAGTGTCCCGCATAGAGCGTCACCAGCGGACGGGCAAAGATCACCCCAAGGACCACCAGCAGGCCGGAGGCGCACACGAGCGTATTGACCACGTTGTTGCCGAGACGCCACGCGTCGGCCTTGCCACGCAGTGTGAGCTGTCGAGTGAAGGTGGGGACAAATGCCGCGCTCATCGCGCCTTCGGCGAAGAGATCGCGCACCAGATTGGGAATTCGGAAAGCGACGAGGAAGGCGTCCATCTCGTTGCTGGCGCCGAAGATTGACGCGAGCACCGACTCGCGGGCCAGACCAAGAACGCGGCTGGCCAGGGTGGCGGCACCGGCCAGTCCGGCCGAACGCCCGAGGCGCCCGCCGGGCGACGGGCCCGGCAGCTCGCCTTGACCCGAAGCGGCGTCCGGCGTCATCTGACCGTTACGCGCCGCCGAGTTTCGCTCGGACCAGCTCGCTGACCATTTTGCCGTCGGCATTCTGGCCGGCCAGCCTCGCCATGGTCGCCTTCATCACGCGACCCATCTCTTTGGTTGAGGTCGCGCCGGTTTCCGCGATCGCGTCGACGACCGCCCGTTCGACCAGGGCGGGATCAGCGGCGGGCGGCAGATACGACTCCAGCACCACGATTTCCCCGGCCTCTTTGTCGGCGAGATCCTGGCGACCGCCTTTTGTGAATTGATCGATGGCGTCCTTGCGCTGTTTGACGAGCGAATTCACCACCTGCCGCGCTTCGGCGTCATCGAGCTCGTGTCCTCTTTCAACCGCGCGGTTCACGAACGCGGCTTTGAGCATACGGAGGGCGCTGAGCGTCGCGCGATCCTGCCGGCGCATGGCGCCGATGATCGCCGCGTTTACGTCGTCCACGATCGACATAGGGAGGAGCCGATTACCCGACTACGCGATTCCCCGATTCCCCGATTCAAAATCGCCCCGGCTGCCCTTGCGGTTGTCTCTGCGGTTGCAGCGGTGGCTGTCCCTGCGGCTGTTGCCCTTGCGGCTGCGGCGGCGGCAGCACCATACCGGGAGTCGCGGTTCCCACCGGGGCCGTCGGTGCGGGGAATGCCGGTGCGGTTGCTCCACGCCCGCCGTCGGGCAAGGGCGGCATGGGCGGCGTAAACACATTCACGACCGGCGGGCGCTGCCCGGGATCGCCCGGGAGGTTGGGGTTCAGCAGCGGGTCGTCGGATTCCGGTTGAAAGGGCTGAAGCTGGAACCGCGACTGCGGTAATGGCGGCGGTGCTGCGGAGCTGGGTGTGTTGCTGCGCGGCTGCGCCGCTGCCGGGTTGACCATGATGCGATCGAAGCGGGACGCGTCGCCGATGATCGTCGCGCGCGGCGCGGCCACGTAGCCGCTGACCGAACGGAGCAGGATGTCGAGCGCCTGTTTCTCCGGCACGTCGGAGATCTCGATCGTCATCGGCCCGCCTGCGATCCGCTCGACGTTCACGATCCTGGTCTGACCGACTCTCGCCCACTCTTCCAGGATCTGGCGTACTGTCGCATCCTTGGCGACAATCGACACCAGGCCGTCATGCAGCGTCAATCGCACGTCGGCAGACACACGCCCGGCCGTCGTCAGGGACACGGTCGCGGCAAGGGCCACAATCGTCAGCTTGTGCATGGTGTTTCCCGACCGCAACGTTCCTAGTATACGCCCGTGTAACGGCCCGCGCGGGGTGCACAGATCGGCCACGCGTTCATGTCCGGCGAATATGGTCGATGACCTGGACGAGGATGTCGTCGAGCGTGTGCCGCGGCTTGTAGCCGATCATCGCCGTGATCTTGCTCAAATCGGGAACCCGCCTGGGCATGTCCTCGAAGCCGGATTCGTAGGCCTCATCGTAGGGGATGAACCTGATGGCCGATGAGGATCCGGTGAGCGCGCGGATGCGCTCGGCCAGCTGGCCGATTGTCACTTCCTGCGTGTCGCCGATGTTGATGACCTGTCCGATCGCGGCCGGCTCGACGACGAGCTTCAACAGGGCTCCCACGACATCGGCGACGTGCGCAAACGATCGCGTCTGTCGGCCGTCTCCAAACACGGTGATGGGCTCGCCGGCGAGCGCCTGCCGGACCAGGTTCGGAATGACCATGCCGTACCGGCCGCTCTGGCGGGGTCCGACCGTGTTGAAGAGCCGTACGATGATGACCGGAAGCTTGCGCTCCTTCCAGTAGGCGAGCGCCAGGAATTCGTCGATGGCTTTGCTGCACGCGTACGCCCAGCGGTGTTTGGGGGTGGGTCCCAGGACGAGATCGGCATCCTCTCGAAAGGGCACGTCTTCGCTCTTGCCGTAGACCTCCGAGGTTGACGCGATCACGACGAGCTTCTTCTTCGTGTTCGCGTGCTTCAGCACCACCTCTGTTCCGTGCACATTCGTTTCGATCGTGCGCACGGGCTGCTCCACGATCAGCTTGACGCCGACCGCCGCCGCCAGGTGAAACACGACGTCGCTGCGGTCGATGAGTTCCGCGAGCAGCGGTTCGTTCTCGACCGTGTCGATGAAGTACTCAAACCCCGCGCGTCCTTTCACATGGGAAATGTTGCTCATCGCCCCCGTCGAGAGGTTGTCGAGAATCAGGACGTGGTGCCCCTCGTTGAGCAACGCCTCGCAGAGATGTGATCCGATGAAGCCCGCTCCGCCGGTGATCAACGCTCGCATGACGGTGAGGTGCCTTTCTCGAATTCGGCGATGGCTGCGACGACCTGCCGCAGATCGGCCTCGCCCAGTCCCGGATAGAGCGGCAGCGAGAGGACTTCCTCGCATGCCGCCGCGGCCCGCGGGCAGTCGTCCGGCGGACTGAACGCGAACGCCGGTTGCCGCGGGATCGGGATGGGATAGTGAATCAGCGTCGCAATCCCGCGCGCTGACAGGTGGTCCTGCAGTTTCGTCCGCTGCGTGCTTCGTGTGACGAAGAGGTGATACACGTGGCCGGCGTCCATTTCCGGCACAGGGGCGACCGAGGTCCCTGAGAGCCCCGAGCGATAGATGGCCGCGAGGGATCTGCGGCGCGCCGTCCAGCCACCGAGGAACGGCAGACGGGCGCGAAGCACCGCGGCCTGCATTTCATCGAGACGCGAGTTGACTCCCGCCAGCTGATGGCAATAGCGATCGACCTGGCCGCCATTGCGGAGTCGCCGGATCCGTTCCGCAAGCGTCCCGTCGTTGGTGACAACGGCTCCGGCGTCGCCGAGCGCGCCCAGATTTTTCGTTGGGTAGAAGCTGAACGCGCCGGCGGCGCCCATCGTGCCGACGGCCCGTCCTGCCGCCGTGGCGAGATGCGCCTGGCAGCAGTCCTCGACAACCGCAAGATTGTGACGCGTGGCAACCCGCAGCAGACCGGCCATGTCTGCCGCCTGCCCGTACAGGTGGACCGGCAGAATCGCTCTGGTCCGCGGTGTGATGGCGCGCGCGACCGCGTCGGCGTCGAGGGTGAGCCGCGCCGGGTCGACATCGGCGAAGACGGGCCGGGCGCCGGCCATCATCACGGCGAGCGCCGTGTACGCCGCTGAGAGGGGGGTCGTGACGACCTCGTCGCCGGCGCCTATGCCCATCCCGCGGAGAATGAGCGCCAGGGCGTCGGTGCCGGTTCCGACGCCTACAGCATGAGCAGCGCCCGCCGCGGCGGCAAATTCCGCTTCGAACGCTTCCACTTCCGGACCGAGCACGAACCACCCGCTCGACACGACGCGATCGATGGCCGCACGAACGGCGTCGGCGTCCTCACGCAGCCCGGCAGCCGCGAAGGGAATCTTCACGCCCGTCACGCGGGCTCCGCCGGCCGACCCGTGCGGTCCACATAGCGATCGAAATGCTGACGATAGAATGCAAGCGTCTCCCGAAAGCCGTCCTCCAGGGACGTCGTTGGCTGCCATCCGGTGGTCCGCCTGAACTTCGATGAGTCGGCGTAGAAGTCCCCGATGTCGATGACCTTCTTCTCAGCCGGCCATTCGACGTATCGCACGCGGCCGGAGCCCGCAAGGTCGGTGAGCATCGCCGCGAGGTGCCGGTGGCTGATCGGCTCGCGACCGCCGACGTTGAAGACCTCACCGTTGCACGCGTCGGTGGCTCCGGCCCGCAGGAACGCATCGGCGGCGTCGGCCACATAGACGAAATCGCGCAGCTGCGAGCCGTCGCCGTAGATCTCAATTGTCTCGTCCTCGATCGCGAGACGAATGAACCAGCCGATGAATCCCTGACGGTTGTGTTTGATGAGCTGTCTCGGGCCGTACACGTTGGTCAGGCGCAGGGAACACGCGCGAACCTTGAACACATTGTTGTACACGAGATGGTAGGACTCGCCAGCCGCCTTGTTGATCCCGTTGACGTCGGCCGGCCGCACCAGATGGGTTTCATCGACGGGCAGCGAATCCGGGCGGCCATAGACCTGGCGCGTGCCCGCGAACACCACTTTGGCTCCTGGATTGTTGTAGCGGCACGCCTCGAGAATCGTCAGCTGACCGCGGCAGTTGATCTCGAGATCCGAGTACGGATCCCGCATGCTGTCGATGTGGCTCACCTGGCCGGCAAGATTGAAGATGATCTCGCGGTCGCGCACGAGGTGGTTCATCGTGCTTTGCTGGCGAACGTCGGCGACATTGACGCGCACGCGATCGGCGATGCCGTCGATGTTGAACAGATTGCCGCCGTAGCCGGGAATCAGCGAGTCGACGAGCAGGACGTCCGCACCGAGATCCACGAGGCGTTGGGCGAGATTGCTCCCGATAAAACCAAGGCCCCCGGTGATCATCACCCTGCGGCCCCGGTAGAAATCCCGGTAGTCCCCGAAGTCGATGTCTACAGCGCTCACGTCAGCCAGGAATGCGGAGAAAAGTGCCTAACCATAGCATGAACGAAACAGGTCATTGCCGGAGGATTCACGGGCGCCAACACGGCTGGCTCACGTAGCGAAGCGGAAGTTGATGATGTCGCCGTCCTGCACGACGTACTCCTTGCCTTCGAGGCGGACTTCTCCATGGTCTCGACAGGCCGCCATGGATCCCCGATTGACCAGCGCATCGTAGCTGACCACCTCGGCCCGGATAAAGCCGCGCGCAATGTCGCTGTGAATTTCCCCGGCCGCCAACTGCGCCGAACTGCCGCGCGGGATCGACCAGGCGCGGCATTCGTCCTCCCCGACCGTCAGGAACGAAATGTAGCCGAGCAGGTCGTAGCTGGCGCGGATGACTCGATTGAGCCCAGACTCCCGGAGCCCCAGATCCGCGAGAAATACCGCGGAGTCCGCCGCATCGAGCTGAGCGATCTCCAGTTCAATCTTCGCGCAGACCCCGACGGCCGCTGTTGCCGCGCGCGAGAGAAAGGCCGTGAGTCCCGTCGCCGCCGCCGCGCGATCGATACCCGGCGCACCGTCCGCGCCGTCGCCCGCACCGGCGGCCAGGTGGGTCTCATCGAGGTTGATCACGATGAGCAACGGCTTGGCGGAGAGAAACTGAAAGCCGCGTAGTCGCTTCAGATCCTCGCCCTTCAGGTCGAGGGCCCGCAGCGGGCGTCCGTCCTCGAGCGCCGCGCGGCACAGATTCAGGACGTCGCGCTCTCGTTCGAGTTCGGGTGTCCGCGCTTTCTTGAGATCTTTCTCGAGTCGTTCCAGCCGGCGCTCCGCGACGCCGAGATCCGCGAGGATCAGCTCGTCCTCCATGGTCTGGGCATCCCGCGGAGGATCGACCGATCCACCAGGATGGGGCACCGAGGGATCCCGGAACGCTCGAAGCACGTGCACGAGCGCGTCGGCATTCTTATAGGCAACGACGTCCACGAGCGACTGCGCACCGCCGGCACGACCAGCCGCCGCGGAATCGGAGAATTCGACGGTGGCCGGCACCCGTTTCTTCGGGTTGAACATCCCCGTCATGCGATCCAACCGTGCATCGGGGACTTTGGAGATGCCAATGGACGTGTCTCCCTTTCCGCCTCCCCGCGGAGCGTCTTTGATGCTCGTCATCAGTTGGAAAAGCGTGGACTTCCCGCTGGAAGTGAGACCTATCAGGGCCGCTCGGAGCATGGCAAACCCCGCATCGTAGCACGCGGCCTTCACGTCGCCGTCGACTGCAACACCTGTCCCGCCAGCCTGCGCCATGATCCTTCCCCAACCCGTTGTGGTGCGATCTCGAAGAGGCGATGGAAAAGCGAAAACTAGGCGTAACCTGCTGGCCGTCTATATTTTGCGTACGTTTTGCCGTTGACTTCCGCGCAGGTCGCCCCTACTATGGCGGTGGAAATTTCTGGATATAAATGGAGCAAGAATCGCGTGTTTAGGGGCAACGCGCCGGCGCGAATTGATGACAAGGGGCGGCTCAAGCTGCCCACAGCCTTTCGCTCCCTGCTCGAAGGGAAACATGGCCGTGAGCTGTTTGTGACCAGCCTGACCGGCGAATACGTGCGCGTCTATCCCATGCCGGTATGGCTCGCACTCGAAGAGAAACTCGGTGCCGTGCCGTCGACGCATCCGGCGAAACTCCGCTTTCTCGATCGCGTGAATTACTTCGGTCAAACCGGTGAACTCGACGTGCAGGGCCGCATCCTCATCCCTGTTCGACTGCGCGACGCCGCGACGATGGTCGGCGACGTGGACGTGCTCGGACAACTCAATTGTCTCGACGTGTGGAACCACGACCGCTTTCTCACCAAGCTTCAGCGCGAGTCGTACACGGACGATGATGCACGCGCGCTTTCGGAGTTCGGCATTTGAGCGATCACATCCCCGTGATGGTGACGGAGGCGCTGCAGCACTTGCGGCCGGAGCAGGGAGGTCTGTTCGTCGACTGCACGGTCGGTCTTGGCGGGCATGCGCGCGCGCTGCTCCAGGCAGGCGCCACCCGGGTCATCGGTCTCGACCGCGACCCCGACGCGCTCGCGCTGGCGCGATTCAACCTTGCGCCGTGGGCCGATCGTGTCGATCTGGTGCACGCCGATTACCGCGAACTCGACGACGTGTTGAATCGCTCGGGGGTCCAGCTCGTCGATGGGGCCCTGGCCGATCTCGGCGTGTCGTCCCTGCAATTCGACGCGCCCGGACGCGGCTTCAGCTTTCAGCGTGATGAACCGCTCGACATGCGCATGGATCGGACGGCAGGGATCACGGCGGCCGATCTCGTGGCGCAGTCGACCGAGCGCGAGCTGGCAGACGCCATTTATGCCTACGGCGAGGAGCGCTTTTCGCGCCGAATCGCCCGTGCCCTTGTGTCGGCCCGGCGCGCGCAGCGGATCGAGACCACCGGTCAGCTGGCGACCATCGTGCGGCGCTCGTTGCCGCGGCGGGGACCCATGCGCATCGACCCTGCCACGCGAACGTTCCAGGCGCTGCGCATCTGGGTGAACCAGGAGCTCGAGGGATTGGATCGGTTTCTCGAGGCGGCGGTTCGCCGGCTCCGCAATGGCGCGCGACTCGTCGTGATCTCGTTTCACTCGCTGGAGGATCGCATTGTCAAACATACGCTGCGGGCGCTCGCCACGGGTCAGGACGCGGCGGTCCGGGTGCTGACCAAGCGGCCGATGGTGCCCGGTGACGATGAAGTGCAGCGGAACCCGCGGGCGCGGAGCGCCAAGCTGCGGGCGGCCGAGCGGGTCTTCGAATGGGCGTGAGGGCATCCATGGAATCGTTCGAGTACGCCATCAAGAAGGACGTGCGCAACAACTCAATCGTTCGAGAGTTGGACGAGGCCCGCCAGCGCGATCAGTGGACATGGATCGGTGCGGCCGGCCTTCTGGTGCTCGTTCTCTTGTTCTCGGTCTGGCAGAGGGCGGTCATGCGTGGCAGCGGCTCCGAGATCGGGGCCATGCAACGGCAATTGGCTGTTGAGGAGGAGGAGGGCCGGCACCTGCTGCTCGACCTCGAGGGCCTGCGGTCGCCCAGGCGCATTGAGGAGTTCGCGACCGAGCAGCTGCACATGGTGCAGCCCGCGCTCGAGGATTCCATCGTGATCGAACGCGTCCAGCCGGCCGACCCGCCGGCGCATTCAGTAGTCGCATGGCGATGAAGCGCCTGATTCAACAAATCGAGCGCGTGCTGGCATTCCCGAAGCCCAAGCCGGGCGCGGCGCGAGAACCGGCCATGGACTGGCGCGTGACTCTCAAGCGCCGGATCGTTGTCGCGACGGCACTGATTGCCGTGTGGGCCGTCGGCATTCAGGCGAAGCTCGTCTATCTGCAGGTGTTCGATCGTGTCGAGCTGGAGGCCCGAGCCAGAGCGCAGCAGCAGAGCACCCTGCCGGTGCCGGCAACGCGGGCCGACATTCTCGATCGCCATGGTCGCGTGCTTGCCACGAGCGCCGAAACGGAATCCATTGTTTTTGTCGTGCCGTCAAAGGTGGCCGACAAGGCGGCGGCGGTCGCGCAGCTCTGTGCGGCGCTTGCCGATTGCACGGAAAACGAGCCGCAGACGCTGCTGAAGCGGTTCACCAACCCGAAGACGGCGGCGTACGCACGAGTCCGACGCCAGGTGTCGGCCGATCAACTCCGTCGTGTCGCCGCGCTCGATCTGAATTTCGTCGGTTTCGAAAAAGAAAGCCGCCGTTACTATCCGAACAATGAGCTCGCCGCGCACCTGCTGGGATGGGTCGGCGCCGAGAACGATGGCCAGGGCGGCATCGAGTACGCCTACAACAAGACCATCCGCGGCAGGGATGGTCAAGTCGTCATCCAGACGGACGCGCGGCGGAAGGTGTTCAGCCGTCTCGAGCATCCCCCAACGCCCGGGTCGTCACTCGAGCTGACGATTGACCGCGACCTTCAGTATGTCGTCGAGAGAGAACTGCACGCGGGCATCGTGGCGAATCGCGCCGCGAGCGGCAGCGCCATCGTCATCGTCCCCCACACTGGCGAGATTCTGGCCATGGCAAACGAACCCACGTTCAATCCGAACGCCGGCGCCGTTTCGGCGGACGACGCCCGTCGCAATCGGGCCGTTCAGGACGTGTACGAGCCGGGATCCACGTTCAAGATCGTGACGGCGTCCGCGGCGATCGAAGAGAAGGTGATGTCGGTCGACGCGCTCATCGATACGAATCCAGGTGTGATTCGGTTGGCCGGGAACCGCGTGGTGGACGAGTACCACGGACACAACTACGGCGTACTGTCGTTTACCGACGTCATCGTGCACTCGAGCAACGTCGGCGCCATCAAGATCGGCTTCAAGGTGGGCGCCCGCCGCTTGAGCGACTACGTGCGGCGGTTCGGGTTCGGGCGTCCGGCCTCTCCCGACTTCCCCGGCGAGAACCCAGGCAAGGTCTGGAGTGCCGACACGCTGACCGACGGCGGGCTCGCCTCCATGTCGATGGGGTATCAGGTCTCGGTGACACCGTTGCAGATGCTGTCGGCGGCAAGTGCGGTCGCCAACGGCGGCGAGTTCGTCGAGCCGCGTGTGGTGCGTGCCGAATATCGCAACGGCCGTCGCATTGTCGTGCAGCCGAGAGTCGTGAGGCGCGTCATCAGCGCCGACACCGCCGCGACGCTGACCACCATCATGGAGGGTGTGGTTGAGGCCGGCACGGCCAAATTGGCAAGAATCTCGGGCTTCACGATCGCGGGGAAAACTGGTACCGCCTCGAAGTTGATTGGCGGACGCTATTCGAAGACTGACAACTACGCGTCGTTTGTCGGTTTTCTTCCGTCGCGAAAGCCCGCCGTGGCCATTATCGTCATGATCGATTCACCGCATGGAAACGGCAACAGCGGGGGAGTCGTGTCGGCGCCGATCTTCAAACGGATTGCCGAATCCGTCGTGCGTCAGCTCGGCATCGCGCCGACGGTGAATCCGAATCCGCCCGTTCTGGTTGCACAGGTGCGCGAGGGCGCGCGGATTCCGACGGTGTCCGCGACGCGAACCCCCGCCGTCAACCTCGTGGCGGATGCCCCGCCGGGAACCGTACCGGATCTGCGCGGGATGAGCGCGCGCGACGCCAACCGGACGCTGGCGAATCTCGGGATCTCGGTCCGCATGGCCGGGGACGGCCTCGTCGTGGCGCAGAATCCGCCGCCCGGCACGCCCGTCGAGGCCGGCTCCCTCTGTCAACTGGTTCTCGCTCGAGCGTCGACGAGAAGCTCGGCGAGCGCGGCGCACCCATGACGTGGGCCGATCTCTCGATCGTCCTTCGAGCCAGCGGCCTGGTGGAGACGCGCGCCGATCGTTCGCGCGCTCGAGGACCTGATGCCGTGACGGGGATCGCGTCCGACTCACGGCGCATCGAGCGCGGCCAGGTGTTCGTCGCGCTGAAGGGCCAGCAGTCCGACGGGGCTTCGTTCGCGCGCGAGGCGATTGAACGCGGCGCTGTTGCCGTCGTCGCGGAGCACGAGGCACCGGCGGACGTTCACGTGGCCTGGACCACGGTCAGGGATGCGCGGCTGGCGCTGGCGCTGCTCTCAGCGGAGTTCTACGGCCATCCGAGCGCGAGCATG
>JBGOTP010000026.1:0-24986 GCA_041476545.1 Vicinamibacteria bacterium | reverse complement strand
GCCGCGCCTGCCGCGATTCCGCTTCATCGAATCGGATGAATCGGCCACGAGCTGCAGTTCTTTGAGCACGAACTGCGGAATCACGAGCGCGCCATCGATGAAGCCGGTCTCGCACACGTCGGCGATGCGGCCGTCGATGATGACGCTGGTGTCGAGAATGCGGTAGCGGCGCTCGGGCCCAGTGGCGCGAAACAGAGTCACGAGTCGCGCCGGTTCGAGCCACTCACCCTGCCGGGCGCCAATCACGAGACCGAGATACGGCAGAGCGATGAGGAGGAAGCTGCCCAGGAACTCGATGCGGCGATCGGTGTTGTCGACCCAGAACAGCCCCGCCTCGATCCCTCGCGCAATCGTGAGCCCGATGACGACGCCGATGAGCGATCCGATGACACGGGGTGTGGACGTTTCGTGGAGCCGGCGTTCCAACAGCACGGCGAGTGCCGCCAGCGCGAGACCGAACCCGAAGTTACCGATGAAACCAACCGGAAACGGCTGGACCGCTGCGGCCGTGTACGCAACCGCCGCGGCGAACAGGACACGCGCGAGCACAAACCAGGTCATCCTTCGACCTCCCGGTGAGGAGACGCGCTGCCCGGCATCGGCTTGTAACCCGCTGGAGGCGCCCGCCGCCGTCGACGCCTAACCATACCATCAATGCCGTTGCCATGGCAGTCAGGCGAATAGCAGGTCCAGCGCTTCTCCGACCGTGCGGACGCCTACCAGTTCGCATCCGACCGGACGCTCGGCGGGATCGAGATTGGTCTCGGGCATGAGACAGCGGGCAAAGCCCATTTGCGCCGCCTCGCGCACGCGCAGCGCCGCCTGCGTAGTACCTCGAACCTCGCCGGCCAGGCCCACCTCGCCGAACATCGCAGTCGTTCCGGGGATCACGCGATTGCGAACACTCGACGCGATCGCGGCAAGAATGGCCAGGTCCGACGCGGGCTCGTCCACCGTCATGCCTCCGGCAATATTCACGAAGACGTCATCTCCCGCGAGGTGAAGGCCGGCACGTTTCTCGAGCACGGCCAGCAGGAGCGACAGCCGCTGCTGATCCACGCCGCTGGCCATTCGCCGCGCGCTCCCGTACATGCTCGTGCTCACGAGCGCCTGCACTTCAACGAGGATGGGCCGCGAGCCCTCGACGGAACAGAGCACCGCCGAGCCGGGTGCGTTCGCGGGCCGCTCCGCCAGAAACAGCTTCGACGGATTCGGCACCGGCTTGAGCCCGCTCGCCGTCATCTCGAACACACCCAGTTCGCTGACCGCGCCGAAGCGGTTCTTCACGGCGCGCACGACGCGGTGCGAATGATGCCGCTCACCCTCGAAATACAACACGGTATCGACGACGTGCTCGAGCGCTTTCGGCCCCGCAAGACTTCCGTCTTTCGTCACGTGCCCGACAAGCAGCGTCGGCACGTTCTGCCCCTTCGCGGTGAACAGCAACTGCGTCGCCGCCTCACGCACCTGTCCGATACTTCCGGGCGCCGACTGGAATTTCAGCGAGAACACCGTCTGGATCGAGTCGACGATGACCAGGGCCGGCTTGATGCGGGCGATCTCCTCGAGGATGCGCTCGAGACAGGTTTCCGCGAGGAGATAGAGCGGCGCATCGCCGACCGCGAGCCGCTCGCCGCGGGATTTGATCTGATGCTCTGATTCTTCGCCGGAACTGTACAGCACCGGCCCGATGCTGCGCGCCATATTGGCCGCCGCCTGAAGGAGGAGCGTGGATTTCCCGATGCCGGGTTCGCCGCCGAGGAGCACGAGCGATCCGGGTACGATGCCGCCCCCGAGGACGCGATCGAATTCGTCGATGCCGGTTGACAGCCGGGCGTGCTGCTCGATCTGAATGTCGGCGTAGAGGCGCGCGGACCCCGCCGCGCCCGTCAACGAGTAGCGATGACTGCCGGCGCTCGCGAGCGCACCATCGGACGCCCCGCTCTCCGTGGCGCGCTCCTCCACAAGGGCATTCCACGCGCCGCACTCCGCGCAGCGCCCGAGCCACTTCGGCGACTGCGCGCCGCACTCCTGACACACAAACACGATGGACGGACGTTTCGACATAGGGGACCGTGGAATCTGGTAATTGGATAATCTGGTGATTGGGTAATTGATTGGGCAGTCCAATCCTCGACTACCAGATTACCCAATTACTCAATTCCCAGATTCATGAGCTCTCATACACCCGTTCAATCCGGGAGCCAATGCGACACAACACCTCCCACGGAATCGATCCGATGGTGGCGGCCATCTCGCGAACATCGATGCGGTCGCTGCCCTGCGGTCCGATAATCACCACTTCGTCGCCCGGCGACACGTCCATGCCGGTCACGTCGGCGGTCAGCATGTCCATGCAGACCGAACCGACGACCGGCGCACGTCGACCGCGGACGAGGACGGCGCCACGCCCGGCGAGCCGCAGATCGAGACCATCGGCGTAGCCGGCCGGAATGACGGCGATCGTGGTCGGACGCTCGGCGGTAAAGCGTGCGCCGTACCCGCTCGCCTCACCGGGCCGCATCCCCCTGACCGCCACCACGCGACTCCCGAGTGACATCACCGGAGCCAGATCGATCGTCGATGCGAGGGGTGGAGGTACGACGCCGTACAGAAGCAGGCCCGGGCGCACGCGATCGAACCAGACGCGCGAGTCGCGAAGCGTGGCGGCGCTGTTGGCTGCGTGGACGTACGGGCGCTTGGCAGCCGTGTTCGCGGAGCCGGCCGGGGAGCTTCGGGCCAACGCGGCCACATCCTGCAGCGCCCGGCCGAAGCGCACGCGCTGCTGCTCGAACAACCCGTTCTCGGCAGTGTCCGCAGTCGCAAAGTGCGTGTACACGGCATCGAGTTCGAGGTTTTCACTCGCGAATAGATCCGGCAGGGTGCGCTGAAGGTTATCGAACCGGAAGCCCAGACGGTTCATGCCGGTGTCAATTTTCAGATGGTAATGAAGACGCTGACGGTACATCGCGGCCGCGGCCTGGACGGCGCGCGCGGCGCCGGGCGTGGAGATCGTCGGCGTGAGACGGCAGTCGAACAGTCCATCCAGATCGCTGACGCTCAGCGCGCCGAACACGAGAATGTCGGCCTGGACACCCGCCGCCCGAAGCGCCGCACCCTCCTCAATATCGGCGCACGCAAGGAGGTCCGCGCCGGCCGCCTCGAGCGCCTTGGCGACCTGCTCGGCGCCGTGGCCGTAGGCGTTGGCCTTGACGACGGGAATGACGCGCGGGACCGTGGTGACGGCGGGGTCAGATCGGGATCTGACCCCAATGTGCTTGTTGGGGTCAAACCCCGATCCCACAAATTCCACGATGCTGCGGTAGTTCGAGGCGAGCGCCCGCAGATTGACCCGGGCGACAGTGGGACGAATCACGGGTGTCCCGCGAGGTTTTCGAACCGCGTGAACTCTCGGATGAACGCGAGCTTGACGACGCCGGTCGGGCCATTGCGCTGCTTGCCGATGATGAGTTCCGCCACGCCCTGCGCATCGGTCGGCGGCGCGCTCTTGTCGGCGTACAAATCCTCGCGGTAGATGAACATGACAAGGTCGGCGTCCTGCTCGAGGGCACCCGACTCGCGCAAGTCGGACAGTTGAGGACGATGATCGGAGCGTGACTCAGGCGCCCGACTCAACTGCGACAGCACCACGACCGGGACGCTGAGTTCCTTGGCCAGCCCCTTCATCGACCGCGAGATCGACGCGAGTTCCAGTGTGCGGTTCTCGAACCGTCCACGCCCCTGCATCAGCTGAATGTAGTCCACGATGACCAGGTGGAGCCCGTGCTCGGAGGCCAGGCGCCGGCACTTTGCACGCATTTCGAGGACACCGATCGACGGGCTGTCGTCGATGAAGATCTTCGCGTCGCTCAGCGTGCCGATCGCCTGCGAGAGCCGGCCCCAATCGCGCTCGCCGAGAAACCCGCCGCGCAGACGGTGCGCATCAATCCGGGCTTCGGCGGTGAGCATGCGCAGGAACAGCTGCTCCTTCGACATCTCGAGACTGAAGATGCCGACGGACCGATCGGTCTTCGTGCCCACGTGCTGCGCCATGTTCAGGACGAGGCTGGTCTTCCCCATCGACGGCCGTGCGGCAATGATGACGAGATCCGACGGCTGCAGCCCTGAGGTCATTTCGTCCAGATCGGTGAACCCGGTGGGCACGCCGGTGATCAGTTCTTTCCGGGAGTGCAGCTTCTCGATGGTCTCGAGGCTCGACTGCGCCAGGTCGCGGAGCGACACGAACCCGTCGCGCACCTTGTCGTCGGCGATCGCGAAAATGGCGTGCTCGGCCTGATCGAGGATGACATCGGCTTCGTCCTCGCCGTCGTAGGCCGTCGCGAGAATCTTGTTGGCGGAAAAGATCAGGCTGCGGAGGGTCGCCTTTTCCTTGATGATGCGCGCGTAGTGCTCGACGTTGGTCGAGCGCGGCACGCCCTCGACGAGCGCGGCGATGTAGACGGGACCACCGACTTCGTCGAGCTCACCCGACCGGCCCAGCTCCTCTTTGAGGGTGACGAGATCGATCGCGTCGCCGCGCTCGGTGAGCGTGACCATTCTGTCGAAGATGCGGCGGTGCGCGTCGCGGAAGAAGTCGGCGGAGTCGATGACCTCCGCCGCAAGATTGAACGCGTCGTTGTGGAGCAGAATGGCGCCGAGCACGGAGCGCTCGGCTTCGAGATTGTGTGGAAGCGTTCTCTCCGCGACGGCTTCAGGCATCGCCTACCTTCGGAACTATGACGCTGAGAGCCGAGGGCTGACAGCTGATAGCTCTCGGCTATCGGCTCTCAGTTTTCGGCTTCTACGTTTCCGCGACGACCTTGACCTTGACGGTCGCCGTGACGTCGCGGTGCAGCTTCACCGGCACGTCGACCTCGCCGATCTTCTTGATGGCATCGGCCAGATGCAGCTTCCGGCGATCGACGTCGAAGCCCTTGGCCGCCAGCGCCTCGGCAATGTCGCCCGTCGTCACCGATCCGTAGAGCGCTTCGGTTTCTCCGACCTTCCGCGCAATGACCACCTCGAGGCCGGCCAGCCGCGAGGCCATGGCCTCGGCGATCTTCCGTTCCTCGGATTCCGTCGCCTCGAACTTCGCGCGCTCGCGCTCGACCTGCTTTCGGTTTCCGGCCGTCGCCGGCAGCGCCAGCTTGCGCGGCAGAAGGTAGTTGCGCGCGTAGCCGTCGGCGACCTTGACGATCTCGCCGCGGCGGCCAAGGTTGTCCACGTGTTCCCGCAGAATGATTTCCATGGTGTCAGTCCGTCACATAAGGAATCAGCGCGAGCTGCCTCGCGCGTTTGATGGCCGTCTGGAGCTTGCGCTGGTGCAGGGCGCAGGTGCCGGAAATGCGGCGCGGCAGAATCTTGCCGCGTTCGGGTACGAACGGGCCGAGCAGCTTGACGTCCTTATAGTTGATGTCGTCGATCTTATCCGCGCAGAACTTGCAGATCTTGCGGCGGCGGAACATAGGGCGCCGCTGGCCCTTTTCCTTATCCTTGTCCTTCTTGTCGCCGGCGCGGCCGCGCCGGCCGCCGCCGCCGCCGCCGCCCGAACGTCCCTGTCCGAATGCCATGTCAGATCTCCCCCATCTCAAATCGATCGTCGTCCATGTCGTCTGGCTCCGAGGACCGGCCCTCGCCAGGCTGACGGGTCGGCGGCAGGCCCCGCTTCACGCGGCGCCGCTCCGAATTCGTCTGGCGCCTCGTCCGGGTCCGATCGACGACTTTCTTTTCCTCGTCCGAACGCACCACCAGGTGACGGATCACCTGGTCGAGCACTTTCAGACGGCGGTCCAGCTCCTTCATGAGTTCGCCGGATCCGTTAATGACCTCGAGCACATAGAAACCCTCCTTCAGCGGCCCGATCTCGTAGGCCAGCTTCCGGCGCCCCCAGTTCTCGGTCTTGTCGATCTGTCCGTTCAGCCGGGTGACGTTGGCGGCCACGAGGTCGTGGACTTCGGCCACCTGCTGTTCGGTGCTGTCGGGCGGGAGAATGTAGACGAGCTCGTACTGTCGGACTGACATCGCTGACTCCTCCTGGACGCTTTCTTAGGGCAGGTGGGGCGGATGGGACTGGTAGGGCAGGTCGGGAGTTGTTTCCCTACCTGCCTCCCGCCCCACCTGCCCAACCCGCCCTCTCGAGAGCGGCCACCATTCGGTGGCAAGGTGTGATGCGCGCATTCGCGCTATTCGGTTGTCGCGGAATCGCCGCCATTGAACCCGTTCATCACCGCCTCGATTCCCGACGTGATGAACATCTCCGCCGCATCGGCCGCCGCACGCATCATGCGCCCAACGTCCGTCATTTCGTCCTGCTCGAACCGCGCGAGCACATGATCCGCGAGATCCCGCCGTGAATCGCCGCGGCCCACTCCGACGCGTAATCTCGCAAACTCGCTACCGAGGTATCCGATGATCGACTTCAGCCCGTTGTGCCCACCGGCCGACCCGCGCGGGCGCGCACGCAGCCTGGCAAGCGGCAGCTGCACCTCGTCGACGATCACCAGCACATCCACGAGGTCGACCTTGAAGTACCGAATCAGGTCGCCCACCGCCCGTCCGCTCTCGTTCATGAACGTGAGCGGCTTGGCCAGCATCGCCGGCGCACCCAGCGGCGCCGGCTCGCCACATCTCAACTTCGCGATCAGGGACTCAACGGGCGCCGCTTCGAACTCGACCCCCGCGCGTCTCGCCACTTCGTCGACGACGGCGAAGCCGATGTTATGCCGCGTGCCCCGATATTTCGCGCCCGGATTACCCAGCCCGACGATCAGCTTCAATGTGCCAGCTTCACGCTGCAGTCTGCAATCTGAACCCTGAAATCTGCACTCTCAGGGTCTTACTTCTTCTTGTCTTTTTCTTTCTCTTTCTCTTTCTCCTCGGCCTCGGCCTCGTCCTTCTTGCCCTTCTTCATGACTTCGGGCTCGGCCGCGGCGACTGGAGCCGCTGCCGCCGCATCCACCGGCGCCGCGACCTCTTCCGCCTTCGGCATGATGACGTGGACGAGCATCATGTCGGCGTCGCTGACCGGCGTCCATTTCGGATGCGCCGAAATATCGCGGACGCGCAGGCCCTGGTGCAACATGAGTTCGCTGACGTCGACTTCGACGTGCTCGGGAATGTCGGCCGGCAGGCACTCGATCTCGATCTCGCGCCGGATGAACTCGAGAATGCCGCCCTGCTGTTTCACACCCTTCGGTTCACCCTTGACGATGACCGGAATGGTGACCTGGAGCATCTTGTCCATCGCCACGCGATAGAAATCAGCATGGAGAATCTGATGAGTGATCGGATCGAGCTGGTATTCCCGGATGAGCACGCGGGCATCACCTCCGCCCGCCAACTTCAGGGAAATCAGCGTATTCGCCCCCGACTCCGAGTGGAGAATCTTGCTGAGCGCCTTCGGGTCGACGGTGACGGGGGTCGCCGACCGGCCGGCCTCCGCGTTCCCCGCCATGGCACCATAGACGACCGCCGGCACGCGCCCTTCACGACGCGTCCGTCTCCCCTCGTTCTTGCCGAACGTGTCACGCGCCGTCGCTTCGAGTATTGCTTCCATAAAGTGCGTCCTTTAGCTTTCAGCTTTCAGCGCTCCGCTATCAGTGCGTTCAGGTTTCAAATCTCTCTTCCCTGAGAGCCGAGAGCTGAGAGCCGAGAGCTACACAAACAAACTAGAAACCGACGTCTCCTCGTGAATGCTCTTGATCGCCTGTCCGAGCAATCGCGCGACCGATAGCACGACGAGCTTGCTGCAGGCCGCCGCCGCCTTCGACTGCGGGATCGTGTTGGTCACGATCATCTTGTCGATTGGCGACTTCTCAATCCGCTCAATCGCCGGCCCCGACAGCACGCCGTGCACGGCACAGGCCAGGATGCGGCTCGCACCGTTGTCCTTCAGCGCCAACGCCGCCTTGGTAATCGTCCCCGCCGTGTCGACGATGTCGTCCTGGATGATGCAGGTGCGACCCTCGACATCGCCGATCACGTTCATCACTTCGGCCGTCCCATCGTCGGATCGCCGCTTGTCGATGACGGCCAGTCCGCCGTCCAGGCGCTTCGCATACGCGCGAGCGCGTTCGGCGCCTCCGGCGTCTGGCGCGACGAGCGTGAGCTTGGGCGAATCCAGCCGCGCCAGGTACTCGATGATCACCGGCGCCGCGAACAGGTGGTCCACGGGAATGTCAAAGAACGCCTGAATCTGCGCCTTGTGCAGATCCATCGTCAGCACGCGGTTGGTCCCCGCCGCGCTGAGCACGTTGGCCACGAGCTTGGCCGAAATCGGCACGCGCGGCTTGTCCTTCCGGTCCTGCCGCGCATACCCATAGTAGGGCACCACCGCCGTAATGCGCGCCGCCGACGAGCGCCGGAACGCGTCGATCATGATCATCAGCTCCATGAGGTGCTGATCGACCGATGTCGTGCCGTTCACACAGGTCGGCTGCACGATGAACACGTCGGTTCCCCGGATGTTCTCGTCAATCTGAAACGAGACTTCCGTGTCGGGGAACCGCCGCAGCCTGGCCTGCCCAGGCGTCACGCCGAGCACCGCCGCGATCTCCCTGGTCAGATCGGGATGCGCGCTGCCCGAAAAAATCTTCAGTTCACCAAACCCGGTTGACATGTCGGGCTTACCCAGCAAGTGCACTCCGGGGGCCCCCGCTCCCCGGTTCACGATTTCCGGAGCTGGCTGGGGCGGAAGGATTCGAACCTTCGAATACGGGATCCAAAGACCCGCGCCTTACCACTTGGCGACGCCCCATCACTCCCCGCTCCTGTTCGCAGGGACATTACTGGCCCCGATCCGCGCCGCGACCGCGTCTGCCGACATCCTCTCGCCGTACGATATGGAGGAGCTGAACCTCTAGACTGGACCAACACCACGTGGCGTAAACGAGAAGTCTATACGATGGGCTGTTTCGACGGCAAGTACTGTTGGGACTAGAGGTTCACGGGGTTCGCGAGGGCCGCGTGAGCCGGCGGAACATCGTGCGGGTGAGGGTCCGCGTCACGAGCGTGCGGCGCGCACGTCCAGCGACGGTCTCCGCCGCGGCTTCCGCACGCACCCGGGTGTCGAAGAGGCCGAACACCGCCGAGCCGCTTCCCGACATCGCGGCGTATGTTGATCCAAGACGATTCAGCGCGCTCACGATGCTGGCGATCTCGGGATGGCGTCTGGCGACGGCCGACTGCAGATCGTTTCCCGGCAGGACCGGAACGCGACTCCGAGGGCGGTTCGCGGCGTTTGCCAGGTTGAGTCGCGCGACACCCGCGCGCGTGACCGTGGACGGTGCAGCCGTAGGGCCCGCGACCATGCCGGGATTGCCGGCATCCCACCATCCGTACGCGTCCCTCGTGCTGACGCCAAAGGCGGGCAGGACCAGCACAACCCAGGCGGGCGGCGCATCCGCCATCCGAATCAGCACGTCGCCCCGCCCGACACCAACCGCCGAACCACCCTCGAGAAAGAATGGCACGTCAGCGCCTATGTCCGCCGCGATCCGATGCACGCGGCGTGTACCGAGATTGACCCGCCACAGCGCCTCGAGCGCCCGGATCGTGGCGGCGGCGTCGCTGCTGCCTCCCCCCAACCCTGCCTGCACCGGGATTCTCTTCACGACGCGCACCGCCAGCCCGGTTACCGCGCTCCGGTGTCCGGCGGCGCGCCATATGCGCTCCGTCACGCCCCAGATGAGATTCGTCGAGTCGCTCGGGCACGCCAGGTCGCTACACACAATCTGAAACGGACCGGGCCGCGTCGTGAACGTCAGCGTGTCGTGCAACGCGAGCGACTGAAACTCGGTCCGCAACTCGTGATAACCGTCTGCTCGCACACCGAGCATCTGCAGCGTCAGGTTGATCTTCGCAGGCGCCGCCACGCGCACAATGCGGGCGGCACGGTGAGCGGGGGTCATCTGCTCCTGGGCGTACGGCTCGGCGCCGCAACCGACCCGAGCGGACCGGTCTCGCGTAACTCGTCCAGCGTCAGCGGATCCGCCGACGGCGGAATCTGCACGCGAAACACCGCGGCGGCGAGCGGCTCGTTAATCTCGACCTGAGACAACACCAGCTTCAGATCGAAACGCTTCCGGTCGGTGCTCCGCAGCCGGACGTCACGCGGGACGCCGCTGACCACCTCACGGTACTCCGCCTGCCACTCTGCTCCGGACCCGTCGCGGTGGATCGCCGCCACGAGACGCCAGGGTGCCACATGAGGGCTGCGACGGAGGTACACCTGTCCGTCGCGATCCGGCACCACCAGCCAGTCGTCGCCGAACTGGCGCGCCTCCCGCCAGTCCGGGACCGTCGTGCAACCGGTCAGCGTCGTTCGGAGCGTGGCGGGATCGAGGGGCACACCGGTGGCCGCCTCCAGCATCGCATCCGGTGGTCCATGCTCGACGATGCGGTTGTTGCGCTGAAGGAGCAGCGTGGCGTCGTTGCCCCGAGCGACGAAGATGAAGACGGGCTGGCCGAGGGCGAACGCCTCGAGCCGGGCGGAATCCGGTGGAGCCAGACCCGCGATGAGTCGCGCGCGGAGACGCTGACCGTTTACCGATCCGCTGACAGCAATCTCCGCGGTGATCGTGGTCACCCCGTGGCAGGCCACGGTCGACTCGGCGAGCGCAGTGCGGGCGTCGGCCACCGCTACGCCGGCCCCCTGCGGCAACGTCATCAGCGATGCAGCGCAGGATGATGTGACGATCGCCGCAAGCGCCACCGCCGCCGCGCGCGTCATCGTTTCGGGAGTTTCTGGCGGGCGGATCGGATCTTCTTGTCGATGTCGTTGCGATCGACGGAATCGCCGTCGCCCGCAAGCGCTCGCGTCCAGGCGGCGATCGCCTCGTCGTAGCGTCCGAGCTTGACGAGGACGTCTCCGTAGTGATCCTGAACGACGGAGTTGCGCACGAGCTGTCCCGCAGCGCGGCTCAACTGCGCGGCGGCCAGATCCAGTTTGCCGCCTTTGTAGTAGGCCCACCCGAGGCTGTCGAGGTACGAACCGTTCTCCGGGTCCACTTTCAGCGCGCGCTTGACGAGATCGACCGACTCATCAAGCCGTTCGCCGCGCTCCGCCAGCATGTAGCCGAGATAGTTGAGCGCGGGCGCGTCTTGCGGGTCGCTCGCGATCACCTGACGGAAGGCGGCCTCCGCCTCGGCCGGACGCTTTTGCTTGTCGTACACGGCGCCCAATTCGAACGTGAGGACGGTCGCCGACGGCAGTTTGACCTGCCCGTTCTGCAGCACCCTCACGGCCTGCGCGCCGCGGCTCGCGTCCGAGTAGATCTGCGCGAGCGCGATGTACGCCTGAGGATCGTCGCCGTGTTTCTGGACGAGATCCTCGAGAATGGCAATACCTTGATCGACTTTGCCGCTCTGGCGCAGCGCCTGGGCCTCCAGTCTCGCCAGCCGGAGGTCATCGGGGTGCTGCTGGCGCGCGGTGTGTGCGGTCTCCGCGGCCGCCGCGAACTTCTTGCCAGCCATCTGCGCCTGAATCAGGTAACTCGTGATGATCGGGTCGCCCGGTGAAAGCGCCCGCGCTTCCTCGAATGTGCCGATCGCCTTGTCGGCCTGTCCCATCTGCTGATAGGCAAATCCGAGATGCGGCAACAACATGCCGGCGGCAGCCGCACCGTTGGCGCCCGAGCGAAGCGCGGCGACGGCCGGCGCAAGGGCTTCGATGACGGCGTTGTAGCCCTGACGCTGCTCGAGGGTTTCGGCCAGCGCGACGTAGCCGCGCGGACTGGCCTTGAACAACTCGATGAGTCTGCGCGCTGTGCGCTCGGAGGCGTCCAGATCTCCCGATTCGCGTTCCGCCTGCGCGAGCAGGTACAGCGCCCGGTCATCGTTGGCGCGCAACGCCAGCGACTCCCGCAGCACGTCGCGCGCCTTGACGATCGCGTCCGCGCCGCCAGCGTTGAGCAACGAGGACGCATAGCGCAGGCGAATATCCGGATCGCGAGGATCGGCCTGAAGCGCCCGCTCGTAGGCCGCGGCGGCATCCGGCCATCGGCCCTGCCGGCTGTACAAGTCGGCAAGCGTCGCATAGAGGTCCGGGTTATCGGGCGCCGCTTCCTCGAGCCACGTGACCGCGTCGGCTGAACGGCCGGCGGCCGAGTAGGCCTGCATCAGCATCGTCGCGCCGTCCTGCCAACCAGGCTCCTGCCTGACGAGGTCCGAGAGTAGAGGAATCGCTCGGTCGTAGTTCTGGTCGGCGATGTACAGGCGAGCGAGCATCGCACGCACGTTGGGGTCTGCCTGCGCCACCTGATTCGCAATCGCCCGTTCGAGGTGCTGGATGCCCTTGGTGCGATTCTCCTTCTGGGCGCCTGGCGGCGTCCGCGCAGCGGCCGGCGCAGTGGCCATGGACGCATAGATCGTCCCGAGTACCTGATGGGCCTCGCGGTTGTCGGGATCGATTGCGAGCGCCTGTTCTCCCGCAGCGACGCCGTCCGACGCGCGATTCAGCCGCATGTACAGATTCGCCAGGTCCGAGGCGATGCTGGAACCCTTGGGATCCAGCGTCAGCGCCCGTTTGTACGCCGCGATGGCGGCGTCAGCGTCCTCGTCGTCTTCAAACCGATGGGCCATCAGAAACTGCGCGTAGGCTTCGGCAATCGGATCGGCGGGCTGCACCGTCGACTGGCGAGACGGCGCCGCGTTCTGCCGCGCGTCAGCCGAACGGGCCGTCAGCCCAGGCGAGACCCCAAGCACGGCCCCGAACACGATGGCGAGGAAGACGGGAATTCTCATGACATTAAATTGTTCCACAAAAGCCCGGAGGTGTCATATATTCCGAGCATGGCCGTCGACCCAGAATTGCTCGAAATTCTCGCCTGTCCGAACTGCAAGACCCCCGTGACGCTCGTCAAGAACGGGACGGCGCTCAAATGCGCGACGTGCAACCGTCTGTACCCCATCAAGGACGACATCCCGGTCATGCTCATCGATGAGGCGACGGTGGAGGAGAAATAGATCAATGAGAGACGGGGAATGTGAGGATGGCAGGATGTAGGGATGTCAGGATGTAGGGTTGTGAGGACGTGAGAATTCTGCTCGTCCGACTGCGGCAGATCGGCGACGTGGTATTCACGACCCCGGCGGTCCGCGCACTGCGTGAACATTTTCCCGACGCACACCTGACATATCTGGTCGAGCCGGTCGCCGCATCGGTTGTCGCGCGCAATCCTCACCTCAACGACATCATCGTCGCGCCACGGAGTGGAGGTGTGTCGGGGCTTCGCGCGGAGTTCGCGCTGGTTCGCCAACTGATGGCGCAGCGATTCGATCTGGCTATCGACTTTCACGGCGGCCCACGCGCGTCGCTGCTCACGAGGTTGAGTGGCGCCCCGGTCCGAATTGGCTACACCGTCCTCGGACGCTCCTGGATGTACACCCGGCGCGTCGACCGGCCGCGCGCGTTGCGCGCACGGCACTCGGTCGAGAATCAGTGGGACCTGCTCGCAGCACTCGATATCGCGCTGCCCGGCCCGGACACGCATCCGGTCGAGATGTCCAACGACCCGCGGGCCGTCAGTGCCGTGGACGAACGACTGGCGGGCGCCGGCGTCACGGCCGGCAATCGCCTCATTGTGATGCACGTCAGTGCGGGCAATCCGTTTCGACGCTGGCCGTCCGTCTCGTTCGCCTCGGTGGCTTCCTCACTCGTGCGACTCGACCCGCGGCATCGCGTGATCGTCATGTCCGGCCCATCCGAACGGGATGCGGCAGAACGCGTGATCGCGGCAGCGCAGTCCGGCCTTCCGCCATCCGACCGGGGACACGTGCTCACGTGCGGAGAATTCTCGCTCGCCGAACTGCGGGCCCTCGCCGATCGCGCGTCGCTGTATATCGGAGGAGATAGCGGCCCGTTGCACATCGCCTCCACCAGCCGCGTTCCGGTCGTCGGGATCTACGGTCCAACTCTCCCGGCGCGGTCGGCTCCGTGGCGCGCACAGGCGTGGCCGTCGGAATCGGTCGAGGTGCGCGATCTGCCGTGCCGGCCTTGCGATCAACGCGTCTGCCTCCCTGGCGACTTCCGCTGCCTGACGCGAATCCAGCCCGAACAGGTTGTCGACGCTGCAACGCGCGCGCTGGCCCGCGTCACGCGGTAAGATGGACGTCTGATTCATGGAGGCCGCGTTTACCTCGGCACCGCCCGACGTGTCAACCTGGGATCGTCTGGAACAGGCGGGCTTGGTCACCGTGTTCGGCTTCGCCGCGGCGCTGCAGTTCTCGATTGCGGTCGCGCAGTCGCTGCTGGCGATTGCGATCCTGCTATGGCTGGTGCTCGTCGCGGTGCGCCGGGAACACATCGCGGCGCCGCGCTTCTTCTGGCCGCTCCTCGCGTACGCCGCCCTCACGCTCGTCTCGGCCGCCTTCTCGCCAAGGCCTGACGTCAGCATCCTGAGTTCGAAGCAGCTGGTGCTGTTCCTCATCGTGCCGCTCATCTTCCGCTTCGCGCGGGGAACCCGCGGCAACACGCTGATTACCGTGATCGTCTCGGTGGGCGCGGCGAGCGCCGCATTCGGCATCGTGCAGTACGAGCTCTTTCACTTCGATACCCTTGGCAGACGACCAACAGGCCCGGCGCTCGGTCATTACATGACGTATTCCGGGATGCTCATGCTGGTGATGGGCGCCGCGCTCGCGCGCGTGCTCTTTGGCACGCGCGACCGGCTGTGGGCGGCACTCGTGATGCCTGCGCTGGCCCTGGCCGTGGCGTTTACCTTTACCCGCAGCGCCTGGGTCGGTGTGAGCGTCGCAACGGGTGTGCTGCTCACGCTCAAGAACTTCCGCCTGATGGCTCTGCTGCCGATTCTGGCCGCGATCTTTTTCGTCGCGGCGCCGGCGGTCGTCTCTCAGCGGTTCTCATCGATGTTCGACGCCAAGGACGCAACCAGGCGCGATCGCGTCGCCATGATGCACGCAGGCGCACACATGGTGCGCGACCACCCGATCCTGGGACTCGGTCCCCAGATGGTGCTGGAGCTGTACGGCCAATACCGCGAGCCTGATGCGGTCGAACCTGTCGAACCGCATCTCCACAACGTCCCGCTGCAGATCGCCGCCGAACGCGGGCTGCCGGCACTTGCGGTCTGGATCTGGTTTCTGGCGGTGCTGGTCATGGATCTGGCCCGAAGCTTCATGGTGCCCCATCTTCGAGTGCTCTCGGCGGCGGCTCTCGCCGCCGTGGTCGCCATGCTGGCGGCCGGATTCTTCGAGTACAACTTCGGCGATTCCGAGTTCCTGATGCTCTTTCTCCTGCTCATTACCCTTCCGTTCGCCGCCGCGCGCAGCCTTTCTAGCCACGCCCCTGCATGACGCTGCCGACAGCGGTCGCCCACGCGCGCGCGCGTGATCTTGTCGCGCAGTTTTCTGGCACGCCAATTCTCGTCGTTGGTGATGTGATGCTCGACCGCTTCATCGTGGGCCGGGTCAACCGCATTTCACCGGAAGCACCGGTGCCGATCGTGCGTTTTCAGTCGGAGCACACACGCCTTGGCGGCGCCGCCAACGTCGCGCACAATCTCGCCGCACTCGGCGCCAGCGTTTCGCTGATTGGCGTGGTGGGGAGAGATAGCCGCGCCGATCGGCTGCGCGAGCAACTCGAACAATCGGGCATCGCCGTCGATGGTCTCGTGGAAGATCCAACCCGGCCGACGGTGGAAAAGGTCCGCATCGTCACGGAGCGCAACCTCCAGGTGGCGCGCGTCGATTACGAAGACGACGGCGATGTGAGCGGCGAGGTGGAGGGACGGATCATCGAGCGGATCGCGCGGATGGCGGCAGGCGCGAGGGCGCTGCTCGTGTCCGACTATCTGAAAGGCACGGTCACGAAGGGTGTCATGGCCCGCCTTGCGGCCATCAAGGCGAACACACCCAGCCTTCCGCTATTGATCGACCCGAAGATTGCCCACCTCGATTGTTACGCGGGCGCCACGCTCGTGACGCCCAATCATCACGAAGCCGAATCGGCCACGCATCGCCGCATTCGCACGGACGAGGAGGCGCGAGAGGCTGCGCTCGACTTTCGGGCACGCGCGCGCTGCGAGGCGGCCCTGATCACGCGCGGTGAGCACGGCATGTGGCTGTCGAGCCCGGATGTTGAAGGCGCGATTCCCGCAGTGGCGCGAGAAGTTTCTGATGTGACCGGCGCCGGCGATACGGTGATCGCGACGCTTGCGCTCGCACTCGCGATCGGCGCGACGCTCACGGAAGCCGCGGTCCTCGCCAACCACGCCGCCAGCGTCGTGGTCGGCAAGTTCGGGCCGGCGACCGTGACGCGCGATGAACTCATTGCCACGTTCGCGAAGCGATGAAGGGGAACCTTGCGGGAACCTCCAGCTTGCATGTCAACGAACAGTATCGGATGACCTTTCGCTTCGAGGGAGGCTTGTCGACGGCAAATACGCGTCTCTCGCGGAAGCGTCCCAGGCAGCGATCTTCACGGCGTTCTCCGACACGCCGCTCGGCCGGCCCACGAGCCGATAATCGCGCTGCGATCAGAATAATGCCCTGGCGCCACTGGTTCTACTTGGTCGTCCTAATCGCCCGCGGGCGACATGACTCCGCTGCGCGCAACGCGCGATGTCCAGTCGCCGACTGACAAGGCCGTATTTCGTGCCGTATCAGACATCGTTCTGGTAGCGGCGACCGTCACCGTCGTCGCCACGAGAACCAACGTTGCCAACCGCCTCACAACGACCATCTCGAGGCCACTGTAGATCCGGATCACTCCATTCGCAATGCCTCAGCTCCAGCGTCACACTCTGATTCGGTTCCGCGTTTCCTAGTCAGGAACTTTCTACGCGGTGGGGCCAACCTTGAGGGTCAAAGCCAAGCCAGGTCGCCATGGACGGCACGGAATCCACGGCGTTGAAAGGATGAGCTCCAACTGACAAGCATCCTGCTCATTCACCCTTCAACGGTTGCGACGCGCAAACCAAACCCGGAGGCGTACTATGACGAGAAGCACTCGCCAGCAATCACCGCTCATAGCACCCCTGCTCGCTCTTGCGTTCACGCTGGGTCCGTCCACCGCCGCGCATGCGCAGCACTTTATCAGCCCGCCGATCGGGTTTGACTTCGGCGGCGACGCCAGCTGTCCCAATATCACCGGCTGCTCGGACAAGAAGCTCAATGCGGGCGTCGCGCTTGGCACGATGGGCAACGTCCTCGGCTTTGAAGAGGAATTCGCGTACGCCAAGGACTTCTTTGGGAACGCCCCTGGACTCTCATCGAGCGTGCTGACGCTGATGAGCAACGTCATGCTGGTGCCAAAGGTGGGCCCGGTCCGCCCTTACGGCGTCGCCGGACTCGGACTCCTCGAGACCCACGTCGAATTCACACCAGCCAGCCTCCTGACGCCCGACAACAACAACTTCGGCTGGAATGTCGGCGGCGGAATCATTGCAGTCGTGAGCCCGCATGTGGGTGTGCGAGGGGACATACGGTATTTCCACTCCTTTCAGGATCTGAACGTGCTGGGATTCGCGGTGAGCCATTCGAAGCTCGACTTCGGGCGTGCGAGCGCCGCGCTGATGCTGACCTTCTGATGCAAAGTGCCGATCCGGCATCATCGAACGGCGGCGGCGAAGTCTAACGACCCATGCTGGACATCGCGGGCACGTCGATTGCATCGCGGCGTCATCGCTTCTTTCTAGACGATCTGAAACTGGAGAAACTTCGATGGTGACGCCAGAGTCGCACACGAGAACTAACGATATGCTCCGGAGGATTCAAGGTGAATTTCTGGAAATGCCCGGACTGCAACTGACGGTGGCTCAGGCCAGCAGACTGTGGGGCTGTGAATCTGGCGCCTGCGCACAGCTGCTTGCCTCCCTCGTCGAAGTCAATTTTCTCTTTCAGACGGGTCGCGGCACGTTTATACGGGTTGAACGTCTACCGCCCTCGAGACCCAACGCAGAAACGGCCGACGACGGCCGGACGGCTTCGTGATGCGGTCCGCCCCTTCGTCCTGGCGGGCACTCGCGTCGCGCCCTTCATCGCGCTCGCTCGGTTCGATCAACCTCGCCTGAACGAACGGGGCGGCAAGATATGGCAACTGTTGGTAACACCTCATGTACGGCCAGATCGTTGCTTGTTCTCGGGACACGATGGAGAGGCCGGCGGGACAGATCCTCATCGTCGACGACGATCCAGACACCTGGAACATGCTCGCGACGCTGCTGTCAACTGCCGGATTTCACGCAATCGCAGCTGAGGACGGCCTCGAAGCCCTCCACATACTGCGGACTGTGCGTAATCGATCGACCACCGTCCCGTGCCTCGTGTTGTTGGACTTGACGATGCCACGCTTCGGCGGGAACGCGTTCCGCCACGCCCAGCTCGACGATCCGATGGTCTCAGGCGTACCAGTCGTGGTCATGTCAGGCGCGGTTGATGCCGAGCAGCAAGCAAGAGCATTGGGGGCTGTGGCCACCGTGCGGAAGCCCATCGATATCGACGCATTGCTGGAGATCGTCCGTCGGCACTGCGCGTGATTGCCGTCTTGGACTCTTCTTCGTTCGCCCGCACCCGAAAAGCCGTTGCAGTCTTGATTGCGCCCGTGTTTTCGCTCTGTGCGAAATCACCGCGTGATGGCGCTTCAACTTGACATCACCTGACTCGGCTGAGAGGTGGGAGGCATTGCTGCCTCCCGTGCATCGGCTGGAACGTGGGTCCCGTGGACACAGGACGGGAGAGTACCTCGTGACGCAGCAAGCGTTGTACCCGCCGGCATGGTGGGTATGTCATGACAGGCGACGCAAAAGAACCGAGCATGACTAATTTCCTTACAACCTGCCTGTCGTGGGGTAAGACACCGACTGAGCGTGATCGTTACGGGCCGCGCTCGATGTCGCTGGCACCTCGGATGCAGCGCCTCGGGTTGTCGCTCCAAGGCCGATGCAGCCCCGATGTGTATTGTCGGGATCCTGCCCTTCGGTCCGTCTCTCGAACGGTTCGTGAACACACTATGACCTCAGAGTTGAGCAGGCGGGAATACAGCCGAAGCGGCTCAGGTGGCCGGCGAGCCACCGACCACGTGCGCCTCGATAGAGGAAGGCCGAGCACAGCCAAGCCCAGCGTCCTCGTGGTGGATGATGATCCCGGCATTTGCCTGATCACGGTCATCTACTTGAGGGCGTCGGGCTGGAAGGTGTTCACCGCTGATAACGGGCACGTTGCCATCGAGAACGCGCAGGCGCTGTTGCCGGACGCAATCGTGATGGACCTGGAGATGCCAGGTTTCGATGGTTACGAAGCGATTCGTCGCTTGAACGGCTCGGTCGCGACGCAGAAGATCCCCGTGGTTGCCGTCACCGAGAATCCGAATTCGCGATCCAAGGCCTTCGAAGCGGGCTGCGCCGCCCATCTGATCAAACCCTGCGCTCCCTGGATTGTCTGGGCGCAGATTTGCGCGTTGCTCAGGCTGCCAGAAACCAGACCAACAACCGGCTAGAGGCGAGAGCCGCAGGTTTCACCTCAACAACCACGTCCGCGTTCACGAGTGTGGTCCGGATCTTGCGATCTAGGCCATCGAGGTTACTCATGCATGCTTCGCTCAGTTCATCGCTTGACGTATCGACGCTCCCGCAAGAGCACCCGCTATTCGATTTGAACGCTGTTCTCGAATCCGCTGGGGCCGGGGCCACCATTACAAAGTACGACATGTCGGACGTGATCTTCTGGCAAGGCGATCCCGCCAGCGAGGTGATGTACATTCAGCGAGGCATGATCAAGAAGTCCATCACGTCGCGTGCAGGCAAAGAGGGAATTGTCGCCGTGCTGAAGCCGGGCGAGTTCTTCGGTGAGGAGTGCCTCGCCGGGAAGCCGGACCGCACGGCGACCGCGTCCGCGATGCTGGCCAGCACCGTGCTGGCCATCGACAAGCGCCAAATGCTTGACATGCTGCATCGCCACGACGCGCTGGCCGATCGGTTCCTGTCGCACGCGCTGGCGCGACTCATCCGCAACGAGCAGGACGTCCTCGATCTGCTGTTCAACTCTAGCGAAAAGCGGCTGGCGCGCGCCCTCTTGCTGCTTGCGCGGGACGGGAAGGCCATTCAGCGACAGCGGGTGGCGCCGAACGTATCCCAGGAGACACTCGCGGAGATGGTGGGCACCACGCGTTCGCGCGTCAACCGCTTCATGAACAAGTTCAAGAAGCTTGGCTTCATCGACTATCACGGGGTTGGCGGCCTCACGATCAACAGCGCGCTTCTAAGCGTCATCCACCAGGACGACTAGCGTGCCCTTGTCCGAAGCCCGACTACGTCACGTGCGCCACGCCAGCAACGGCATCAGCGACAGTGTGCGGATCCCGCGCGCCGGCGACCGGCAGGCGCACGACAAACCTGGAACCGCAACCTTCGCCCTGGCTCGATACCTCGATCGTGCCACCGTGGAGCTCCACGAGATGTTTCGCGATGGCCAAACCGAGGCCCAGTCCGCCGGCTTCGCGCGTCGTCGAAGAATCGCCCTGCCGGAATCGCTCGAAAATGTGCGGCAGAAAATCCGGAGCAATTCCACGGCCGGTATCGTCGACGGAAATCTGAACACGGCTCCCGCTCGGCTGCACATGCACGTCGACACGGCCGCCCGGCTGGTTGAATTTGATCCCGTTGCTCAACAGATTCCAAAGCACCTGCTGCAGCCTGGCGGGATCGCCGAAGACAGCCGCGACCGCTGGATCGATTGTGAGCGCGAGCTCAACGCCTTTGGCATCCGCCACCGGCTGCAACGCCTGCGTCGACGCCCGTACCACCGACGCGATGTCGACCGCCGAGACCTCCAGACGCAGGTGACCGGCGGCGAGGCGGTTGATATCGAGGAGGTCATCGATGAGCCTGGCTTGGACGTGTGCGTTGCGCTGAATGACTGCCAGCGCCACGGCGGTATTCTTCGTCGATTTGCCAGTCGTGATGATATGGAGCCACCCTAGAATCACGTTCATCGGCGTGCGAAGCTCGTGGCTCAGTGTGGCAAAGAACTCGTCCTTGAGCCGACCTTGACGCTCAGCCTCTTCCTTGGCGATGGTCAGAGCCTCTGTTCGTTCCTGCACGCGAAGCTCCAGTTCCTGATTGGCGACCTCGAGCGCCTGCTGGGCCCTCATGCGCTCGGCGATCTGATCCTCCATGACCTCGTTCAGTCGCGCGAGCTCTCGCGTCTTCCGAAACAGGTCCACGAACACCCCGACCTTCGACCGCAGGATGTTCACGTTGATCGGCTTGCTCAGGTAGTCGACCGCTCCGGCCCCGTAACCAAGAAGAATCTCGCTCTCGTCGGCCGAGTGCGCCGTCAGAAACAGAATGGGGACGTGCCGGCTTCGCTTCCGCTGCTTGATGATCTTGGCCAGCTCGATGCCGTTCATCTGCGGCATCCGAATGTCGAGGATCATGGCGGCGAATTCGTGCTGAAGCAGCGCCAGGAGCGCGTCGTCTGCCGAACCGGCACGCACGAGGGTACACTCGCTCGATTCGAGCATGACCTCGAGTGCATCGAGGTTGGCCGGATAGTCGTCAACGACGAGGATCTTGACCTCTGACTGACTGTTCATCATTCCCCGTCGGGGCACCCACGCACGATCACCGGTACAGCCACACCCGCAAGAGCGACAACAGCTGGTCGGTGTTCACGGGCTTGGCAATGTAGTCCGACGCTCCGGCCTCGAGACATTTCTCGCGATCGCCCTTCATGGCCTTGGCCGTGAGCGCGAGGATAGGCAGCCTGCGGACTCTTGGATTCCGGCGGATCTGTTGCATCGTTTCGTAGCCGTCCATCTCGGGCATCATGATGTCCATCAGTACCACGCCGAGATCGTCCGTCTGCTCGATCAGCTCGATCGCCTGGCGGCCGTTCGTCGCGCTCAGCACTTCCATGTCCTGGTTCTCGAGCACGGTCGTCAGGGCAAAGATGTTCCGGGCATCATCGTCGACCACGAGGACCTTGCGATGCCGCAGGACATCGTTGGAGCCATGGAGGCGCTCGAGTAGCACCCGCTTCGACTCGGGCAGGTCGGCGACGACACGATGCAGGAACAGCGCCGTCTCATCAAAGAGACGTTCGGGCGATTGCACATCCTTGAGCACGATGCTCTTGGCCACGATCTTCAGTCTGGCCTCCTCATCCGCCTTCAGATCCTTTCCGGTGAACACCACGACAGGCAGCGTGCAAAGCGACGGATCGGCCTGCATCCGGTCGAGCAACTCGAACCCGGTCATGTCGGGCAACCGGAGATCCAGGACACAACAGTCGAACGTCTGGCTGGACAGCAGGCGCAACGCCTCGGAACCCGTGGAGACGGCGGCAATATCGATATCGTCATGGGCCAGGAACTCGACGATACTTTGACGCTCGATGTCGTGGTCTTCGACAATCAGCAGCCGTTTGGCATGCGGCGCCACGTAGGACTTGATGCGATCGAAGGCCTGTTCGAGGTCTTTCGTCGTCGCCGGTTTGACCAGATACGAGAACGCGCCGTGTGACAGCCCGTTCTGGCGTTCTTCTTCGACCGACAGCATCTGCACCGGGATGTGCCGGGTCGCGGGATCGAGCTTCAGGTTGTTCAGGACGGTCCATCCCAGCATGTCCGGGAGAAACACGTCCAACGTGATGGCCGTCGGCAGGAACTGCCGCGCCAGCGACAGCCCCGCTTGGCCGCGTGTGGCCACGAGGCCCTTGAAGCCTTTGTCGCGCGCCAGACCGAGCAGGATGCGCGCGTAATGCAGGTCGTCGTCGATGATGAGCACGACGCTGTCGCCTTCCACGATTTCATTCCGGTCGTCAGCCACAATCTCGTCCGCTTTCGCAACCGCCAGAACGGGCAACGTGCCAGATGATATCGACGCCACGGCGCCGACGTCACGAATGCTCGTGGCGGGGGCGGTCACGCCGCGGACCGGTCCTGTGTACACAAGCGGCAAGTACAACGTGAACGTACTCCCCTGGCCAGGGATGCTGCTGAGACGAATTTCGCCGCCGAGCAACATCGCCAGCTCTCGACTGATCGCGAGCCCGAGCCCCGTGCCGCCGTACTTCCGGCTGGTGCCGGCATCGGCCTGTTGAAACGCTTCGAAGATCAGCCGCTGCTTGTCGGCCGCGATGCCGATGCCCGTGTCCACGACTTGGATCGCGACCGCCGTCGGCACGCCCCGAAGGACCGGATGATCCGGCGACCATCCGGCACTGGCCGATCGCACCAGCATCGAGACCGTGCCATGCGACGTGAATTTGAATGCGTTGGACAGCAGGTTCTTGAGAATCTGCTGCAGACGCTTCGGGTCGGTGCTCAGCGAGCGAGGGAGTGAGGGATCGATGTCGACGCTGAATGCCAGGTTCTTGGCCTCGGCGACGTGGTGGAATGTCCGCCCCACGCTCTCTTGAATCGACGTGAACGAGATCTCCTCGACCTCGACCGTCACGGTGCCCGATTCGATCTTGGACAAGTCGAGAATATCGTTGATCAGCGTGAGCAGGTCCGTGCCCGACGAGTGGATGTTCTTGGCGAAGTCGACCTGCTTGGTCGACAGGTTGCCGACGGTGTTCTCGGCGAGCTGCTGGCCGAGAATCAGGATCGAATTGAGCGGTGTGCGCAGCTCGTGGGACATGTTCGCGAGGAATTCTGATTTGTACTTCGACGTGAGCGCCAGCTCAGCGGCCTTCTCTTCGAGCGCGTGACGGGCCTGTTCGACCTCCTTGTTCTTCCGCTCGACTTCGACGTTCTGTTCGGCGAGCTGCTTGGCCTTCGACGCCAGCTCTTCGTTGGTCTGCTGCAATTCCGTCTGGCGCGTCTGCAGTTCGATCGTGAGCTGCTGAGACTGCTGCAGGAGGTTCTCGGTGCGCATCGTCGCTTCGATGGTGTTCAGCACGACGCCGATCGACTGCGTGAGCTGCTCGAGGAAGGTCAAGTGCGTGGCGGTGAATGGCTGCAACGACGCCAGCTCGATGACGGCTTTGGTTTCCCCTTCGAACAACACCGGCAGCACGACGATGGCGGCGGGTTGGGCCGCGCCGAGGCTGGAATGCACGCGCGTGTAGCTCCTGGGTACCTTGGTCAGTAGAATGCGCTGTTTTTCCAGCGCGCACTGGCCCACCAACCCTTCACCGACTTCGATGCGCGCGGGCTGTTTCTCGCGCTGCGCGTAGCCGGCGAGCAACACGAGCGATGCAGACTGTCCTGTCGCGTCCGCGACCCGACGCTCCATCTGATAGACCGTGCCCTGCTGCGCGTTCACCAGGGGAGCCAGCTCGGAGAGCAGCGTCTGGCCGACGGTCACGAGTTCGCGCTGCCCCTGCAGCATGCGGGTGAACTTGGCGAGGTTGGTCTTGAGCCAGTCCTGTTCCTGGTTCCGCTCCGTCGTGCCACGCAGGTTGTCGATCATCGTATTGATGTTGTCCTTGAGCTCGGCGACCTCACCCCGGGTCTCGACCTGAATGGAGCGCGTCAGGTCGCCCTTGGTCACGGCGGTCGCAACTTCGGCAATGGCGCGGACCTGGTTGGTCAGGTTGGCCGCCAACAGGTTCACGTTGCCTGTGAGGTCCTTCCAGGTGCCCGCCGTGCCCGGGACGTTGGCCTGGCCGCCCAGACGTCCTTCGACGCCGACCTCGCGCGCGACGTTGGTCACCTGTTCGGCGAAGATCGCGAGCGTGCTCGTCATGTTGTTGATGGTGTCGGCCAGCGCCGCCACCTCGCCCTTCGCCATGACGGTGAGCTTCTGACGCAGGTTCCCGTCGGCCACCGCCGTCACGACCTTCACGATGCCGCGCACCTGGTCGGTCAGGTTGGCGGCCATGACGTTCACCGAGTCGGTGAGGTCCTTCCAGGTGCCGGCCACGCCCGGCACGACCGCCTGTCCACCGAGCTTGCCTTCGGTCCCGACCTCGCGGGCGACGCGCGTGACCTCCGCCGCAAACGACCGCAGCTGATCGACCATCGTGTTGATCGTGTTCTTCAGCTCGAGGATCTCGCCCTTGACATCGACCATGATCTTTCG
>JBGOTP010000025.1:0-25040 GCA_041476545.1 Vicinamibacteria bacterium | reverse complement strand
TCTCTTGGGCCGTTCAACTCGACTGCGCGTAAGCCGGAGCCATTCTACAGACTTTCACCGCGGGCCGCTAAGCCGTGCCGCGTCCAAACCAGCCGCGCCGGCGCCGGTCCGTCAAACGCCCCGACGCCGGGTCGAGCGTCAACACGCGCGTCGCCATCGCCTGCGCGAACTCGAGGTCGGCCGTCAGCGTCAGCGACGCCAGTCGCTCTCGTCCCGACACAAGACGAGGTTCAAGCCGGCCGCGAAGATCGCGACCGACCGTCGCCACATCGGCGCGAGAAAGGCCGACAGACGGATGTTCGAACAGCACGATGTCCGGATCGAGCGCAAGGGCCCGGCCGAGGCGCACACGCAAACGAGCCACGCTCTCCATCTCTCCAAGCCGCCGATCCCAATCGCGTTCGTCCAAGCCGACCTCCTGCCCAAGTGCCATCGCGCGCTCGCGAAGGGCCGGGGCCGGCGGCTCGATGTCGAGCGAGAACGGGATGGCCAGGTTCTGCACGACCGACAGTCCGTCGAGGAGCACGGCGCGTTCGCTGACGATGCCAAAGCGATCGACGACGGCCAGCCAGTCGGCGCTGTCGTTGACGCTCGACGTCGCGCGACCGAGCACGCGAACCTCTCCCTGATCCGGCAGCATCGCGGCGGTCACGATATTGATCAGCACCTCCGCCGCATGCTGGTCCAGACCGACGACGGCCACATGATCCCCTGGCAGAATGCTCAGGCTGTTGATGCGGAGCGGCCGCAGGGCGCGATAGTCTTTGACGACATCGGTCAGATCGAGGACGGCGGCGCTCACGAGCCGAGGAGAAACTGGTTGACTTCGTCGACGACACGGCTGGATTCGCGGAGGGCGTCCATCTCGATTTTGATCGCGGCGAAATTGCTCGCGATGCCGCCGTACGCCATCATCGCGTGAATCATGGGCGGCAGCGTGTGGGTATCGACACCGGCGCCCATGATGGCCGCGATCATCGTGATGGCCATGGCCAGCGTCGCAATCGAAAATACCGGCTTGCGCGCCAGGGAAATGCGCGCGACGAACGCTTTGTAGCGCGGATCGGTCGCCGGACATCCCCGCTCGGCCAGCGCATCCTTCACCGCTTTGCCCTTGCCGATGAGATAGAACATCATCATCGAGTGGGCCAGCAGCAGGAGGAGCGCGGAAAACATCCCGAACGAAATGTGCCGCGAGACGTCCCACCCTGCAAGACCGTAGACGGCGGTGGTGACCAGTCCAACCAGACCAATGCCAATGAACGTGAGAAGGGCTTGAGCCAAAGGTTGTCCCGATGTCAGTTAATGTTGACGTAGCTTTCGGCTATCAGCTGTCAGCTATCAGGCTGTCAGGCTGTCAGCCAACCGGCGCGACTGAGAGCGGAAGGCCGAGAGCTGAGAGCGACACCAATTCATGTGCGGCCAAAAGCTAAGTATGTCCGATAGTCGCCCGGATGATCCACCGTCGGCGTTCGTGGTCCGATGGTCGGCGCACCTTGTGCCGCTGCTGCCGGCGCCGAAGCGTGCGCTCGATGTCGCCATGGGACGTGGCCGTCACAGTGAGGCGCTGGCCGGCGCGGGCTATCGCGTGTTCGGCGTGGATCTCAGGATCGACGCCGTTCGGCGCGCGCGCGCTCGATCGGCCCGGCACGGATTTGTCCTGCGCGGATGGGTCGCTGACCTGACGCAATATCCGCTGCCGCCACACTCCTTCGAGCTCATCGTCGTCTCCCTGTACCTCCAGCGCGATTTGTTTCCTTCGCTGCGAGCTGCCCTTGTGCCAGGCGGCGCCATCGTCTACGAGACATTCACGGAGGCCCAACTGGCGCTTGGATTCGGGCCGAAGTCTCCGGACCACCTGCTCGCGGAGGGCGAGCTTCGCGAACTGTTCGACGGGTTCGATGTGCTGTCCTACGAGGAGGTCTCAGCGCCGGAGGCCGTCGCGCGCCTCGTGGCAAGACGGCCAGTCTAAAACGAAGGGCGCCGAGGGCTTCAGTTCGACCGCACTGACGTGCGCCGCGATCGCCCCGATCGGCTGCGCCCGATTCGCGGACCGGGAAGTCGAGACTCCGCTCGAATCCTGGCGCTCTCCCGTCGACTATCGGGGCATTCGAACGACGGTCATTCACGGCATACACCGCCTTCGCCAATGCGATCGCCACGGATCGTGCAGACCGAAGTCGACGTGACGAATCGCTGCGCTCGACTTCCGGTCGCGGCGCGCGTCGGCCCGCTCATACGGCCGCTGCCGATCGGGGCGACCGCGACGGACGTCAGTATGGGGGCGGCCGGACGACATCGGGGGCGGCGACCCGTGGGAGGGTGGCCGGTGAGACGTGACGTCAACTGTGCGCGTCCGGTTCTTCGCGCGGCGATCCTGTTCTCCGCGATCCGTGCCGAGGGAACAACCCGAGCCGGTGTATGCCGTGCATGGCCCAGGTCTCGAGCCAACTCCTGATCGCCGCGGCACCGGCAGCGTACGAACCGGACGCGTGCAGTTCCGGCGCCCGACCCGGGTCGCCGCCGTCGATGTCGTCCGGACGCCCCAAGCCACCATAGCGCCACGACGCGCTCGTGAACAGTCTAACGATCGGTTTTACAGCGTGCCTTCAGCGCATCAAACGCGGCGCGCGGGAGAGATACACTGCCGAGCTTCTTCGGCCCGTGCGACTCGTCGGCGTGAAAGTCGGATCCACCAGACACGGCAACTCCCAGCCGTTTGGCCATCTCCAGATAGCGCCGCGTCACGATGGGGTCGTGGTCCGAATGGTATGCCTCAAGGCCATCCAGCCCCGACTCGACGAAGCCTGGAATCCACTCGTCGTGCCGGATGAGAAGCGGGTGCGCCAGGGACGCGAGCCCGCCGGCGTCGTGAATGCGCGCGAAGACCTCGTCGGCACGAGGACCCGTGCGCGGCACGAACGCCGGGCGACCGCGCTCAAGCCAGCGATCGAAAGCCTCGTTGTTGTTCGCGACATGCCCGCCGGCGACGAGCGCGCGGGCGATCCACGGGCGGCCCGCGGACTTCGAGGGATCGTCGATGCCCGGTTGCAGAATCGCGGCGGCGTCGAGAGCGATGCCGCGCGCGGCGAGACGATCGACCATCTGGCGCACACGGTCGATGCGGCTCCGACGCTGCTCGGCGAGAAAGGCCTCCAGGACGGGCGAGTGCGCGTCGAAGAAGTAACCGAGGACATGCACGTCACGCTCGTCCACGACCGAGGTGATTTCGATGCCGGGTACGAAGTCGATGCGGGTGGCCGCGCAGGCGAGCGCCGCCGCCGCGCAGGCGGCGGTCGTATCGTGGTCGGTGACGCTCAGGACGGTAATCCCCGCGGTCGCGGCGCGCGCCACGAGCTCGGCCGGCGTGCAGCGGCCGTCGGATGCCGTCGTGTGGGTGTGAAGGTCGATCACTGGGCCGCCCGGGACGCGCGCCCTCGCCGAACGCGCCCCGGAGCCTGCCGCTCACGCAGCGACCGATACTCGCGAATGAGCAGCTCGAGGTGCTCGCGCTCCTCGTCCGCGAACTCCAGAAAGATCCGTTTGCCTTCCGAGTCCTCGAAGCGCTCCCCGTAGCGCTTGAAAAACTGATGCGATCCGCGCTCGCACTTGATGCCAATGAGGAGCGCCTCCTGGTCGCCGACGCCCTTCCGCAGTTTCTCCGCGCCTTCGGCAAAGATCCCGTTGGCCGCGCCTTTGAAGAAGAGAAACGTCGGACGCGTTTCGAGCTGCGCGTCGTCAGCCAGCAATTCGGCATAGCGTTTTTCAAGCGTGCCGAGATGCTCCTTCTCCTCCCCCGCCAGGCGCTCGAAGACCGCGCGGCCGCGCGGATCCCGTGTGAGACCGGCCGCCCGCGTGTAGAACTCCAGGCCGCTGCGCTCGGTCGCAATCGCAATGCGCAGCGCGTCGCGCGCAAAGACCTGCTCGGTGGTCGTCCCGTCGATGGCGGACGTTCTTGCGCCGGTCTTCGCGCCCGTCCGGCAGGCTTCGCAAATGCCCGACACCTGCACGACCGCCTGACCGGACTCGAAGTGACGGGACGCCGCGATTTCCTCCAGCAGCGACTCGATGTCGGAACTCAGGAACTCGGACGAGCGCCGGCACTCCGTGCAGACCAGATGAAAGTGCCGGGGATGACGGAAGGACGGCTCGAAACGGGCGCGGCCCTCGCCGAAATTCACCTTGCGGGCGATGCCGGCCTCGACCATCCACTGCAGGGTCCGGTAGACCGTGGCGCGGCCAATCCCGGGATCCTCGCGGTGGACAAGATCACACAAATCGTCCGCGCTCAGATGACCTTCCTGGCGAAGGAACACACTGAGCACGCGATCGCGCTTGATGGAGTGCTTGCGGCCCGCGGGCTGCAGGCTCGACAGGTCTGGGAGGATGCGGTCCATCAGGAGGGATGATGGATGGGGGAATTGGGTAATTGAGTAATTGGGTAATGGGGTGATTGGTTCACCCCATTACTCCAGAAATTTACTCGGTGGTAAACGACGAGCCGCAGCCGCACGTGGACGTGGCGTTGGGGTTCTTGATCGTGAACCCGCCGCCGGTGACGGTGTCGACGAAGTCGACTTCGGCGTTATTCAGGTACTGGATGCTGATCGGATCGACGAAGAGCTTCACGCCGTGCGATTCGTAGACCTGATCGCCGGCACCCTGGCCGTTCTCTTCAATCATCAGCCCGTATTGAAATCCGGAACACCCGCCGCCCTGCACGAAGACGCGCAGGCCGCTGCCGGCTTTGTTTTCTTCTGTGAGCAGCTCGCTGATCTTCGCCGCCGCCGTTTCCGAAACGTTGATCATCGGTCATTTCTCCTGGAGTGATAGGGCATTATACCATTGGGCTCCGATGCCCCATATCGCGCTCGCGCCGGCCAACCGCGACTCCCGGCTGGCTGCCGCAGCCGCCCGCTGGGACGCCATTCTGGCCAGCCGGCCGGACATGGAGCCCGCCATTGCACTGCAGAAACGGCTGCTCGGGCTGGTGGTCGATCTGACCGAAACCGTCGAAGAGCGGCCGCTGCCGCGCCTGTCGCTGCCCCCCCGCTATCTTGCCGCGAAGCTCGCGCACGGCACCCCCGCGCTGACGGGTGAGCCGATCCCGATGCCCGTCGGCCTCCTGCGGCCGGTGCTGCTCCAGCTCTGCGAAGCGCTGTCCGAGGGAGGTGCAGGCGAGGCCGCCGACCACATTCGGTCGCTCATCGACGAGGGACAGATGGACGCCGGGTCGATCCTCACGGCGTCGGTGTCGCGCGATCAGCACGCGATTCGCACCGGCGCCGTCCATCGCGGCGTCTCTCCGGATCTCCTGTGGCTCATCGCCGAACTCGCCGCGAGTCCGTTCGTGCACGCGCTCCAGCGGGCGCTGTTCGCGTCAGACGATGAGATGCTCCAGGCTGCGCTGACCGATTGGAACCATGGCTATTGCGCCGCGTGCGCCTCGTGGCCCGCGCTCGCGGAAGTCGTCTCGGGTCACCGCGTGCTGCGCTGTTCCTTCTGCGCCCTCGCGTGGGAGCTGACGACCTACGCGTGCGTGTACTGCGGCGAGGAGGGAGAAGCGTTCGTCACCGCCGCGCCGGACGAGGAGCGCAAGGATCGGCGCATCGAGGTCTGCCACAGTTGCGCGGGCTATCTGAAGACCGTCGACGTGCCGGCGCTGTCGTTGTTTCCGCTGCTCGCGATTGCCGATCTGGAGACGATGGACCTTGATGTGGCCGCGATGGAGCACGGCTACTCGCGTCCGCCGATGAAGGAGTTCGCAGTGCGACGGTAATCATCGCCGGCTGTCAGCTTTCAGCCCGCACTTTCCGCGTCCAGCAGTAGCCCGAGTCATCGCAGTTCCTGCCACATCCCAGAATCGTATTCTCGAGATCTGGACCATTCCTTTGGGCAGACGGTTTGCAGGAAGAGACGCGCGGCATGTTGCCGGACGGGGCGTAGAATGGCGATTGTGAGTCCGAAAAGCCCCGCGACGATCGACGACCTGCGAAAGGTCCCGAAGGACGGACGTGTCTACGAACTGGTTGACGGGGCAATCATTGTGACTCCGGCAGGGGCGCGGCACTCGAACGTCGCCGCGCGCATTACTGTGGTGCTTGGGAACTTTGTATTCCCGCAGGACCTTGGCGACGTGTACACGGAAGGCGTCGGCATTCAACTGCCGACCGGCAACGTGCGATCGCCGGACGTCAGCTTTGTCAGGACCGAGAAGCTTCCTGGTGGTCGCTCCCCTGTCGACTACGGGAATCTTGTGCCCGACCTCGTCGTCGAAGTGCTGTCACCGTCCGACAGCGCACGGGAGATGACGAAGAAGGTGAACGAGTACATCGGGTGCGGCGTCCCTGTGGTGTGGGTGGTCGACCCGGAGCGGAGAACGGTCACAGCCTATCGCGCTCTTGATGACACCGCCGAATACGCGGGCGACGACCTTCTCACGGCAGAGCCAGTGCTACCGGGATTCTCCTGCCGGGTCTCGGAGTTCTTTCCACGCTGACCCGCGCAGCCGTCAGCTGCCAGCTCTCAGCTTCCGCTCGCGGGCGGTCTTGAGAGCGGAAACCTGACAGCCGATAGCTGAAAGCTACGTGCTCGAGATCGTCAGCCGCAGTGAAAAGCGCCGCCGGAGCTTCGGTAGCTGCCGGCACGTCCGGGTAGTACACGAGACTGTCTTCCGGCCACGCGCGAATCACGCCTGGTCCGAATTGGACAAAGATGGCCCCACTTGAAAGCGAGGTCGGCGGCGCGGAGTCGTCCGCGAGCACGCGGCTCAGATCCTGTTCGACCGCGGACAGGCGTCGTTCGAGCGCGACAACCGCCAGATCAGCTGCGGCGTCCCTCTGGTCGGCCAGCTGCTGCACGACCAGTTGCCGATCCTGCGCGAGCAGTCGCCACGCCAACCAGCCAAGGGTGCCGGCGAGCAGAAGCATCACCGCCAGAAACACCAATCGAAGCCGACGTGGAGCGCGCAGCCACTCGTCGAACATGATCAGACCGTGCCCATCATAGGCGAAGCCCTGAATGGTCCAGGTCTGATGCCGGTCGGCGTTCTGTCAGGAACTCGTCAGGGTGCGTAGTGTGCTCGACGCCATCGTGGGCAGAAGCGTCAGTCCTGTAACACTGTGGCACATCGTCTCACTCGAGGGATCGAGTGCAGCTCCTGTATTTGCAGATACTTGCGAGACGCGAATCTGCGGCACTTCTTTTGCTCATTTCCACGAACAGAGAGGTGATGTATGCACGTTGCCAGGATCTCAACAGCCATTAGTGTTATCGCGATGACGGCCGTCTCGTTCGCCCCCGCGTACGCCGGTCAGAGAGGCCGGGGAACTCCCCCAGCCACGGCACACGCGAACACCGCGAGCAAGCCAGCGAACTCGAAGCCGGCGGATTTCGCCGGCCGTATCGCAAGCCATCCGCAACTGGCCTCGCGGGTTCAAGCCTTGCTGCCACCCAACGTGGCGCTCCAGGACGCCGCGGCCGGATTCAAGAATCAAGGACAATTCATCGCCGCGCTGCACGTGTCCCACAACCTCGGCATCCCGTTCGACCAATTGAAGGCGGGCATGACGGGGCCCAATCATGAGAGTCTCGGCCAGGCCATTCATGCGCTGAAGCCTGGCGTCGACGCGAAGGCGGCGACGCGCGTCGCCGAGCGCGAAGCCGACGCGGACGAGAAAGCGGCCGCGGCTGACATGAAGACGGGTAACAGCAAATGAGCCGCTTCGTCGTGACGGTGGGTGCCCTCGTGGCGCTCGCCGTCACCACTCCCGCCCTCGCGCAGGCCAACAAGACCAACGCGCCGAGCAGCACGAAGCTGCAGACGCGCGGGCTGGGAAACCCCTCGTCCGCCAATCCGGTCTCCCTCGTGGACGATGCGAGCTTGCTGGGGGCGGGCAACGCATCGCTCGGCGTGACGGCTCTGCGGTGGCAAGGGGCTGGCGTCAGCGAAGTGCAGGCGCCCATCGCCGCGGCCGCCGTCGGCGTCACGTCACGCCTGCAATTTGCGATGAGCGCGCCTTACGTCGTTGGCAGTACGAATCCCGCCGGCTCGGCCGGCGGACTGGGCACGGTCTACTTCACGGGCAAGGTGGGAGTCTTCAGCAACAAGAACCTGGGGCTGAAGGTGGCCCTGTCGCCGACCGTCGAAGTGCTTGGTGCAGGAGCGGTCGGCGTGAACGAGAGCCGGGCACAACTGGGATTGCCCGTGAGCCTCGAGGTGGAGCACGGTCTGGGAAGGGTCTACGCCGGCGCCGGTGCTTTTACCAACGGTTCATTGTTCGCCGGCGTGGGTGCGGCCTTCCATGTCGCCCCGCGTGTCGTCGTGTCCATGTCCTATAGCCGGGCCTGGATCACGGCCTCTTCCACAGGTACGGGGAGCGATCGCCACGACGTGTCCGGTGGCGTCTCCCTTGCCCTGGCGTCGGCCGTCGCCGTGTCTGGGTCGATTGGCCATTCCATCGCCACGCTGGATGCCAATGGCGCGGGCACCACGCTCACCGCTGGCCTCTCGCTCTTTCTCTCGCCATCGCGCCTCCACTAAGTAGGCGTGCCCCCGTCCTCAACGACCCTCACGAAGTGTCCCAGACAGCGATTTTAAAAAGGCGACGAGTGCCGCCTTCTGTTCGACGGTGAGATGAAGGGGGTGAATCTCGGGATCGATCGCAGGATTCGGGCGCCCGCCTTCATCGTAGAACTTGACGACCTCTTCGAGCGTCGCCTTACTGCCGTCGTGCATATAGGGCGAGGTGCGGGCGACCTCGCGCAGCGTCGGCGTCTTGAACGCGCCGCGGTCTTCGGGCTTGCCGCTGACGGCGAACCGCCCTTCGTCCTGGTAACTGCCCTGCCCTGATCCTGCGGGGGCTTGTCCTGGGCCTGAACCTGTCGACGGACGCCAGGCAATGCCGGTGTTATGCAGTCGCTCGTCGGAGAAATTCGGACCGACGTGGCACGCGGTGCAGTTGCCCTTACCGCGGAAGATCTGCAGGCCGGCCTGCTGCTCGGGGGACAGCGCCTTGCGGTCGCCATTGACGAATCGATCGAAAGGGGCGTTGCCGGAGAGGATGGAGCGCACGTAGCTCGCCAGGGCACGTGATATCTCCTCGGCCGGAAGACGCGCGCGGGCACTTGCCTCAGCGAGCGTCATGTCCATCTCGTTCGGATCCTGGATCGGCCTGAGCACCTGCTCTTCGAGCGAAGTGATCCGCGCGTCCCAGAAGAACGCGCGGCCGTAGCCGCGATTGAGAATCGCCGGGACGTTGCGGCGGCCGACACGGCCGAAGACGCCGACCGAGAGCGGCTTCGCTGTCGAGAAGGCTCGCTTGGGATCGTGACAGGAGGCGCAGGAAAGCGACTGGTCGCGCGAGAGGCGACGGTCGTTGAACAACCGCCGTCCCAATCGAATCTTGTCGACCGTGATGGGATTGTCCTCCGGGGCGGGCATGTACAGATCCAGTCCCAGAGGAATCGCGAGCACGATGGCCATGAGCACTCGCATCATGTCGAGACTCCAAGGCTATCGCGACCACGTGACGTTGAATGTCACGCTTCTGTGAAGTGTTCGTCCTGATTGCGTCAGCGATCGGTGAGCGAGGAACCGTCGCGGCGCCGCTCTTCGAGTAGAATCTCCAGTTCCGCCAGGGCTTCGAGATCCTGTTGCAGGATGCGCAAGCCCAGCCAACCGAGGACGCAGATGGGAATCAGCGTCGCCGCCGCGAGCAAGACGGGAATCCTCCGCCGATCTGCCAGGTCACGACGGCCTATTCTACCGAGGACCATCCAGCGTCGCGTCACGGTTGTGTCACGAACGGGGTCACGCCGGCCTTGGGTGGGCCTGTCTCCTGAGGTTCACCGTCGCTTCGCGCGCCGCCCGCGAGTCAGCATCGAAGCAATGTCCGAGAGGCGAGTCGTCACATCCTCCTGGAACGCCAGCATGTTCTTCTGGAACACTAACATCTTCTTCTGGAACGCGACCGTCTTCCTCTGGGACGCGACCGTCTTCCTCTGAAACGCCAGCGCCTTCTCCTCGAACGCCACGGCCCTCTTCTCGAACGCCACGGTCCTTTTTTCGAACGACAGAGTCCTTTTCTGGAACGCCAGCGTGTTCTCCTCGAACGCCACGGTCCTGTTCTCAAACGACAGGGTCTTCATCTGGAACGTCTCGGTGTCGGATCTGAAGCCGACCATTTCGGCCCGGAACGCCTCCAGGTTCCCCCGGTTGGCTTCAACGCCGTCGGCCACCCTTCGCACGTCGCCGCGAACGTCTTCGACCAACGCCCGCATCTGAGTGCGCGTGTCTTCATCGCCCCTGCGAACCTCCTCGCGCACAGTAGAAAACTCGTCGCGCATCTCCGTTCTGAGTTGCACAATTTGCGTTTCTACCGTCGCCAGACGCGCTTCGACCTTTTCCAGGCGGGCCGGCAGTTCAGTCAGTCCTTCCACCGTTTGCTCCACAATTTCCAGTCGTTTCTCGAGAAATCCCGGCTGCATGCCGTGTCCTTTCGTCGGCGAACGACGCGTTGGTCGCCGACCTTGTCCACAAGCCAGACGTGCGAGCCGGATGCCACTGGCCGCTTCTTTTGCACGGAGAGTTACGCGAGCCGAGACGACGATAGCATCGTCTGAGGATGAGGGGAAGAAGAGGAAAGGGGTGTGTCAGGCTCAGCGTGATTTCCTGCGATGTCCTTTCAGGAGATCAACAACACCATCAGGCGAGCCAGCTTCGAGCAGTTTGTCCATAAGTGCGTTGTCGGCGATTTCGCGGCGTGTGAGGGCGATGACCACCGTCGGTTTCACCGCATAGCGCCGCCTCCCATCTGATCCGAGCGTTGCGAGGGCTTCGTGCTGCTGCACCAACCGCTTCAGGACCGTGTGCACCGCCGACATCGGATTGCTGAAGCGCTCCCACAACAATCCGCTCTCTGTGAGGAGGTGCTTCACCTCGCGAGGGGTGAGTCCGACCGGGGCATGCATCCTGAGGACCGCGCGGCAGCCATCCGTCAGGCTGTGCGGCACCGACTCCGCCCTTCGGCCCGCCCGTGCGGCGCCACCAGTGCCAGCAGACGCCGGACGCCGCCGCCGCTCTCGCAGCCACGTGGCGATCCGCCGCAAACGGGCGATCGCGCGATCCAGATCGCCGCGCCGCCGCTCCAGTTCCCGCAGCTCACGCTCGATGGCCCGAAGAGTCGAGGGCGAGATTCGTCGCATCGGTCTGCGATCTGACTTTACACATATTGCACTACACTGTGCAAGTAATGTATAAGCCTAACGATCGACAGCCGTCATGCGCACCGGGTCTTGAGAATTTGGAGTTCAGGGTTGCGACGAGGGGCCGATCTCGAGCGAGACGCTGCCGGTCGCGCCGCGGATTGCGGACCCGAGACTTCCAGCACCTCCGACGGCACGGTAGCCGGCGCCCACGTGCAGACGGACGCGGGGTGCGATGCTAACGAGCAGATCGGCCTGTGGTTCAGCGACGAAGAAGTCTTCGCGAAACGCAAACGTGAGCGATCCATTCGTCGAGACGGGCACGACGCCAGGGTAACGGCCAAACGGGATCAGCGTCACGGTGCGCGGTACGGTCGCGGTGCCGAAGCCCAGTAACGCTTTCACGCTGAAGCCGAAGGTTCGCTCGGTGTGCTCCCGCCACTCGATGAGCGCACCGCCGTACGAGAGCCCGCGCGCACGACTCGAATCAGGCAGCCAGTAACCGGCGCCGCCGATCATCAGCGTGTTATCGATCACCCAGCCAGCCCACACGCCCGCGAGCCCGCGCGTGCTGTCGTCGAACCGTGTGACTTTGAAATCAGGAGCAATAGCCCAGCCTTCGCGGACGCGCTCGACGGTCATCGGCCCCTGCAAGCCTGCCCCGCCGGCTGGCGGGTTCACGTCCTGCGCGCTGGCGCGTCCACTCCATAGCGCGGTCGCCAAGAACATCGCCCCCAGCGGCATGCGGCCGATCGAGAGTCGATGCATCGCCATCTTCTACTCCGGCGACAGGCTCACGTTGAGCGGAACGGTCGCGTTGCCGCGGACGTCGACGTCGATCGCGAGCGTGCGATACCCACTCTTGCGGACCTCAACGTGATGCCGGCCGTCAGACACCTGGACCGTCAGACGCTCCGTGTCGGAACTCGTCCAGCGCTCCCCGTCAATGAACACGTCGGCGCCACCGGGCTGCACGCGGACCACAATCGTCCCGACGCTGGCCTCGGCTCGGGGCGCAGCGCTCGGCGGCGCACCGCGGACTGACGGCGCGGCGCTCGGCGGCGCGGCGGGCGGCACACCGCGGACTGGCGGCGGGCCGGCGGGACCAGGCGGGAACGGGGTGCGCGGCGGCGTGCGCGGCGCCATGTAGCTGCCGGGCGGCGGCGCCGGCAGGGCTGGCGCCAGGGCCGGTTTCTCGCTCGTCTCGCCGACCGCGAGGCGTTCCATCCGATAACCCACTTTGAAGGTCGACCGCGGCGAGAGACGGAGCGGCTGGTGTACCGTCCGATATCCGTCGAGGTACAGCGTGAGGTCGTGCTGTCCGGGCGACAACGTCAGCCGCTGAAAGAATCCGTCGAAATCGTCCACGATGCCGGCGTAGTATCCATCGACGTAGACGCCAGCCTCCTTGGGTGTCACCTCGATTCGCACGCCGGCACTCTCGTCGTACACGGGCTCGTAGCCGTAACCATACCCGTAGGGATACACGCCCCGATCCCACCACGGATACGGACCAAAGAACGGATCGTAGAAGTAGCCGCCGACGAAGACGAACGTACCTCGATGCATCCGCGGACCGATGCGCCGCTGGGCGAAGGCTGGGGCCTCGACGAGCAATGTCAGCAGGGCGAGAAGACTGAGCGACGTTTTCAGCGTGCGGTTCACGGTCGTCCTCGGTAAAGGGAAACGACGATCAATCAGCCGACCAGCATGAATCCTGCCAGATAAAACCGCCGCAATTGGCCCAGGTGTTGCCCGGCGCTGTTCGAGATTCTGGACTACAGCGTCCCATTCTCCTGACGGATCGTCGACTGGTGACGAGAATCCGGCGGCTCCATCCGTTGGGTCCTACGAACCGAGCGCTGCGAGGTGCCTGCCCGATTCCTGCTCGATGTCCTTATGCAGGCTGTTGCCGTGCGCGTCCATCGTGACGATGGCGGGAAAATCCTCCACTGTCAGATGCCACATGGCTTCTGGCGTGCCGAATTCGAGGAGTGAGACGCCGTCCACGGTCTTGATCGTGCGCGCGTAGAATTGCGCGGCGCCGCCGATGGCGTTGAGATACACGGCACCATGTTCCTTCAGTGCGGCGAGCGTCTTCACCCCCATGCCGCCCTTGCCCATCACCGCGCGGATGCCATAGCGCTTGATGATCTCTCCCTGATACGGCTCCTCGCGAATGCTCGTCGTCGGTCCGGCGGCGGTCACACGCCAGCCGTCCCCTTCTTTCATGACGACGGGGCCGCAATGATAGAGGATAGACCCGCGGAGATCGACCGGCGGTTCGTGCTTCATCAGATGCGAATGGACGGCGTCGCGGCCGGTGAACATGCGTCCTGATATCAGCACGACGTCGCCGACCTTGAGCGATCGCACCTGCTCGTCGGTGAGCGGCGCCTTGATCGTCACTTCGCGACCCGTGCGCGCGAAGCCGGCCTGATCGAGCATCGGGATGATCGGGTGAGAGGGATCGCGATACAGCCAGCTTGCGATCGCGCCGCTGCGGCTGTCGAGAATCACGCCGAGCCGCCGGAACGCCCAGCAGTCGTACGCCACCGACACGAAGAAACTGGCGGGAAGCCGGTTGAGCGCGCCGATCTTGCAGCCGATGAGCGTGACCCGCCCGCCGAAACCCATCGTGCCGATCTCGAGGGTGTTCACGCTCGACATGATCGCGGCTTCGATCTCGGCCAGCCTCGCATCCGGATTCACATCGTCCAGCGTCCGAAAGAGCTGCTCCTTCGCATGCGAGTACCCGGACGTCCGATCGCCGCCGACGCACACGCCAACCGCTCCCGGCGCACAGCCCTTGCCCTGCGCGTTCCAGACGGCGTGCAGAATGCACTTCCGCACGCCGTCGAGCGTGCGATCGGCACGCCCGAGGTGCGGCAGCTCGACGGGCAGCGCGTACTGGGCGTTGGTGTTCTCGCAGCCCCCACCCTTCAGGATCAGCTTGATCTCGATCGCGTCGCGCTCCCACTGATCGAAATGAATGATCGGCGTACCCGGCCCCAGGTTGTCGCCCGAATTCTTACCGGTGATGGAGTCGACCGAGTTGGGCCGCAACTTGCCGCGCCTTGTCGCCTCGGCCACGGCTTCGCGGATCTGCGCGCGCATCCACATCTGGTTCGCACCAATCGGCACCTTGACCTCGAAGGTCGGCATACCGGTGTCCTGGCAGATGGCGCCTTCGTTGCCGGCGGCGAGGTCGATGTTCTGCGCGATGATCGTCAGCGCCTGTCCGGCACGCGTGCCAGGCACCTCGGCATCGAGCGACGTCTTCATGGCCGCGCGCACGTCGGGCGGCAAATCGGTGGACGTTCGAACGATGAGTTGGAGCACGCTCTCGAAGAATGATGGAAGCATTGGCTGAATTATATTCAATGCTGAAGAACAGCATCGGCGGTAAGCTGTCAGCCGAGAGCTACCCCTTTATGCCCTTCCGCACCGAGCGCGATCCGCTGGGCGAGCTCGCCGTTCCCGCCGATGCGTACTACGGGATCCAGACCGCGCGGGCCGTCGCCAATTTCCCGATTAGCGGCCTTCGGGCGCCGGCCGATCTCGTCACCGCAACGATCCTGATCAAGAAGGCGGCGGCCGAGGCGAACGCCGCGCTCGGCCGTCTCGACGCGGCGATTGCGGCCTCCATCGTGACAGCCGCCGACGAGATCCTCGGCGGACAGCTGCGCGACGAGTTCGTGGTCGATGTATATCAGGCAGGCGCCGGTACCTCCCACAACATGAACGCGAACGAAGTGCTGGCCAATCGCGCCGCCGAGATCCTGGGCGCGCCGCGAGGCGATTACACGCGTGTCCATCCCAACGATCACGTCAACATGAGCCAGTCGACCAACGACGTGTTCCCCACGGCAACGCGACTTGCGCTGCTGATGCGCGCGGGGCCGCTCGTCCAAGCCGCGCGCCAGTTGGCGGACAGCTTCGCGCGCAACGCCGCAACGTCGAGCGCCGTGCTCAAGACCGGCCGTACGCACCTGCAGGACGCCGTCCCGATGACCTTCGGGCAGGAGTTCGATGGCTACGCGTCGTGCATCCGCCGCGGTGCAGACGCCGTAGCGCGTGACGCGGAGCAGTTGCAGGAACTCAACATCGGAGCAACGGCGATCGGCACGGGCCTGAACGCGGGCGACGACTATCGCGAGCTGGTCGTGCGGAAGCTGGCGCACTACACCGGCCTCGCCCTGTCGCCGGCCGAGAACCTGTTCCGCGTCACGCAGAGCATGGGCGACGTCCTCGCGTACTCAGGCGCGATGCGTCGTCTCGCCGTGGAGGTCGGCAAGATCGCCAGCGATCTCCGGCTCCTCAGCATGGGACCGCGCGCGGGGCTGGCGGAAATCACACTGCCTGCCGTCCAGCCGGGATCGTCCATCATGCCGGGCAAGGTGAATCCATCCATCCCGGAGATGGTGAATCAGGTCTGCTTTCAGGTGATTGGTTGCGACATGACGGTGGCGCTCGCCTGCGAAGCCGGCCAGCTCGAGTTGAACGTGATGATGCCGGTTATTGCGTGGAACGCGCTTCACGCATCCACGATTCTTCGAGAGTCGCTCCTCGTCATGCGCACGCGGTGCGTCGACGGCATCATCGTCAATGCCGAGCGCGCGCGCGAACTGCTGGAGCGCAGTTCAGCGACCGCCACAGCGCTCAGTCCGTACATCGGATACGCGGCGACCGCGGAGATTGCCAAGGAGTCCGTGGCGAGCGGCCGGTCGATTCGTGAGCTGGTCCTTGCGCGGGGACTCCTCGACGCCAAGCGCCTCGACGACATTCTGTCGGCCGACGCGATGACCAAAGGCGGCGTGGTCGGACGGAGGGCGGACGAACCGAAGGGGCCAGGCAGGGCGGGCGGAGCGAAGGGGTCCGTGTCGTGACGTCAGCCGGACCGGCTCGGCAAACCGTGATGCATCTGGCATGCTGGTTGGCGTGCGCGACATTTGCTGCGTGCAATCAGACACCCGCTTCGACGGGTTCGGCACGACCCGCAGCGGCGGTCATCGCTCCTGGCGTTCCGGGCACGCCGCGCGCTCAGGTCGCTCAATCCGCGCAGGCAAAACCCAAGGACCGGCTGTTCAGCGCGCAGGACCTTGGGCTTCTTGATGCCGAGGACCGCGACCAGTGGCAGAGGCCCGATCAAATCATGGACGCCCTCAAGATCGCCGAGGGCTCGGTTGTGGCCGATCTGGGCGCGGGAGGTGGCTGGTTCACCATCCGCCTGGCACGCCGGGTTGAACAGAACGGCCTCGTGATCGCCGAAGATATTCAGCGCCTGATGCTCCTCGCGCTTCGCCGGCGCGTCGACCTGGAGGGGCTGAAGAACGTGCGCACGGTCCAGGGCACGCCGAACGATCCGAAGCTGCCGCCCGACATCGACGCCGCGCTGATCGTGGACGCCTACCACGAGATGGAAGATCCGGCCGACCCGTCCCAGGTGGTCACGTTGCTGGCCAACATCGCGAAACAGTTGAAGCCGCAAGGATGTCTCGGTGTCGTCGATTTCGAGCCGGGCGGGGGCGGACCTGGTCCCGATCCGGACGAACGCGTCAACCCCGATACCGTCGTCCGGGCGGCTGGCGCCGCGGGGCTGACGCTGCTCAAGCGAGAGGCGGTGCCGCCTTTTCAGTTCCTACTGGTCTTCGGCAAGACGACGACCTCGTCTCGTTGCTCGTCTTGATCTAAAGGTCTGGCCCATGCCTCACGAGATACGGACCGCGCTCACGATCGCGGGCAGCGATTCGAGCGGCGGCGCCGGCATTCAGGCGGATCTCAAAACCTTCGCGGCCCTCGGCGTCTATGGACTGAGCGCCATCACCGCGGTGACGGCGCAGAACACGATGGGTGTGATGGCGGTCATGCCGGTTACGGCCGATGTCGTCATTGCGCAGATCGAAGCCGTCGCCACCGACATGACCGTTCACGCGACGAAGACGGGCATGCTCGTCAACGCCGCCATCGTGGAAGCCGTGGCCGCTGCCATTGAGGCACTCAACCTTCCGCTCGTGGTCGTCGATCCGGTCATGCTCGCCACGAGCGGCGAGCCTCTGCTCGACGACGATGGCGTTCGCGCGATGTGCGCGGAGCTGTTGCCGCGAGCGCTGGTCGTCACACCTAACATTCCCGAGGCGGAAATTCTGAGCGGACGGGCAATCACGTCCATCGAGCAAGCGCGGGCCGCGGCTGCGGAGATTCATCAGCTGAGCGGCGCGGCGGTCGTCGTCACGGGCGGCCACGGGGAGGGGGATGTCCTCGTCGACCTGCTCTTCGATGGAGACGTCTTCACCGAATATGAGACCGCGCGCATCGACACGCGTCACACACACGGCACCGGCTGCACGTTTGCGTCGGCCATCGCCGCGCGTCTGGCGCGGGGCGATTCCCTTCTGGATGCCGTCGCGCGCGCGCAGTCCTACGTCGCGGAGGCCATCAGGCATGGGCTTCCCCTCGGCCACGGTCACGGACCCCTGCAGCATTTCTGGAATCGGGTAAGTAATCGGGTGATTGGGTAGTCGGGTGATGCCGTGATGGGGCTTGTATACTGAAATGGTGGCGATTCCGCTCCTGGCAATCGGACCCGCGGTGCTCGCGATCGAACCGCTCGTCGCGGCGGTCAGCGAGCGCGCGGGCACCGACGGCGCGGTGACGGCATTTGTCGGTCTGGTGCGCAACCACAACCTGGGCCGAAGCGTGAGGTACCTGGAGTACGAAGCGTACGAGCCGCTGGCGCTCCGCGCATTCGAGCGGATTGCCGCGGAAATTGTCGCGCGCTGGCCGGGCGCATGCCTGGCGCTCCATCACCGGATTGGCCGCCTCGAGATCGGCGAGGCGAGCGTGGCCATTGCCACGGCATCACCTCATCGCGCCGACGCGTTCGCCTCGTGCCGCTACGCGATTGAGCGCGTGAAGCAGATTGCGCCCATCTGGAAGCGCGAGTTCTTCCAGGGCGGCGACGTCTGGATCGAAGGCGCCACGGCCGATCCAGACGATGCACGGGCGAGGGCAGAGGCGGAGCGGGTGGCGTGCGCGTGACGGTGCGGCTGTTTGCCCGGCTACGTGACATCGCAGGCGCCTCGGAGCTGTTGCGAGAGGCGGCCCCCGGCGACACGATTGGTTCGGTCTGGCGGCGGCTCGTGAGCGAGTATCCCGACTTTGCCGGCTACGAGCGATCGATTTCGAGCGCGGTCAACGCCGAGTACGCGCGCATGGATCATCCGCTGCGCGACGGCGACGAAGTCGCGTTCCTCCCGCCGGTTTCTGGAGGGTAAACGATCAAATCAATATGTTCGACAAACTGACGGCCATTGAACGACAGTACGAAGAGCTCCTGCAGCGGCTCGGCACGACCGAGGTCCAGAACAACCAGTCCGAGTTCAGAAAGCTCGGTCAGACTCTCTCCGAGATCGAGCCGATCGTTTTGCGGTTCCGGGAGTACCAGACCGTGACGCGGGACATCGCGCAGACCGAGGAAATCGTGGCGGGCGCGGACCCTGAGATGCGGGACCTCGCGCGGCAGGAACTCAAGTCGCTGACCGCGCGGCGAGAGGCGCTCGTCGCCGACCTCAAAGTCCTGCTGGTGCCGAAGGACCCCAATGACGAGAAGAACGTCATTCTGGAGATCCGGGCGGGCACCGGCGGAGACGAGGCGGCGCTCTTTGCCGCGGCGCTCTTCCGGATGTACAGCCGGTACGCGGAGCGTCAGGGCTGGCGGATCGATCTGATGTCCTCGAGCGACACGCCCGGCGGCGGCCTGAAGGAAGTCATCGCCACAGTCGAGGGTCGCGGGGCGTACAGCAGGCTCAAGTACGAAAGCGGCGTGCATCGCGTGCAGCGCGTACCCGCGACCGAAGCGAGCGGCCGCATTCATACGTCCACGGCCACTGTGGCGGTTCTCCCGGAAGCCGAGGAGGTGGACATCCAAGTCGACCAGAAAGACCTTCGCATCGACACGTTCTGCTCGAGTGGTCCCGGCGGACAGAGCGTCAACACCACCTACTCGGCCGTGCGCATCACGCACCTTCCAACCGGCGTCGTCGTCTCGCAGCAGGACCAGAAGTCGCAGGTCAAGAACAAGGACAAGGCCATGAAGGTGCTGCGGGCGCGCCTCTACGAAATGGAGCTTCGCAAACAGCAGGAAGCGATCGCGCAGGACCGTCGCAGCCAGGTGGGCACCGGCGAGCGGTCGGAGAAGATCCGCACGTACAACTTCCCGCAGAACCGCATCACCGACCATCGCGTCAATTTCACCTCGCACCAGCTCACCGACGTCCTCAACGGCGATCTCGCCGAGATCCTCGACAATGTGATCACACACTATCAATCTGAAAAGCTGAAAGACGCGACGGCTGTATCTTGAGGGCGGACACGACTAACCGGGCGGGCGGGGCCGGCGAGGCGGGCAAGCCTGGCAGGGAATTCGGCCTGCCCTGCCTGCCCTGCCTGCCTCGCCTGCGCCGCCTGCGCCGCCTGCCCGGACTCCCAGCAAGATGAGCATCCGCACAGCCGTCGACCTCGCTCGACGACGCCTCGCCAACGCGGGAATTCCCGATGCCGAAGCCGCCCTGGACGCGCGACTCCTGGCCCAGTCTCTCCTCGGGTGGGACGGCGCTCGATTTGTAACGGCCGCCGGCGAGTCGTTGCCGCCCGATGCCGTGGACTTCGCCCCACGTTACGAAGCCCTTGTCGGCCGTCGCGAGCGGCGCGAGCCGCTGGCATACATCACCGGTGAACGGGAGTTCTGGAATCTCACGTTCGAGGTGTCACCGGCCGTCCTCATCCCGAGGCCGGAAACTGAACTGATTGTCGAAGCGACCCTCGAGCTGTTCCCTGACAAGACGACGCCGCTGCTTCTGGCTGACGCCTGCACCGGGAGCGGCTGCCTCGCCGTCGCGCTCGCTCACGAGTATCCCCACGCACACGTCGTCGCCACCGACATATCGAGGGAAGCGATGTTCACGGCTCACCGGAATGCCGTTCGCCACGGCGTGGCCGGTCGCATCGAGCTGGTTGAGACGGATCTGCTCCTGAGCACCTGTCAGATCTTCGACCTCATTGTTGCCAACCCGCCGTACGTGCCGGAACGCGATCGACCCGCCCTGCAACCCGAAGTGCGCGACTACGAGCCGGCCGTCGCCCTGTTCGCGGGCGAAGACGGCCTCCTGATTATCGACCGGCTGCTGAAGGAGGCGGCTTCGCGTCTTGCCGCCGGAGCTCTGCTCCTCTTCGAGTTCGGCTTCGGCCAGGCGGCGGCCGTCGAAGAGTTGATCTCCAATACGCCCGGCCTCACAATGGTCGGCCTCAGGCGCGATCTGCAGGGAATACCGAGAGTGGCGATTGCCCGACGAACGGCTCTCACCACGGAGGACACTGAGGACACAACGGATCAGATCGGATTCTCATGACGGATTGCCTGTTCTGCAAAATCATCGCGCGGGAGATCCCCGGTTCGATCGTCTATGAAGACGACCGCGTGCTCGCGTTCAACGACATTCATCCGCAGGCGCCGACGCACGTGCTCGTCGTGCCGAAGCGGCATATCTCGACGTTGAACGATCTCGAACCCGGAGACGATCACATCGTCGGGGAACTCGTTCGGCGGGCCGCGATCATCGCGAAGGATCGCGGAATTTCGACCGACGGGTTTCGAACGATCTTCAATACCAACCGGGACGCCGGACAAACGGTCTTCCACATCCACCTGCATTTGCTCGGCGGCAGGAGCATGACATGGCCGGCTGGGTAATTCGAAAGTTAGAAGTTAGAAGTCAGAAGTGAGAACCTGGACGGCAAGAAGGCAACAACATGGACAAGAAAAGCTTCACGCGCCGGGAGTGGCTTGGCGTTCTCGGATCGGCTGCCGCGCTGCCGTACGTGCGGACCCGGGCGGCCCAGCCCGCAGCGGCCCCGCTGGCCCAGCCACCAACGAAGCCCAAGGCGCTGCGGGGCGCGTTCATGATCCTCCACACGCCGTTCACCGAATCGAAGGCGGTCGACTGGGAGGATCTGGCGCGCGAGCTGCGGTTCGTCGATCGCTCGGGCGCGCAGGGCGCCGTGTGGCCACAGGGGTCGAGCAGCGTCGCCTCGCTCACCAAAGACGAGCGCATGCAGGGCATGGAGGTGCTCGCCAAGGCGGCACAGGGCCGCAAGATTGCGCTCGTGCTCGGCGTGCAGGGCAAGGACACCGCCGACATGCTCGAGTACGCGCGCCGGGCCGAGGCGCTCGCGCCAGACGCGATGATCGCCATGCCGCCCACGACCGCGACGTCGCAGAACGACTACCGCGAGTACTTTCGCGCGCTCGGCAAGGCGACCGGTCGGCCCGTGATCATCCAGACGAGCGGCGGCACACGGGATCTCGTGCCGTCAACGGAACTCATCGTCGATCTGGCGCGCGAGATGCCGAACTTCGGCTACGTGAAGGAAGAGAGCGAACCACTTATCGAACGGATGAAAACCGAACTGCGGCAGCGGCCACCGATGAAGGCGGTGTTCGGCGCCAACCTGGGCACGTACTGGCTGTATCAGATGAATCTCGGCGCCGACGGCATCATCACCGGCAACGGGATGTACGCCGACCTCATGGCGAGGATCTGGGATTTCCACGTGCGCGGCCAGGCCGAGCAGCTCCGCGACGCGTACGGCAGGTTTCTCCTGATGCGAAACCTCAACGACCAGATTCCAGGGGCCGATCTCTACATCATGAAGAAGCGCGGGGTGTTCAAGACCACGACAACCCGCGGCCGGACGGCGTTCAGTTTTTCGTCAGAGGAAATCGCGGAGATTGAGTTCAGATTTGCCGCGCTGAAGCCGTATCTGGATCTGACGTCCGGCTGACCGCCTCCGCCAAGGCTATGGCGGTCCGCCGAAGGTTCCGAGCGAAGTCGGAAGCCGGACGCTACATGATGCGGGCAGGCGCCGCATCGCCCCGTGTGATCGCGATCGTCTCGACCGGGCTCGTCATGATCATCTGGGGCCCGCCGACCAGCTCGATCCGGAAGCCGATGTAGATGCCGTGGACTTTCAGGAAGCTGCCGCCAAGCGAGCAGCCCGCGACCCGCACGCGCGTGAACTCGGGGAAGAACGCGCCGCCGCGCACGAGCACTTCGGCGGTGTGCGGCTCCATCACGATGAATTCGTAGGGATTGTGCCGCGTGTGCACGTTGATCCGGTCGTACACGAGCAGACGATCGACGAGGACGCCGTCGCGCCAGGCATGCGCCGTCCACGTATCAATGATCGCGCTGGCCGAAACCAGATCGCCTTTACCCCGCCCTCCGATAGTCGAATTCATCGCTTCGACAATTGTCTCACGTTGCACTGCCGATAAACAATTCCCCAATCACCAGATTACCCAATTGCCCAATTCTTCACCGTGGTCCCGCAATACGCCTGAGCTCGTCGAAGAAGTTGAAGATGAACGTGACGTGGTCCTGCTTCGCCTCGGGCTGCGAATCCGTGGCAACCGCCGCAGCGAAGCGGTTGCCATCCGGGTGGAGCGCGAAGAAGCGCGACCGGAGTCGCGGCAGAATAGCGCGATCCGACCAGAGTCGCGTCTTGTCCGCCTTGAATGAGTCGCCCTCCACGGTGTAAGGCGCAACCACGATCCGGTTGTCTGCCGTCCGGTACAACAATTCGTGACGCGTGCGCGACCACGTCGGCCAGCTGCCGCCGCCCGCGGAAATCTGCCATCTGCCACCCGGACCAGGAAACGGCCGCACAAACACTTCAGTCTGTCCGGACTCATTCGATTGGTACGCAATCCATCGGCCGTCCGGCGAGAACATCGGTTCGCGTTCGACAGCCGCGGTGTTCAGGAAGACCGTCGGTTTGCCGGGCTTCCAGCCGGATGCTTCGTCGCCCTCCATCGGCAGGATCATCAGATCGTCGCTCGTTTGCGGATTCGTCTCATAGAAGGCAAGGTATTTGGCGCTCGGATGCCACGAGGCTGGAAATTGCTGATTCTTGCTGTCGGTCAGGCGCTGCGCTTCGCTCGTGCTGCCATCGGCCTGCTGCCAGTAAAGGTTGAACGTTGCCTTGTCGGCGCGCGCCGACCCAAACACGATCCGGCGGCCATCCGGTGTCCACACGGGTTTCTGATCGCTTGCCGGATCGAACGTCAGACGGGACAGCGTGTCGCGCGCCAGGTCGTACACCCACACATCGATTTCCTTGCCATCGAAGATCTCCAGCGCGAGCCGGCGGCCATCGGGCGCGAAGCTCGGGTTCGTCCAGTTTTTGGGCGTCGCGAGCAGCGGCGTCGTTTCCCCCGTGTGGTCCATCCAGAAAACGGGAGCGGCGTCGCCAACGCTCTGTCCCGGCAAATAGACGAGCGTGCCGGTACCCGACAGCGCAAACTCCGCGCCCGCGCTGGAGGGGGCGACGGTGACACCTTCGAGCGCGGGGACAGGCTGGCCGGTCACCTCCAGCCGGTCGAGATCGAAAGGGGCCGCGAACAGCGTCCCATCGTGCACGTAGACAAGGTGCCCGCTTTCGCGCTGGAAGCGCTTCAGCGGGGCAAGCCCGCGTGCGGACCCGGCGCGCGTCGGCGAGCCAGACCCGCTCGGGACATAGCGACCGTAGTAGCCTCCGCGCTGCAGAACTTTGCGCGCACCCGCCGGCAGGGTCTGCACGACGATGTTCGCATCGTCGTAGCTGTCTAGGTTGCCGGAGGCCGTGTACAGCACCGCCTTGTCGCCTGGCAGCATCTGCGGCCAGCGGTGCGTAACCTCGCCTTCAACGAGCGTCGTCAGCGGCTCGGGTTTGCCGCCAGCCGACGAAACGCGCAGCAAGGCGGAGGCGACGCCGCCGCCGCCACTACTGGTGGTGAACACGATGGTGCCATCTTCACCCCACGCGCCGCCGCGATCGTTGTTGGTCGTTGCACACAGCGAGACGGCGGCTCCGCCGGTCACCGAGATTTTCTTCAGCTGGCCGCCGGCGAAGAACGCGATCCACTGACCCTCGGGTGAGAAGAACGGATCGCGAGCGCCGTCGGTACCTGATAACGGCGTCGCCTGCAACTGTCCGAGGCGCCGGATGTAGAGCTGGCTTCCTGCCGCGGTTTTGTGCGCGACAAAGACCAGCAGCGTGCCATCTGGTGACAGCGCCAGGGAGGCACCCGGCCCGCCTGCCGGACTCGTCGTCAGTGTTACATCGGCTCCCAGTTCGGTGCTCAGTCGCAGCGGCGCGACCGCCGGTATCGTTCGCCACGGCGCCCACAAGACCAGCATTACGACGACGGCGGCGGCGAGCGCAGCGGTCGCCGCCCACGGTAGCACTCTCCGGACGCCTGAGACACTCGCGCGGCTCGAACTCGCGGACGCCACAGTGCTCGTGGTCTCCGACGCCGCCGTCCCATCGACCACCCACTTCAACTCGCGCAGCAGATCGCGCATCGTCTGCCAGCGGTCTTCCGGTTCCTTGGCCAGACAGGTCGCGACGATGCGGTTCAGTGAGGCCGGGGCGAGTGGCTGATCTCGCGAAATCGGGGGCGGTTCATCTTTGAGAATCGCGCCGAGCAGGCTCGCGCGGGTCTTCCCTTCAAAGGCTTTCCGACCGGTGAACATCTCGTAGAGCACGGCGCCGAAGGCAAAGATGTCCGTGCGGGCGTCGGCCTCCTGACCTTCAATCTGCTCCGGCGCCATGTACTGGAACGTGCCGAGGATGGTCCCCTGCGCTGTCAGCGCTGGGCCACGCGTCGGATCGCCGGTCCTTCCGCGCCCATCGTCCAGAGGCGGAGTCGTTGCCAGCATGGACGCCCCGGCCACGACAATCGTGGGCGCGGCGATCTTCGCGAGGCCAAAGTCGAGCAGCTTGGCATACGCGCC
>JBGOTP010000024.1:0-25173 GCA_041476545.1 Vicinamibacteria bacterium | reverse complement strand
GTCGTGGACGGTGCGGCGGCGCTCGAATCGATGGGTCGCGGGGGCGCCCTCGAGGATGCGCCCGCGGCGTGCGCTCGCCTGGAGGTGGCGGTGTCGCATCTGATGGCCGCGCTCCAGACATCGTTGGACCAGGCGGCGCGCGTGAATTGAATTGCAGAGAACACCATGACCGATCACTCGATGCATCCGGACGCTCGCGGCCCAGCTGTCTCAGAAGGCGGTCATGCGCCAGGGCTCGACGCGGTGATCGAGCAGGACGCCGACGGCATGATCACGGGGTGGAACGCGCGGGCGGAGCGCCTCTTCGGCTGGCCGGCGAGCGATGTGATCGGGAAGCACTCGCGCGTGATCGTCCCTTCGCGCAATTACGATCGTCACGAGCGCGGTCTGCGAGATCTCGCCGCCGATCCTGACGGCCAGACGCGAATCCGCACGATTACAGCGCTCCACAGCGACGGTCATGAGTTCGCCGTCGAGCTGGTCATGACCGTACGGTACCGCGACGGGAAGAAGAGCGTGAGAGCCCTGGCGCGACAAATCGTGTCGCTGACGAGCCGCGAGGCGCCGAGCGGAGCGGACTCGAATCGATTTCGCGCGATCCTCGACCAGATCGAAGATGGCTGTTGCGTGGTGGATCTACGTGGGACCTACCTGTTCGCGAACGACGCGTTCTGCCGGATGTTTGGATACGAGAAGGAAAGGATTCTCGGCCAGAACTTTACGGCGACCGCATCCCCGGGTCGGTCGGCACAAATCCGCGAGATCTACGCCGAGGTGTACCGAACGGGCCGACCCAACCGGGGGTTTGAATATCAAATCACCGCCTCGGACGGATCGCCACGATTCGTCGAGCAGTCGATCTCACTCGAGCGCGAGGCGGGCGGCCGCGCCATCGGATTCCTTGGCATCAGTCGCGACTGCACGGCACGCAGGCTGGCCGAGCAGGACGCCGCGAGCGCAAAGGAGGTCGCGGAGTCCGCGAACCGCGCGAAGAGCGAGTTTCTCGCCAACATGAGCCACGAGATCCGAACGCCGATGAACGGCATCATCGGCATGACGGAACTGGCCCTGGGCACCGGGCTCACGCCGTATCAGCACGACTGTATGACAACGGTGAAAACGTCGGCCGAGTCGTTGCTCACGATCCTGAACGAGATTCTCGACTTCTCGAAGATCGAATCGCGCAAGCTCGCGCTCGAATCGGTGTCCTTCACGCTGGCCGAGGTCATCAACGACACCATCAGGCCGCTCGCGGTCCGCGCCGACCAGAAGGGCCTGGAGATCATCTCCGACATTGCGCCAGATGTCCCCGCGGGCCTCGTCGGCGATCCGACTCGCCTCAAGCAGGTGCTGACCAATCTGCTCGGCAACGCGCTGAAGTTCACCGAGCGCGGTCACGTGCTGCTCACGGTGCGCGCCGTTGAACGGCAGGGCCCATCCACGCGGCTGTGCTTCTCGGTGACAGACACCGGGATCGGTATTCCGGCCGACAAACACGCCGCCATTTTCGAGCCGTTCCGGCAGGCCGACGGCTCGACCACGCGGCGCTTTGGTGGCACGGGCCTCGGCCTGGCCATTGCGTCAAATCTCGTGCATCTGATGGGCGGAGAGCTGTCGCTCGCGAGCGAACCAGGCAGCGGGAGCACCTTTTACTTCACCGCCGCGTTCGAGACTGTGGATGTCCCCGCGGCCCCGCGCCGGGTATCGCGGCTCGAGGATGTTCGGGTCCTGATTGTCGACGACAACGCCGTCAATCGCCGGATCTTTGAGGATCAGAGCACGCACTGGCGCATGAAGCCGACGTGTGTGGATGGCGGACAGGCGGCGCTCGAAGCCCTCGCCACGGCCACGAGGGAAGGACGCCCGTACGGCCTGGTGCTCCTCGACGCCAATATGCCAGATCTCGACGGCTTCGGGGTGGCGGAGGAAATCGCCAAGCGGCCGGAGCTGGCCGGCGCCACGATCATGATGCTCACCTCCTCGGGACAGTACGGCGACGTCGCGCGCTGTCGGAATCTGGGAATCGCCTCGTACCTGACAAAGCCCATCAGACAGGCCGACCTCCATGAGGCGATCTGTCGCATTTTGGGGAACGAGTCCGTGGCGACGCCCACCGCCGTCGCGGCCGTCGCACCGCAGGGACCGGCCCGATCCGTCAAGGTGCTCCTGGCCGAAGACAACGTCGTCAATCAGCGCGTGGCCGATGGGCTGCTCACGAAGCGCGGGCACCGCGTCACGGTGGTCGGCAATGGTCACGAAGCACTCTCGGCGCTCGATCGCGAGACGTTCGATCTGGTCCTGATGGACGTGCAGATGCCCGAGCTGGGTGGCTTCGAGGCGACGGCCGCCATTCGCGAACGGGAGCGCGGCACGGGACAGCACGTGCGGATTGTCGCGATGACGGCGCACGCCATGACCGGCGACCGGGAGCGATGCCTGGCGGCCGGTATGGACGGCTATTTGTCGAAGCCCATCGACGCGCGCAGGCTCTTCGCCGTTGTCGAAGAAGAGGCTGCGGTCAGAGTGTGTTCCTGACGAGCGCGTACTCGAGGCTGTCGACGAGCGCCTGAAGGCTGGCTTCGACGATGTTGTCGTGGACACCGACGGTCCCCCATTCGGTCGTGCCGTCGCTCGATTCGATGAGCACGCGCGTCTTCGCCGCGGTTCCCGTCCGGGAGTCGATGATGCGCACCTTATAGTCGGTCAGCTGCACGTCCTGGAGCTGATGGTAGTAGCGGACGAGCGCCGCCCGCAGCGCCGTGTCGAGCGCATGAACCGGGCCGTCGCCCTCCGCGACCCGGTGCTCTGATTCCTCGCCCACGCGGACTTTCACCACGGCCTCGCAGACCGGCCGCGCGCCCTCCCGTCGCACCGATACGTTGTAGGCGTCGACGACGAAGGGTGGCGGTTGGTGGGTGAGCGCGCGCCGAATCAGCAGCGCGAGCGATCCGTCGGCCGACTCGAACTCGTAGCCCTGATGTTCCAGGTCCTTGATCCGCGCCAGCATCTCGCGAAGCTCGGGCGTGGCGTTGGTCACATCGAAGCCCAGCTCGCGCGCCTTCATCACGATATTGCTGCGGCCCGCCAGATCGCTGATGAGCACGTGGCGCGCGTTGCCGATGAGCGCGGGGTCGATGTGTTCGTAGCTTCGGAGCACCTTCTGCACGGCGTTGACGTGCGTGCCGCCCTTGTGCGAGAACGCGGCCGCGCCCACCCAGGGCAGGCGCGGATTCGGCCGGATGTTCGCGGTCTCGTCAACGAACTGGGACAGCTCCTTGAGCTGCGCCAGCGAGGCGTCGGGCAGCGAGCGGAGCCCGTACTTGAAGTGCAGGATCGGCATCACGCTCGTCATGTTGCAGTTGCCGGTCCGCTCGCCATAGCCGTTCAGCGTGCCCTGAATGTGCGTGACGCCGGCGTCGAGTGACGCGAGCGCGTTGGCGACGCCGAGACCGATGTCGTCGTGCGTATGAATTCCGAGTCTGCCGCCAAGGTGCGTGCGCGCGGCGGTCGTCATCTCCAGGATTTCGGCCGGCAGCGATCCGCCGTTGGTGTCGCAGAGCGTGACGACGTCGGCTCCCGCGTCTTCGGCCGCCTGCCACGTGGCCAGCGCGTACGAGCGGTCGTCTTTACAGCCGTCGAACGCGTGCTCCGCGTCGTACACCACGAATTTGCCGTGCGCCTTCAGGTAACGCACGGTATCCGCGATCATCGCGAGGTTCTCCTCCGGCGTCGTCTGCAGGACTTCGCGGACGTGCAGCAGCCACGTCTTCCCGAAAATCGTGACGACCGGCGTTCCTGCGTTGAGGAGCAGGCGCACCTGATCATCGTCGTCGACGCGCACGTCTTTGCGGCGGGTCGAGCCGAACGCTGCGAGCCGCGCATGGCGGAAGGTCCGGCTCTTCGCCTGTTCGAAGAACTCGATGTCCTTGGGGTTGGAGCCGGGCCAGCCGCCCTCGATGTAGTGCACGCCGAAGGCGTCGAGCCGCTCCGCGATACGCAGCTTGTCGGCGACGGAGAAGGTGACCCCTTCGCCCTGGGTGCCGTCGCGCAGCGTGGTGTCGTAGATGTCGATGTCGGGGACCATGATTCAGAATCCGTACGCCAATCGTTCCATTCTATCGTCCTTGAGGCTGTCTGGCAGTCAGGACGGCCGCCGAAGTCGACCGGCTCTCCGATTTGGCGAGAACGCCGAGCGCGATGAGATGAAACGGCGGAGCCATGTCCGCATAGAGAGATCTGATACCGAAGTAGTTGAAGACCTGCCGTAACAGGGCGGCATTGAAGATGTGGTGGTGCAGAGCGCGATTGTCAAGGTTTCGACGGGAACGTGCTCGGAACTCCTCGGCGGTTCGCGCCTCCGGATCCCGTGAAAGATCGTGTAGCGCGAAGATCTCTTCCAGGTGGGTGAGGTCGTCTTCCCCTCTGTCGTGTCGATAGTCGTCCAGCAAGTGCTCGAACGACGTGATCGGCCGCCGATGGTCAAAGGTGGAACGCGAGTCGGGCAATACGAGCAGCACCGCCCCGCCAGGCCTCAGCACCCGCGTCCATTCGGCCATACACTTGAGGGGATTGGCGGAATGCTCCAGGCTGTGGCTGCTCAGAACGAAGTCGTAGGCGCCATCGGCAATTCGCTTCAGGTTGCTTGCCTCGCACACGAACTGCCGGCCCACGCGGCCGTCGGCGTATCGATAGCCCGCCGCCTCGCTGATGTCATGTTCCCACAGCGTCGATGTGGCGAAATCGACGCCGTCGATGCGCGAGGCGCGAGCATACACCGGCAGAAACTCCCTGCGTCGAAACACGGCGCTCGGCCCGCCGATCTCAAGCCCGAGCTTTCTCTTGAACAGGCGGCGATAGCGAAGGAATCTCAGGCGCTCCTTGCCCAGCCATCGCTCCTTTTGGCCGGTCAAGGCATTGACGAACAGTCTGTCGAGGCGAATCATCGCATCCGTCGATACCGTAGCACGGAAGCTTCGAACCGCCGGAGCCAGCAACAACAACGGGTGAGACGAGAGTCATGACCCCTGCTCCGAACGTGGATCGAGATCCCCGCCGCCTCGGCGCGGCGCTGCGGCTCGTGGTGCGCCGCTACATCGCACAGATCCGCCGGCGTCCGGCCATCGCCGTTCCCGCGCTGCTGCTGCCCGGCATTGGCGACATTCTGATTCTCTACGCCCCGCCGCTCGTGGTCGCAAGGCTGCTCGGCAAGTTTGCGCGCGACGAGCAGCTCTCCGCCCGCGAGCTGACCCCGTACGTCCTCGCATTTGCCGGTCTCTGGCTGGCTGGGGAGGTGGTTTGGCGCACGGCCGGATTCCTGATGGCCCGCGCCGAGATCCGCGGGATGGAGGCGCTCTACGTCGAAGCGATGGACGAACTGCTCGCGAAGGATCTCTCATTCTTCCAGGACAACTACGCGGGGTCGCTGACGAAGCGCGCGCTCGGGTACGCGCGGCGGTTCGAGGATGTCTTCGACGTGATGTCCTTCTCGGTGTCCGCGCATCTCCTGCCGCTCGCGTTCGTCGCGACCGTGCTCTGGCGGTATTCACCGCTGCTTGTCGTCGTGCTGGTGGCGATGCTGGTCGCGACCTTCGCCATGGTGTATCCGTTCATCCGCCGCCGGCAGCGGCTCGTTGACGTGCGCGAGGCCGCGTCGAACGTGCTCGCGGGACACGTCGCGGACTCGATCGCCAACGCCGAGGCCGTGCGCGCCTTCGCGCGGGAGCCGGACGAGGCGCGTCTCCACGCACGCAACGTCGGCGACTTCGGAGGAAAGACACTGCGGTCCTGGGACTACCAGAACCTACGCGTCGACATGATCACATCGCCGATGTCGGTGCTTACGAACACCGTCGGGCTCGTCCTCGCGCTCTCGACGAGAGGGGCCACGGGCGCGAGCCTCGAAGTGGTGTTCATCACGTTCAGCTACTACTCGGCCGTCACACGGATCATGTGGGAGTTCAACCGCACCTACCGCAGTCTGGAAAGCGCGTTGACTGATGCCGCGCAGTTCACCGAACTCCTTCTCGACCCTCCGTCTGTCGTGGATGCGGTCGAGCCTGAGGCATTCACGCCCCGCGATTTCGGGATCGAGATACGCGACATGAGCTTTCGATACGCATCGGCCGGGCCACGACTGTTCGAGGGGTTTTCGCTGTCGGTCGAGCCGGGGACCACGGTTGGGCTCGTGGGGCGGTCGGGTGGCGGCAAGACAACGCTCACGCGACTGCTGCTGCGGTTTGCCGATGTCGAGCGCGGGCAGATCCTCATCGGCGGACAGCCGATCGACGGCGTGCCCCAGGCGTCGCTCCGTCGCACGATCGGGTACGTGCCTCAGGATCCGGCGATGTTCCACCGCACGATCGCCGACAACATCCGGTTCGGCCGGCCGGAGGCTACCGATGCGGAGGTGCGCCGGGCCGCGCGGCTGGCGCACGCGTCCGAGTTCATTGACGCGATGCCGGCTGGTTACGAGACGCTCGTCGGCGAGCGTGGCGTGAAGCTCTCGGGCGGGCAGCGTCAGCGCGTGGCGATCGCGCGGGCGATTCTGAAGGACGCGCCCGTGCTCGTCCTGGACGAGGCGACGAGCTCGCTCGATTCCGAGAGCGAAGCGCTGATTCAAGATGCGCTCTGGACGCTCATGGCAAGGCGCACGGCCATCGTGATTGCGCACCGCCTCTCGACTGTCCGGCGGCTGGATCGGCTGATCGTTCTCGATCAGGGCCGGATCGTCGAACAGGGCCCGCACGAGGCGCTCCTTGCCCGGGGTGGCATCTACGCGTCGCTCTGGGCCCGTCAGTCCGGTGGGTTCCTGGCGGTCGAGAGGCAAAAGGATGTGAGGATGTGAGGATGTAGGGATGTGAGGATGTAGTCCACATTCTCACATCCTTGGATTCTTACATCCCCACATCCCTACATTCCCCCATTCCTCTTGGGTTCCAGATACGACAGTGATCCCACCGGACTCTCGAGATCCCGGTACTTGCCCGTGTAGAGCGTGCGTCGTCCGAACGTCTTCCAGAACGTGACCTGGCCGATCAACATGCCGGGGTAGATTCTGAGCGGCTGCACGCAGTGGAGCTGGAGCGTCCACTGGTTGATCGAGCCGAGATCGATCAGATCAGCGGTGATGTCGATGAACAGCCCCAGTCGGCCGACCGAGGACCGGCCGCGAATGATGGGCACGTACTTGGTGCTCCCCATCGTTTCGAGCGTGTTCACCAGGTACAGCACGTGTGGACGCAAGGTGAGACCGCTCTTCGGAATCTTCAGCAGGCGGGTCTCGTTCGGCCGCGCTGAGTCCAGCGTGCGCTTCAGGTACGTTCGACAACGGTCTCCCAACCGAAAGTCGTAGGAATTGGGTCCGACCTGGCCACGGCGAAATGGATCGATCACGAGATCGCCCCGGTCCCGTGCCTCGATGATCTTCGATCCCGTGAGGATCATCGCCGACCGCCGAGCAGTCGTGGATCAAGGCTCGGCTCCGGCCTCAGCTGCCGCGAATATCGGCCTCGATATTTCTTCGCGTGCGCCTGGCCAGTCGCTGCCCGCCAGAACGCGACCTGGCCAATGCACATGAGCGCGTACACGCGAATGGGCTGGATGACCGTGATCTCCAGCGTCCATCGCGACCGGCTGCCCATGTGGCCCAGATCCGCGGTGATGTTCAGAAAGATTCCCAAACGGCCAACCGACGATTTTCCAAGCAGCGTCATCGCGTAGTCCGTACTGCCCATGATTTCGGCCGTCGCGCCGAGGTAGATCTTGCCGGGCGTCAAAACGATGCCAGCGGACGGCACGCGGACGCGCTGCCATTTGGCCGTCCGCGGATCGCCAACCAGAAGGACAGGGTGGAGATGAAAGTCGTAGCTGTTGGTGTTCAGGTTCGCGCGATCGAACGGAGTGATGGCAATTGTTCCGCGTTGCCATGCCTGCAGGATCGACGCACCGGTCAGGATCATCTCGTTGCGCCGCATGATACCGCACCTCACGGAACCGCGATGACCAGCGTCGGCGGCCGCTACTCCCGCGAAGCTGGTTCGACGCCGCGGGAAATCGCGAAGGTGAGATTTCCCGCGTCGTCGAACCGGTCGCGGGTGCAATGGTCCCGGCACCGGTCGAGTTCGCGCATCATCCCCGAGTTGACCCGCTACGGAGCGTCCTGACCGGGATGGCGACCTCTGATTGACGCGTCGACGAGTTCCATCACGTGAAAGACCGGCACTTCGTGTCCGTTCGCCCGGCCGGCGGCGCGGATTTGGAGGATGCAGCCTGGATTCGATGTGGCGACGGCGTCCGCACTCGACTCGGCGATTCGCGTGGCTTTGCGCCGACCGAGTTCGCTCGCCATCGCGGGCTGAACGAGATTGAAGATGCCCGCGCTCCCGCAGCAGATGTCGTTCTCGGCGAGCGGCATCAGCGTGAGCCCCGGGATCGACGCGAGCACGGTGCGAGGCTCCGCACGGACGCCCTGTGCGTGCGCGAGGTGACACGCATCGTGGTAGGCGACGCGCAAACCGATCCGATGTCGCGCCGATCGCGGCGCCCCCAGTCCCGCCAGCGTTTCGGTTGCATCCCGCACCTTCGCGGCAAATGCCCGCGCGCGATCGGCCCACTGTGGATCGTCCTTCAATAACTCACCGTACGTTTTCATCGCCGATCCGCAGCCGGCCGCGTTCACGACGATCTGCTCGACGTCTGCGGCCTCGAAGGTGTCAATCAGCGATCGCGCGAAACTGCGCGCGTCGGCGTCTCGTCCGGCATGAAGCGCCAAAGCCCCGCAACATTCCTGCCGGCCCGGTGCGATCACCTCACACCCTTCCGCGGCGAGCACGCGCGCGGTGGCTTCGTTCACCTGGCCGAAGAAGACCCGCTGCACGCATCCCGTAAGGAGACCGACGCGGAGACGCCGGCGGCCAATCGCTGGCGTGTGCTCGGGCAGTGTCCGCCACGCGTCCGCCAGGCCGACCGTCGGCGCGAGCGCGATGAGATTCCGCATCTTCTCCGGCAACCACGACATCACGCGCGGCAGTCGCCGCACGAGACGCGCCATCCCGATCGGCAGCGCGAGGAGCCGCAACCGGCCGGGATGGGGCAGGACATGGAAGAGCAGGCTTCGGAAGAAACGGTCGGAAGCCGAACGATCGTGGTGCTGCTCGATCGCCGCGCGCGTCTCTTCGATGAGCGGCGCATAGCGGACGCCGGACGGGCAGGCGGTCTCGCACGCCATGCAGCCCAGGCACGTATCGAAGTGCCGGACGAAGGCATCGGATATCGACACGCGATCCTCGATGGCGGCCTTCATCAGATAGATCCGCCCGCGCGGTGAATCCATCTCCTGATTCAAGAGGAGATAGCTCGGACAGGTCGGCAGGCAGAAGCCGCAGTGTACGCACTGATCGATGAGCGGCTCGAGCGTCGCGAGGCCTCCGAACGCCGACGTCCGCCCGCTCACAGCCCTCCCGGTCCTCCACCGGGATTGAGCGTTCCCTTCGGGTCGAATCGCGCCTTGACCGCGCGCATCAATGGCAACGCGTCGCCGATGTCGCCCCAGCGGATGTCGTGGAAACCGTCAGCGGTCGCGCCGATATGCGCTGTCGCGCCGGCGTCCTCATGCGGGCCGAGGCGTGTGTGAACAACGACGCTTCCCCCGCGCGCGCTGGCCTCACGCCGAAGGTCCGCGACAAGGTTGGCGTGATGGTCCTCGTTCATCGTGAGCCGCACGTAGATCACACCAAGCGCCGCGCGACCACCGGCTCGGTATTCCACGCCGTGCGCCTGGCTCATTCGTTCGAGGCACTCGAGGAGGTGCGAGACGTCCGTCGGGAGGACCGCGACCTTGAGAAGTGTGCCGGACGCCCGCCAGACGCGCGCCTCGTAGCGGCGCCACACGTCCGCCTCCGTCTCGTCAGCCACAATCGTGGCCGACGCCGAGAGCGCCGCGTCTTGCGTACAGATCTCGCACACCGCGGCCGCCTGTCGATCGGCCGCGAGCAGCGTCGTCTCGAACCTGACGAACAGTCGATAGGGCGGCGACTCCAGCTCGATCGTCGATGGGGTGAGAGGAGCGGCGGCGAGGGCTTGCGTGAGGGTCCCAAGAGCCCGTGCATCGGCGATGTCGACGACAACTGTTCTCGACGCTGCGGGCACCGGCGAGAGCTTGAACGTCGCGCTCGTAATCACGGCGAGGCTTCCGAAGGACCCGCACATCAGACGCGCGAGGTCGTATCCCGCCACGTTCTTGACGACACGGCCTCCGGCTTTGGCGATACGTCCGTCGGCGAGAACCATCTCAATGCCGATGATGAGATCGCGCGGAGTCCCGTACCGGTGACGTCGTGGTCCGCTGTCGTTGGTGGCGACGAGAGCGCCAACTGTGGTGCGTTCAGATGCGGGTGGATCGAGCGGAAGCCACTGGTTGCCGCGTCCAAGCAAGGTGTTGACGTCCGCAAGCAACGCGCCAGCCGCGACGGTCGCAACCAGATCGCCCGCGTAGTGGTCGATAGGCGCCGTGAGTTGCGCCAGGGAGAGTGCGACATCGGCTCTTCGTGCCGCATTGCTCCCGATACCCACGGTGAAACCGTCGGCGTTCGCACGCTGCAGTGCTGCCGCCAACTCGGCGACGCTGCCGGGAGCGATTGGGTTCGCTGGGTTCACTTGGTTCACTTGGTTCACTTGGTTCACGGGGTTCGCCAGGTTCGGTGGGTTCGCGGAGTTCGCAGAATTCGCTTCATCAGAAGCGCTCTGCCAGGCCGGCGCGTTCGAGCGGATGCTGCCGGTATGGACCCGGCACTTCTCCACACAAACGCGGGGTCGGAAACACTTTGCCTGGATTACAGATGCCTGACGGATCGAATGCGCACCGGAGGAGGTGCATCGCCTCGAGATCGCCGGCGGTGAACATCTTCGGCATGCTGGCCTTCTTGTCGGCGCCCACACCGTGCTCGCCGGTAATCGATCCGCCGGCTTCAATGCAGTAGTTGAGAATCTCCGAGGCGACCGCTTCGGCGTGCGCCGCCTGCCCGGGGATCGATTCGTCGTAGCAGATGAGTGGATGCAGGTTGCCGTCGCCGGCGTGAAAGACGTTGCCAATCCTCAGTCCGGACCGCGCTTCCAGCTCACGAATGCGCCTCAGGACCTCCGGGAGTCTGGTGCGCGGCACGACGCCGTCCTGTACGTAGTAGTTGGGCGAGACGCGCCCCATGGCGGCAAATGCTGCTTTGCGGCCCTTCCAGATTCGCGCCCGTTCGGCCTCATCCCGCGTCGTCTCGATCGTGCTCGCTCCCGCGCTCCGGCAGATGGCCTCGACCGTCGTGAAGAGTTCGTCGACCTCACAGCGAGGGCCATCGAGTTCGACGATGAGCACGGCGCTCGTGTCGGGAAAGCGCGGATGGACGGCGGCTTCGGCGGCTTCGATGGTGAGCCGATCCATCATCTCGACGGCCGCCGGCACGATGCCCGAGGCGATGATGGCCGACACGGCTTCGCCGGCCTCGTCGATCGATCCGAAGCCCGCGAGGAGCGTCACGATGGCTTCGGGCCGTCGCATGATCCGTACCGTGGCCTTGGTGACGATGGCGAGCGTTCCCTCGGATCCCACGACCGCCGCGAGTAGATCGAGGCCGGGCGTATCGAGCACGCGTCCACCAAGGTGCACGAGTTCGCCGTTGGGGAGCACGACTTCCACACCGAGCACGTGGTGGACGGTGAAGCCGTACTTCAGGCAATGCGCGCCCCCGGAGTTCTCGGCAATGTTTCCGCCGATCGAGCAGACAATCTGGCTCGACGGGTCGGGCGCGTAGTAGCAGCCGAAGGGCGACACGAGCCGGGTGATTTCCGCGTTGGTCACGCCCGGTTCGATCGTGACGCGGAGATTCGGGATATCGACGTCGAGTACGCGGTTCAGCCGCGACAATCCGATCAGCACACCGTCGGGGACTGGCAGGGCGCCGCCCGACAAACCGGTGCCGTGCCCCCGCGCGACGAACGGCACGTGTTCGCTGTGACACAGGCGAACGACGGCCTGAACCTCGGCCGTGGTGGCCGGCAGCACGACGATCCCGGGCGTGGCGCGCAGGTGCACGAGCGCGTCGGATTCGTACGTCAGCAGATCGACTGGGTCCGTCAAGATCGACTCGGGGGCAACCGCTCGGGCCAGCGCGTCGAGGAAGGCGCGGTTCATTCCGATTACAGTATCATCCTGTCTGATGGGCCGGTTGATCGCCATAGCGACTGTGTGCGCTCTCTTTGCGGCGTCGTGCGGTCGTGGAGACTCCCGGCGCGTGCCCCTCGGGCCCGTTGTGCAGATGAGGGGCAACGAGCGGCTCGCGTGGGACCAGATGGCGGCCAGTGCCGCGGAGGCCGCATCGATCCGGCCCGTGATCTACATCGACAGTGAACTGGCGGACATGCAGGATGTCTCTTGCGGGACGAAGGCCACGGCCGCCGGATTCACCTGCAGCGGCAGGCTTCCGCCCCTGTCGCCCGGGCGGCACATCATCCAGCTTGCGTCCGTTGCTGCGGGACAGAGCGAGTCGCAGCAAAGCACCCTGTCCGATCCGCTGCTCGTCGACGTGGCAAGTCCGACGACGGATGCGGCGAAGCCCTGAAAATCCGCTTGCAGTCGCGCGCGGGAGCCCTATAGTAGGGCGATGAGCGTTCCCCGAGTTCTGCTGCGAAAGCCCCGTCCTGGACCGTTGCTGTGCAGGCGTGGCCTCTTGCTTGTGTGCGGGCTGCTCGCGTCGGTATCACCGGCACGCGCACAGGCGTTACAGGGGCTGGCGCTCTTCGAGCAGCATTGCGCCACGTGTCATGCCGCGCCCGCGGCCGACAGCCGGGCGCCGAACCGGCTGGCCCTCAGCCAGCGAACGCCGGAAGCGATTCTCGACGCCATCACGACCGGCGCGATGACGGCGAACGCCACCGCGTTAGGTCCCCTGCAAAAGCGCCAGCTCGTCGAAGCCCTCACCCTCCGGCCCCTGGGCGCTGCGGCGTCGGGCGCCGCGGCCTCCATGAAGAATCAGTGCGGCAGCAAGCCGTTCGATCCATCGACCTCGCCGATGTGGAGCGGCTGGGGACCCGACCCGAGCAACGCGCGGTTTCAGTCCGCGGCCGCTGCTGGTCTCACCGCCGCGCAAGTACCACGACTGGCCTTGAAGTGGGCGTTTGCGTTTCCGAATGGCAGCTCCGCGTTCGCGCAGCCGGCGGTGGCCGGCGGTCGCGTCTTCGTGGGTTCCGACAACGGCTTCATCTACTCGCTCGATGCCGCGACGGGCTGCGTGTACTGGTCGTTCCAGGCGGCCGGCGCGGTGCGGACCGCCATCAGTGTCGGGCCGATCGGCGGCTCGCGCTACGCCATCTACTTCGGCGACCTCAAGGGCAATATCACGGCGGTCGATGCCCAGAGCGGGGCGGTCGTGTGGACCAAGCGCGCCGATCCGCACCCGCTCTCGCGGATCACGGGCGCGCCCACGCTCGTGGAGGGGCGCGTGTATGTTCCGGTGGCCTCGCTGGAGGAAGCTTCGGGATCGAATCCGAACTACGAATGCTGCACGTTCCGCGGCAGCCTTGTCGTGTACGACGCGCGCACGGGCGAACAGGTGTGGAAGGCGTACACGATCGCGGACCCGGCGAAGCCCACGAAGAAGAATTCGCTCGGCGTGCAACTCTGGGGTCCGGCCGGCGCCGCGGTCTGGTCGGCACCAACGGTTGATGTGAAGCGGGGAGCGGTCTATATCGCAACCGGCGATGGGTACACGCACCCGGCGGCGGACACGACCGACTCCGTGATGGCGTTCGATCTGAAAACGGGTCGACGGCTGTGGGCGAGGCAGATGACGCCGAACGACGCGTTTCTGGTCAGCTGTGGCCAGACCACCGCCAACCGCGAGAACTGTCCCGAGGTGAGCGGTCCTGATTACGACTTCGGCAATTCGCCGATCCTGCGCGCGCTTCCCGATGGCAAGGGCATCCTGGCGGTTGGTCAGAAATCCGGCGCGGTCACGGCCATCGACCCCGACACTGGCGCAGTCCTGTGGCAGCATCGTGTCGGACGGGGCAGCACGCTCGGCGGGCTGGAGTGGGGCTCCGCCGCTGACGACGAGATTGGATATTTTCCCAACTCCGACGCGCAGTTCGGCGCGGCGCAGGCCGGTGCGCTCGTCGCCATCAGACTGGCAACGGCTGAAGAAGTCTGGCGAACCCAGCCGCCCGGTGTCGACTGTGCGGCGGGTAGCCGCAACTGCACGGCCGCCCGCTCCGCGGCCATCACGGTGATTCCCGGCGTCGTGTTCTCGGGGACAACCGACGGCGTCATGCGCGCGAACTCGACCATCGATGGTCGCGCCGTGTGGGACTACAACACCGCGCGCGAGTACACGACGGTCAACGGCGTTCCGGGCAAGGGCGGGTCGATCAACGGCCCCGGTCCGGTTGTGGCCGGCGGCATGCTGTTCACGAATTCCGGGTACGCCTATCTGGGCACCGGCGTTGCCGGCAATGTGTTGCTGGCCTTTGGAGTGGAGTGATGCGAATGGGATGCCCTGGAGTGACGCGGTGACGCGGTGAAGGGGTGAAGGCCCGCGTTCTCCGCGCCGTCGTGCTGGCCGCCGCCGTGGTCGCCTCGGCTGTCGGCGCCGGAGCCGTTCCCCATGCCGCCGACCAGACGATTCTTACGACCACGCTGAATCGTGTGGGTGGAAGGGTGCGCGAGTATTACCAGCGTGCGCAGAGCATCCTGTCCACCGAGACCGTCCAGATGCAGACGCTCGGGGGCGACATGTCGCCCGTTGGCCCGGCGCGCCGGCTGGTCTACGAACTTCGCACGGAATGGAACGCGCCGGGTTCTCCGGGCGCACTGCCCGAGGCCGACGTGGTCCGCAAGCTCCTGACCGTGAACGGCCGCGCGCCGAATCCGTCCGACGAACCTGGCTGCGCGGATCCGAGAACGGTGTCGCCAGAGCCGCTTTTCATGCTGCTGCCCGAGCATCGTCGCGAGTTTGGCTTCTTGCTGGGCAAGCCTCAGAAGCTTGGGACGCGCGCCGCAACCATGATCGAGTACATCTCGCTTCCCGTGGGGTCGAACGAACCGACATGGAAGAAGGATTGCGTCAGCATTCCCCTCGAAGGACGAACCGTGGGCCGCATCTGGATTGATGCGGACACCGATGACGTGCTGCGGCTCGAAGAACACCTCGTGGGGATGATCGACGTAAAAGTTCCGCGCGATTACCTGCGCACGACCGGTCAACCGTGGATGAGCCTCGAACGGGCCGACTTCTCGATTCGCTATCAGCCGGTGTCTTTCAGTGATCCGGACGAGGTCGTCACGTTGCCCGCGTCCATCGAGACGCTGAGGGTGTTCCGGGGTTCCGGCGTGTCGAGAATGCGGATCACGCAGACGTATTCCGGCTATCGACGATTCCTGACCAACTCGCGCCTGATGCCGCCGGCCAACTAGGCAGGTAGGGCAGGTGGGGCAAGGTAGGGCGGGCAGGGCAGACAGGGTGCGCAGGGCAGGTAGGGTGCGCAGGGCGGGTAGGGCAGGCCAGTGAGGAGGGACAGCATGTCATTTTCGCGCCGACGTTTCATGCGATGGGCGGGATCGGTGTCAGCGCTCGCGCTCGTGGGCACGAAGGGTTCACTGGGTTCACAAGGTTCACAGGGTTCACAAGGTTCACAGGGTTCACGGGGTTCACGGGGTTCACAAGGTTCGGGCGGATTCCGGCCGAACCTCCTGGCCACGCGGCAACAAATCTGGAACGACCAGGTGTGGATGGCGAAGCTTGGTCCCAAGTACACGGGCAACAAGGCGCACACGACATTCGTCGAGTGGCTGGCGACCGAGATGAAGAAGGTCGGCGTGGACGTCGGTCGCGAGCGCTACACGCTTCCGCGCTGGGACGCGCGGCGCGCGGAGCTGACCGTCTCTCCGGCCTCCGGGTCCGTTTCCAAAATCCCGGTGACGTCCTATTTCCCGTACTCCGGCCAGACGCCCGCAGCCGGAGTGACCGGCGAGATCGTCTATGCGGGCACGAGTCCGAATTTCAAACTCGACGGCCTGCAGGGCAAGATCGCGTTCATCGACTTCGCGACGAGTACTCGACAGTGGTCAGAGATCTTTCAACCGTGGGGCATCAATCCCGCGGGTGAGACATTTCCGGAGTCGATCCGTCCGGCGCGGGGTGGGGTGGAGGATCTCACGCAGTTCGCAAAGGCCGGCGCCGTTGGCGTCATTCTCGGGTGGACCGACGTGTCGGACGCGAACGCGGCCGATCAGTACACACCGTTCTCGCGACCGCCCCAGGGAGTGCCTGGACTGTACGTGGGGCGGGAAACGGGCAAGACACTGAAGGCTTTGTCCGGCACCGGCACAAAGGCCACGCTGGTGCTCGAGGCCGACATCTTCCCGGACACGCCCACCGACACGCTGATCTGCACCTTGCCCGGCACCTCCTCGGACGAAATCATCATCGTCAACACCCACACCGACGGACCGAACGCGACGGAAGAAAACGGCGCCGTCGGCATTGTTCACCTCGCGAGATACTTCTCGAAGATTCCGAAAAGCGAGCGGCGGCGCACGATCGTGATGCCGCTGACGAGCGGACATTTCGCCACCCCCTGGGTGCCCTCGATGAGAGGCGTGATGGAGAAATACCCAGAGATGATCAAGAAGGCCGTGGCCGCGGTCGCCGTGGAGCACCTCGGATGCCGCGAGTGGATGGACGATGCGGACGCGACGAACTATCGGGCTACCGGAAGGAACGAGTGGAGCATCGCCATTACGCCGGACAAGTCGATGGGAAATCTCCTGGTCGATGCGCTCAAGGGCAGCGTGGACCGCGCAGCGGCGGTCAATCCGGTGAACGGCGGCTGGCGTGGCGAAGGCGCGGGTCTTTCGCGCGCGGGCGTTCCGACGATCGGGTACATCCCGCAGCCGAACTATCTGCTCGCGGGTCCCGCCGATGGCTGCATCGACAAACTGAGCCCGGAACTTCTGCACAGCCAGATCGAGGTGTTCGCGAAACTGATTCACAAGATCGACACGATGAGCCGCGCGGAGTTGAAAGGGGCTTGATAGGGCGGGCAGGCCGGGTGGGGCAGCGTCTGCCCCTTGTCCTGCTGCTCTTCGTGGGCAGCGGTGCATCGGCGCTCATCTACGAAACCGTCTGGCTCCAGCTTCTCCAGTTCGTCATCGGATCGTCCGCCGTGTCGATGGCGGTGCTCCTCGGCACGTTCATGGGCGGCATGTGCCTCGGCAGTCTGCTCCTTCCGCGAGCCATTTCAAGTCGACATCATCCGCTGCGTGTCTACGCGGGCCTCGAGCTGACGATTGGCGTCATCGGAGTCCTGCTGTTGTTCGTCCTCCCGCTCGTGGGTCGTGTGTACACGGCGTGGGGCGGCTACGGCGCGTCGGGCTTTCTGCTGCGGGGCGTTGTCGCGGCGATGTGCCTCCTGCCGCCGACGCTCGCGATGGGTGCGACGCTGCCTGCGGTCGCCCGGTGGACTGAAGGCACGCCTTCCGGCACGTCGTGGCTCGGTCTGTTCTATGCGGGCAACATCGCGGGCGCCGTGTTCGGCACGCTGCTCGCGGGCTTTTATCTGCTGCGGGTCTTCGACATGACGGTCGCGACGGGGGTGGCGGCGGCGATCAACTTCACCGTCGCCGCGATCGCCGTTTTTCTTTCAAGGCAGGCAGGGTTGGCGAACCTTGCGAACCCCGTGAACCCCGTGAACCCCGTGAACCCCGTGAACCCCGTGAACCCCGTGAACCCAGTGAACCTGCATCTCGCTCTCGCCCTCTCAGGTTTCAGTGCGCTCGCTGCCGAAGTGATCTGGACACGCGGGCTCGGATTGCTCTTTGGAGGGACGGTCTACACTTTCTCGATCATCCTGGCTGTGTACTTGACCGGACTCGGCCTTGGCAGTGGCGCCGGCGCGTTGCTGTCCAGACGCCTGGCACGCCCGCGCCTGGCCCTTGGCTGGTGCCAGATATTGAGCGTCGCGGCCATGGCGTGGACGGCGTGGATGATCGCCAGCTCGCTGCCGTACTGGCCGATCACGCCGGCAATCTCTCGAAGTGTCTGGTTCAACTTCCAGCTCGATTTCGTTCGGGCGTTCTGGGCCCTGCTGCCTGCGCCTCTGTTGTGGGGCGCCAGCTTTCCACTCGCGCTGGCCGCACGATCGGCTGCTGGAGATTCGGGGCGTGTGGTCGGCGGTCTGTACGCGGCCAATACCGCAGGGGCCATTGTTGGCGCGCTCGCCGCGGGCCTCTTGCTGGTTCCGTGGGTCGGGTCGCAGCACACGCAGCAGATCATGATGGTGGCGTCGGCGTTGGCCGGCGCGCTGATGTGGGTCGGGTCATCGGCGCGCTCGTGGCTGGCCGTGGGACTCTCGCTCTCGATGGCGGGCGCGTTCTGCGCGACCGTTCCCGGTGCTTCGAAACTGCTGATTGCCTACGGCCGGCATGCGCCGAGCTGGGCGGGCCGCTCCGCTGACATCATGTACGTCGGCGAAGGATTGAACGCATCGGTGGCGGTATCGCGTCTCCCGGACGGCGTGCTGAACTACCACAACGCCGGCAAGATCCAGGCATCGAGCGAACCCCACGACATGCGGCTGCAACGGATGCTCGGTCATCTCACGACGCTGACGTCGACCGATCCGCGTTCCGTCCTCGTGATCGGCTGTGGCGCCGGCGTCACAGCCGGCGCGATCAGCATCGATCCGCTCGTGGCGCACGTCACGATTGCGGAGATCGAGCCGCTCGTGCCGCGTGTCGTGTCGACCTACTTCGGCGAAGCGAATCACGATGTCGTGCGCAGTCCGAAGACGCGGGTGGTTGTGGACGACGCGCGGCATTTTCTGTCGACGACGAGAGAGACATTCGACGGGATTACGTCCGATCCGCTGGACCCCTGGGTGAAGGGCGCCGCGACGCTGTACACGAAGGAGTTCTTCGAGATCGTACGGCACCATTTGAATCCGGGTGGAGTAGTGACGCTCTTCGTGCAGCTGTACGAGAGTAGCCCGCAGGCGGTGAAGAGCGAAATGGCGACGTTCTTCGACGCGTTTCCGGACGGCATGATCTGGGGAAACGCGGTCGACGGACAAGGTTACGACATGGTGTTGTTCGGCCAGGTCGATCCAGGACCGATCGACGTCGATGCACTGGAGCAGCGCCTGCAGCGACCAGGATACGCGGCGGTCAAGCTTTCGCTCGGGCAGGTCGGGATTTTTTCGGCGGTTGAACTACTCGGTAACTACGCCGGTCGCGCCGCGGATCTGAAGGCGTGGCTGCATGACGCCGCGATCAATCACGACCGCGACTTGCGGCTGCAGTATCTGGCTGGCCTGGGATTGAATCGGCAGAGGGGCGCCGGCATCTACACGGAGATACTGACCTACCGGCGCTTCCCGGACGATCTGTTCGTGGGATCGCCGGAGGTCCTGTGGTGGCTGCGAAGCGCCATCGAACACGCGCGCGAATGAGAGCTGAAAGCCGATAGCCGATAGCCGATAGCTTTCAGCGGTCAGCTCTCAGCTTTCGGTCTCTACTTCTTGGCGTACTTTTTGACCCCGTTCTCCGTGACCTGGCCGCCGTACACGTTGCCCGCGGCATCCGCGGCGACCGCTTCGGGCGAGGTGGTCGCAGGGCGTGGATCCGCGGTCCAGGGATCCGGAATAAAGGCGGTCACCTTGCCATCCTTCGCGCTACCGACGCGGATGCCCCGCTTCAACCCACCGGGATTCCTCGCAGCGTCCGACTCGGAGTCGGCGACGTAGAGCACGTCGTTCTTGTCGATGTACAGGCCGCTCGGCCGGCCGAACTGCTTCCACTCCTCGAGAAATTTGCCGTCCTGATCGAAGAGGAGCACGTCGTTGCCTCCACGTTCGCCGACAAACAGGCGCCCTCGCGAATCCATGGCGAGCGCGTGCGGCACGTTGAACCCGCCAGGGGCCGAGCCGTTTCTGCCGAAGTACTTGATGAATGCGCCGTTCTTGTCGAATTTCAGGATCGTCCCGCCGCTTCCGCCGTGACCTTGCGCGACGAAGATATCGCCGTTTGGCGCAACGAGCACATCGTTGGGCTGATAGAAATATCCGACGTCACGAGATCCACCGGCCATGCCGAGCGTCATCAGCAGCTTGCCTTCGGAACTGAACTTGAATACCTGATGCCCCTTCGTCGCTCCGGCGGCTGCGCCGGCCGGTCCCGCGGGCCCGCGTCCACCTGCCGGCCCGCCTGCCGCGCCCACCTGCCCGCCGCCTCGAGCGACGGGCTGACCGGCCGCTCCATCAGGCGCCACTCCAGGCGCGACCCCGCGTCCGCGGCCGGCTCCCGCGGCGCGCCCGGTTCCGGCGCCGGGTGCGGGCGGTGCGCCCCGAGCAGCGCGCGGCGCGTTGTCTGAGTAGTCGGTCACCCAGACGTTGCCATCCCTGTCCACGTGGATACCGTGCGGGGACATGATCATGCCCGCGCCGAAATGCCTGACCAGCTTGCCGGATGCGTCGTAGAGCAGGATGGGATCGACCGTCGGGTTCGCCGGGCAACCGCTGTTCCCGCCGCAGCGTTCGGCGACCCAGATCGATTTGCCATCCTTGTCGATGTCAACGGCGCTGACTGATCCCCACTCGCGTCCCGCGGGGAGCTTGAAGTAGTTCTCGATTGCTTGGTACGGGTTCGGCACATCGTTGGATGCCTTGACGTCCACCTGCGTGTGGACACGGGCCCCAAACGCAGCCAGGGCCACGAATGTGACTCCCGCAAGCGCCAACATCATTCGACGAGCACGTGACATACAGCTCCTCATAAAGTTAGAACTTGAAACTGAGAACTCCAAAGTAGAACGGAGTCGTCCTACTTTTTACTTCTCACTTCTAACTTTTCACTTCTTTACGTATTTGTGCACTTTCATCGGCCCGACTTCCGCGCCGTAGATATTGCCCTTTGCGTCGGCAGCGACGCCTTCTGCCGCGCTCGTGCCGCCCGGAGGGACGTCCGGCTTGTACTCAGGATCGGGAATGAAGTACTGCACCTTTCCATCCTTGGCGCTGCCGATCCGGATGCCGCGAATCCACGCGGGAGTTCCTGGCACGGCCGCGTTGGAAGTCGGTGACGATTCCGAATCGGCGCCATAGAGGACATCGTTCTTGTCGATGAAGATCCCGCTCAGCCGGCTGAACTGGTACCACTCTTCGAGGAACTTGCCCTCCTGGTCGAGGATCTGGATCCGCACGTTGCCGCGATCGGCGACAAACAGCCGCCCGCGCGAATCAAACGCGAGCGCATGAGGGATGCTGAATTCGCCAGGGCCGGAACCGGCCTTGCCGATCGTTTTGATCAACTTGCCGGTCTTGTCGTATTTGAACATCAGCCCGGTGCCGGCGCTGTGCCCCTCCGAGATGAAGACGTCGCCGTTGGCGTTCGTGACGACGTCGTTCGGCTGGAAGCAGCACTCGGGCGGAGCCGCGCCACCCGGCTTGCCGATCGTCATCAACACTTTGCCGTCGGGGCTGAACTTCCAGACTTGATGACCCTTCGTCGCGCCTGGAGGCGGTACGAAGGGAGCGGCGTTCGCCGAGACAGGAGGCGCTCCAATGTAGGTCGGCTGTGCGGCAGCCGCGTCGGCTCCGCGGCCAGCGCCTGCCCCGCGTCCGCCTGCCGCGGCGCCACGCGCACCGCGTCCTGCGCCACCAGCAGCGGGCGCCGCGGCATCGGCTGCCCCTCGGCCCGCGCCACCGGCTGCGGCGGCTGCTGCCCCCGCGCCCGTGCGCCCGGGGGCGTTGCCATTGCCGTCGGCAATCCAGATGTTGCCGTCCCGGTCCACGTGAATGCCGTGCGGGAAGATCAGGAGCCCCGCGCCAAAACTCTTGAGGAGCTTGCCGTTCTCGTCGAAGTGCATCACGGGATCGACCGCCGGCGAGTTGAGGCAGGAGTTCGAGCCGCATCGCTCGGCAATCCAGATGGTCTTCCCGTCCTTGTCGATGTCCACAGTACTCGTGGATCCCCACTTCCTCCCCTTTGGCAGGTCGCCCATCGTTGCTCCAGGCGTGCCGCTGTCAGGGAGAGTGAAGAAGTGGTCGATCGTCATGTACGGGTTCGGCAGGTTGTTGACCGCCTGCCCCTTACCTTGCTGCGCGTGTGCCTTCCAGCCCGCGATCGCGAGCGCCGCGGCCGTGAGTCCGACGGTCAGGGTGAGAGTGATGGTGATGCGACGGGCGTGTGTCATGAGTTTTCACTTCCTCTTGAGAACGTATCGCTGCACCTTCTGCGGACCGACTTCGGCGCCGAAGATGTTGCCCTTTGCGTCGGCGGCGACACCTTCCGCGGCCAGCGTGCCGCCGGTCCAGTTCGTCCCATCCGCCCGTGTCAATGTGGGACGCCCGTCCTTCATGGCGAAGGTGACGCCTTCTCCAGACGGATCGGGGATGAGCGCCCTGACCGTGCCATCCTTCGCGCTCCCGATGCGCATCCCGCGCTTCCACGCCCCATGCGCCAGGTTGATACCGCCCGATTCGGAGTCGGCGGAGTAGAGGTTGTCCTTCTTGTCGATGAAGATACCGCTCGGCCGGCTGAACTGGTACCACACGGCCAGGAACTTGAAATTCTGATCGAAGATCTGGATGCGGTTGTTCGCGCGGTCGGCGACGAACAAACGACCCTTGGAGTCCATCGCCAGCGAGTGCGGCTGGTTGAATTCGCCGGGGCCGTCCCCATCCTTTCCGAATGCCTTCAGCAGCGTTCCGGTCTTATCGAACTTGAACAGATAGTTGACGCCGGCCGTGCCGTGTCCCTGCGTGACGAAGATGTCGCCGTTTGGCGCAACCAGCACGTCGTTTGGCTGGTAGCAGCATTCCGGCGGCTTCGCGCCACCCTTCTTGCCGATCCGCATCAGCTCTTTGCCGGTGGTGTCGAATTTGATGACCTGATGGCCCATCGTCGCATTCGGGTTGGGAATGACTGGCGCCCCACGTCCCGCCGCCTGCCCGCCAGCCGCGGCACCAGCCGCGCCCGCACCGGGAGCACCTGCGCCGGCCGCCGCGCCCGCACCACGACCGCCGCGTCCGCGTCCAGCGCCTGCCGCTGCGTCCGGCGGTGCGCCGGCGGCGGCCGGCGGGGCGGGTGCTGCTGCCGCACCGCGTCCGGCTCCACGTCCGGCACCTGCCCCCGCTGCCGCTCCCGGGGCCGCTGCTCCGGCACCACCGCCCCGCGCGGGCGCAGAGTTGTCGGCGTAGTCGGTCACCCAGATGTTGCCGTCCTTGTCCACGAAGATGCCGTGGGGCGACGAGAACAGTCCCGCGCCGAAGCTCCTCATGAAATTACCGTTTTCGTCGAAATGCAGAATGGGATCGACGAGCGGATTGGCGAGGCAGCCGCTGTTTCCGCCGCAGCGTTCGGCGACCCAGATGGTCTTGCCATCCTTGTCGATCTCAATCGCGCTCGTTGCTCCAAACTTCCGGTCCGGCGGGAGCTTGAAGTAGCTCTCGACCGTCTGGTACGGATTCGGCAGGTCGTTGACCGGCGCCATCCCGGGCGCGGTCTGCACGCGTGCAGGGGTCTGCGCCTGCGCCTTCCAGCCACCCGTCGCGACAACGGCGACAGCGGCGACGATGGCTGCGGCGAGTGTGAGTGTGATCCGACCGTCGTATGACATGGACTGCGTCTCCTTGGATGGCCGATGGCTGAGTCCACGGATTCTACCGCAATCCGGACACGATGCTGCCTTCCCGGTCGCCGACCGGAATCTGCTAAGCTCCGCCGGACCCGGAAGTGACTCCGACACGATGCCGAAGAGATTCGCCGCGCTTGCGTTCGCCGTTGCCGCCGCCACGATCGGCCTCGCCGGACAGACCCCATCGGGCAAGGAGCTGAACCAGCTGAAAGTGCTGTTTCCGTCGGCCACCTCCTTTGGACCGAAAGAGGGGAAGCCGTCGGTGTTCAAGGCCTACGTGACGGATGCGCAGACGCGTGCGCCGAGCCTGCTCGGCTACGCGGCCTACAGCACCGACTGGCAGCCGTTCGAGCGCGGCTACGACGGTCCCATCAAGATTCTCGTCGGCGTCAGCACCACCGGCGTTGTGACCAACATCGTGGTCGTGGAGCACAAAGAACCGTACGGCTACCGATCGATCGACCAGCAGCGGTTCGCCGATCAGTTCATCAACAAGAGCATTCAGGATCCGTTCAAGCTGCGCGCCGACGTCAACGCCGTGTCCGGCGCCACGGCGTCGATCGGGAGCGCCACGCGTTCCATCCGCGACACGGCCAAGCGCCTGGCCGAAGCGTACTTGACGGGCACCAAGTGATGGCGCTCTGGAAAGTGATGGCGGCGTGATGGAAGACACCTGGGCTGAACTGCTCGACCCGCAGTGGCTGGATCTCGTGCTCCTCGCCGCGTTCTTCACGCTGGCCATGGTCAGCTTTTTCCGGAAGAGCACGTGGCTCAAGTACGTCACGATGGCGGCGTCGGTCGGGTACCTGGGGATCGCGAAGAGCAACCTCGTGGGCGTGGTCGATATCTTCCGGATCTTCACGTGGAGCCTGCCGATCTTCAAGTACACGATTGCCTGGTACGTCTTCACGGGTTTTGCGATCGCCTCAACGGTCGTGTGGGGACGCATCTACTGCGGTCGCATCTGCGCGTTTGGTGCGCTCACGCAGCTGATGGACCGTGTCGTGCCCGACAAGTGGCGGTACGACGTACCGCTCAACGTGGAGAAAAAGGTCAATCTTCTCAAGTATGTCGTGCTGGTCGGCGTCCTGGGCTATTACCTCAGCACCAGAGATATGGGCATCTATCGGTACGTCGAACCCTTCTGGCTGTTCGGCCTGCCGGCGTGGTCCGAAGCATCTGTCATGTGGGTGGTTCTGGCGCTGCTGCTCGTGGCGACGGTCTTTGTCCGGAATCTGTATTGCCGGTTCCTCTGTCCGACGGGCGCCTTTCTGGGGGTGATTTCGCAGGTGACGACACTCCTGCCCATCAAGCGGTGGAAGGAATGCAACACGTGCAAGCTCTGCGAAAAAGTGTGTGAGTGGGGCGCGATTCGCGGCCCTGAGATTGTGAAGTCGGAGTGCGTGCGCTGCGACGACTGCGAGCGGCTCTACGCGGACGAGAAGAAGTGCCCGCACTGGATCATCCTCCTGAAGAAGAAGCCCGCGCCGGCGCCGGTTCC
>JBGOTP010000023.1:0-25739 GCA_041476545.1 Vicinamibacteria bacterium | reverse complement strand
TTGCGGGCTTTGCGTTCATCCCACTTGAAGATCTGTGCTCCCTTATCAAGCGCCTCTTTGACGAAGCAACTGGTCGAATATGTCCGGTTGCCTTGCGCGTTCGCCGGGCCGAACTTGGCTTTGCCGGCAGGCGCATTGATCTTCCGGATCTCGACCTGATCGATCCCGAGCTGGCGTGCTGCCTTGGCGATCAGCGGCTCCATCAGGACGATGCCCTGCATGCCGCCAGGCTGGCTCTGCGCGCGGCGAGGCGGCGTGTTGGTAATCGCGGTCACGCCGCGCGCGCGCATGGCCTCGGGCTGAAACATCAGCGACGCGAAGCGGGTGGCACTGTTGTTGTCGCCCCCCGGGCCGTACGGCCCGCCGTCGACCACGGTGTACATATCGAGCGCAGTGACGCGGCCTTCCTTGGTAAACCCGACCTTCATCCGGCCGTGCAAGGCGGGACGCGCACCACCAATGCCGTGCTCTTCCTCGCGACTGATGCGCATCTGTACCGGCGTGCCCGTCTTCTTCGCCAGGAGCGCCGGGATGATATCCGTGATCGACCCCGTTCCCTTGCTCCCATAACCACCGCCGCAGTACTCGCTGATGAGCACGACGTTCTCCGGCTCGAGGCTCAACCAGCGCACCACCGACATGACAGTCTGCGCCGTGCTTTGCGTCGACAAATGGATGAACAGCTTGCCGTTCTGCCAATAGGCCATCGACGTGCGGCTCTCGAGGCACTGATGACTGGTGTTCGGCGTGACGAAGGTCTCGTCGAGAATGAGCGACGCTTTCTTGAAGCCGGCCTCGAGGTCGCCGTACGACCAGGGTGCATCGGTGTCCTTGCCCATGGGCAGACGACCCGCCTTGTACTCCTCGACCTCTGCCTGCGTCCATTTCAAATCGAAGACTTCGGGCGGGGGAGGCGGCTGCCCTGCCACGAGCGCGGGCCGCACCCAGACGTTCCCCTCCACGCGGGGATTCATGGCACCCGGCAGCAGCGACGCAACCGGATCCACACTGAACGGCAGCCGTTCCCACCGAATCTTGATCTTCTCGATGGCGTTAGCCGCTGTCAGCTCGTCGACGGCCGCCACGGCAAGAACGGGCTCGCCCTGATAGAGCGGCTCGCTCGTCAGCGCCTTCTCGCTCTTCAGGTTGGCTCTGATGACCTGGCCCGCGTCGTTCACCTGATCCTTGGGTCCAGGTACATCGTCGGCCGTCAGGATGGCCTTCACGCCCGGCATGGCGAGCGCCGCGCTCGTATCGATGCTCCGGATGCGCGCGTGCGGCAACGGGCTGAGGAGCAGCTTCGCGAAGAGCATTCCCTCGGCGCGAAAGTCCTCGGCATATTTCGCGCGGCCGGTCACCTTCGCCCTGATGTCGGGGGTCGAGTAGTTCTGTCCGACCAGTTTCTTCTCAGCCATGCTCATACCTCAGTGTTTTCGAGCTTTCCTGTCCCGCCAGCCGTGTCGCCTACTCCGAGTGGGCGATGCTGCCGGCGGCCTCCGGCCGGACGATTTCGTCGATGAGAAACAAATCAGTGAGCAGCGCGCGGAGATGAATCGACGCGTTGAGATTGTCGACGAGCTGCGAACTGATTGAGGGCTGCGCCAGCACCATGCCGACGGCGGCGCGGGCGTCGCTGGCGTCTCGGTTCAGCATGGCGATGAACGCATAGTAGGTTTCCGCGGGCTGGAGCTGTTCGCTCCGCACGATCTCCGTGAACACATCTCCGAGGCCGTTGAGCGCCTCATCGCACCTGGTCAACAGCGTCCGAAGCTGCGAACCGCTACCGCCGCCAGGCTCGGTCCGAAGACCCTGTGCGGCATACGCGAGCATGAACTCGTAGCACTCCTCAATCTGTCCGCAGCGATCGTTGAGCTGGCGCCGCATGGTGACCGCCGTGGTTCAGGAGCGCGGCGTGCCCTTGGCGTCGACGACCCATCGCTTGGGATCGTGGTGCTCGAGAAAGTCCTGCCGGCTGATGTCGCCGAACACCATGGACTTGGTAATCCAGAGCTTCTCGGGCCGAATTGCGAAATAGATGTGCGCAAGGGTCAGGCCCACGAGCCCGATCCCCGACAGCCCGTGGAGGACGTACATCACGCCCCACGTGGCGTCGCTGAAAAGGTACGGGTTGCGCACGTAGAAGGGCGTCTGCACGCGCTTCATCATGAACAGCCCTGTCGGCACAACGGCCAGCGCTGCCAGCACGATGGCCGTGTGATACATCTTGTTGTCCCAGGGATATTTCGCGGCCTTGCGGGGCGCCGGCGCGCTCTGCCCCATCGCCCGCTTCCCACGCGCGATCGCCTCGCGCACGTCTTCCTTGTTCAGCCAGATCGACCAGAAGTCCAGCCAGACGCTCGCGTGGATGATGTGGTAAATGATCGAAACCGTGAGGACGAGACCCGCGATCCAGTGGATCTCCACCCAGTTGAACTTGAGCCCGAGGATCGGCACGAAGGCCGTGCCGAGCAGCGTCAGCATCGACGCCGCCATGATCCAATGGAACATCCGCGCCGCCAGCGAGTGCCGCGTCACGCGCGCGGGCACGCGGGCCGCGGTCGCGTCGCTCAACGTCGCGTTCGCCGGTCCCGCCGGCTTCGGCCAGAACTTCACGAAAAGCGTGTGCCCCAGCATGAAGGCGACGCCAGCCCCGAGCGCCACGTAAACCAGACCCCACTGCGCGTGCGTGAGAATGTCTTCGCCCCAGGGATTTCTGCCCCACTGCACCAGGAAATTCATGCGGATGCCTGTGCCTCTCCCCTGATGGCGCGCTTCACCAGGTTTCTCATCAACGGAATCTTGTATCCGTTGTGCGCGAGCGGCTGGGCGCCCTGCACCGCCAGTTCACCCGCCATCGTGGCCGTCGCTTCGTTCCGCGGCTTGCCGGCCACGGCGTCTTCCACCGATCTCAACCGCATCGGGTGCGCGGCCACGGCATTGACGACGATGCGCGAGCCCTGGATGGTGCCGTTGGCCACCTTCAGCGCCGCCGCGACGTTGACGAGCGGGAAGTCCCACACCTGGCGCTCGCGGACTTTTTCAAAGTAGAACTCCGCGCCTGCCCAGGTGGCGGGGACACGAATCGCCGTCAGCAGTTCGCCTGGTTGCAGCACCGTCATCCGCGTGATGTCGATCGACGGTCCAATGAAGAAGGTCTCGGCGTCCACCACCCGCTCGCCTGCCGAGGAGCGAATCACCATCCTGGCGTCGAGCGCGACCAACGCGGGCGCGGTATCCGACGGATTCACCGCCACGCAGCGGTTCGCGTCGAAGATCGCATGCTCGCGATTGATGGCGGTCGGTGTGTCCGCGTAGCAGATGTTGCCGCCGGCCCGATAGCACGACCACCCTGAACGGTAGTACCAGCAACGCGTATCCTGCGAGACGTTGCCGCCAAGCGTGCCCTGATTGCGAATCTGCGGCGAGGCCACGAGCTCTGCTGCCTGCATCAGAAGGGGATACTTCTCCTTCACAAACGGATGCTTCACCAATTCGGTGAGCGTGGTCGCCGCGCCGATCTCGATGCCGCCATCGACGGTCGTCCTCACGCCCTTCAGTTCCTGAACGCCGCTGAGATCGACGACCACGGCGGGGCGCTTGTTGCGGTCCTTCAGCCAATCGAATGTGTCGAGTCCCCCGGCGAGCACCCACGCGTCCTTCTTGTGCTTCTGGAGCAGCGCGACCGTGTCGTCGACGGTCGTCGGCTGAAACAGCTCGAAGACGGGCATTACGTCGTGAATGATGGCCATGTTCCCCTTCCTTCTCTAGGTCGTCTTCCGCATGTTCTCGGCGCCGCGCATCATCGAGTTCAGGATCTTGTGGTAGTCGGCGCAGCGGCACAGGTTGCCGGAAATGCCGTGAGCCAGTTCGGTGCGCGTGGGGTTCGGGTTGGTCTTGAGGAAACCGACCGTCGCCATGATGAATCCGGACATGCAGAACGCGCACTGGAATCCCTGCTCGTCGACCACTGCCTGCTGAACCGGATGCAGCGTGCCGTTTTTGGCCTCGAGCCCTTCGATCGTCTGAATCTTCTTGTCGCGAACCGTGTGCGTGAGAATCGAGCACGAGTAATGCGGCACATCGTCGATGAGGACCGTGCAGGCGCCGCATTCCGATCGGTCGCAGCCCAGCTTCGTGCCGGTGAGGCCGAGCTTGTAGCGCAGCGTCATGGCGAGCGTTTCCTGCTTCATCACGTCCACGCGACGCATCTGACCGTTGACGTGCAACGTCATCAGACGCTCCACCGCGCCTGGCAGCGAACCCTGGCCGAAGAGCGCGGGTCCACGGAAGAGGTATGCGGACGCGGAGACGGCCGCGCCGGCGGCAATCACCCCTTTGATGAAGGTGCGGCGTGAAACGCTGCTGGGTTCTTGTGGCGTTTGCAGGGGGACAGTCATACAGCAATCACCTCGTCATGACCCGGTTACATCAGCAGGCGCCCATCCTACAGCAGGCGCATGGGGGCGTAAACAACCTAATTCGGGGACCTGCCGTGCATCCGGGGGCGCCGTGTCCTGGTCGGGTCGTGGGTCAATTCCAAGTCCGGTGGATGAGGCGAGCGGTCGGGACAACTCGAGGCCGCGCCGCGATGAAGTCGCGCGGAAAAACGCGTGCTCCGGCGGGCCTGTCGATGCCCGCGTCGATTCGGGTCATTCCACGGTCTGGGCCAGGAACATTCGACCGCTCGGGCCATGTGATGTGATCCGGGCGCCACTCACGATCGACGCGGCCCGCTGGCCTGCACACGCGTTTTATCCCCTGTCGCCGATCGCGCGACTTCCACGCGTCGCGGCCCCGAGCCGTCCCGGCCGCTCACCTGCCCGTCGGGATCGCTCGTCGCGGCCAACCGTTGGAGGCAGCCGGTCTCCGTTGCACGACGCCGCGTCTGCAACCTCCTCCGCCCGCGCCGGTCACGGTTGGACGCCTTGCACAGACCTGCCGACCGGTTGGCCGCGACGAGGGATCACCTACACTGTCCTGCAAGTTGAGCGACGGCGAGCGCGCATCGCGCTGACAATTCCCGCGGTGCGTGGCATCGTGCAGGAACTCTTCGCGGCGGATCTGACAGAGTAGTGCTAGAGAGAAGCGAGGCGAGCGAGGCGCCACTACGTGACGATCAAGATCAAAGTCATTCTCGGAACCACCAGGCAGCGGCGCTTCGGAGATAAGCCCGCGTACTGGATCGCCGAAGAGGCCAAGGCTCAATCCGATGTCGAGGTCGAGCTGCTCGACCTCCGCGATTACCCGCTGCCGTTTTTCGACGAACCGGCGTCTCCCATGTGGAGCAAGGGGCAGTACGCCAAAGAAGTGGTTCAACGCTGGGCGAACCGGATTGCCGACGGCGACGCGTTCATCATCGTGACGCCGGAATACAACCATGGCTACCCCGCGGTGCTGAAGAACGCCATCGACTGCATCTATCCCGAGTGGGTCAACAAACCCGTCGGTTTCGTCAGCTACGGCAACGCCGGGGGGGCGCGCGCGGTGGAACAACTCCGCCAGGTCGTGGTCGAGCTGCAGATGCTGCCGATCAGGAGTGCGATTCACATTCCTGGCCCGGTGTATCTCGCGGTCATGCACGAGTCCGTGCCGGCGAATCCTGATCTGTTCCGGTCGTTAAAGGAAGGTCGCGTCAACCACGTGAGTCGGTTCTTCGACGAGCTTCTCCGGGCTGCTCGCGGCTTGAAGCGAGCGCGCGACGCTGGCGACTGAGATTGGCGAGCGTTTCAGGGCTTTGGAGAAGGCCAACAATTCATGACAATTGCCTTGTTGCGACAATTATCAGCGTACGCGGAGAATTGGTGTTGACCTCGGGGGGAGGATACTTCCGCTGTCGATTGCGGTTCGTCATTGCGTCTGCCTGCGAACGAGGGCAGCCAGAGGCCGTCAGGAAACCCACAGATGCGGCGGTCCACATTTGCTATTTTCGTTGTCCTCATTGCTTCTCTCGCGACGGGTCTCATTCAGGCCTCATCCCTTCAGCAGGTAGGGGCCAACGTCGCCGCACCTGTACCTCTGCCGTCGTACTCAGTTTTAGAACAGCGCGCGCTCCTCGACCAGTACTGTGTGACGTGCCACAACGCAAGGTTGAAGACTGGCGGCGTCGCCTTGGATGGCGCGGATGTGGCGCACCCGGCAACGGGGGCCGCAGTCTGGGAAAAGGTGATCAGAAAGCTAAGCACCGGTCAGATGCCGCCGCCCGGCCGCGCGAGACCGGACAAAGAACACAACGACGCGCTCGTGTCTTGGCTTGCGTCAGAAATTGATCGAGACGCAGCCGCACACCCCAATCCTGGGCGGACTGAAAGCATTCATCGTCTGAATCGAGCGGAGTATCGCAACGCGGTTCGCGATTTGCTGGCGCTCGATATGGATGTCGCTGGGTTGCTGCCCACGGACGATATGAGCTATGGGTTCGACAACATCGCGGGCGTGCTCCGGATCACCCCCTCCTTACTCGACCGGTATCTCGCTGTGGCGCGCAAGATTAGCCGCGTCGCGGTTGGTGACCGCGCCATACTGCCGACCGCCGAAACATTCCGGCTCAGGGCCGATCTGTCTCAGGAGGTGGGGTTTGAGGCGCTGCCCATCGGAACCAGGGGCGGCGCCTCGATTTCATATCAGTTTCCGCTCGACGCCGAGTACACGATCAACGTGGAGCCGCTCGGTGGAGGAGCCGATCCTCACCAACTCGAGATCGCGATCGACGGTGTTCAGGTTCGGCTTTTCGAACTGACTGCCCGTCTCAGCCTGGGATTCGCCTCGGACGATGCCCGATACGAAATTCGCATTCCCGTCAAGGCGGGTTCTCATTTTGTCAACGTCACATTTGTCAACAGGTCATCGGCCCTTAGCGAATCAGTCCGCGAGCCGTTCCTTGCACCGCATGCGGAAGGCGCAGCTCGAACGCAGCCTGCAGTGGGAAGTGTGACCATCACCGGTCCCTTCAACGCGGCCGGTGCGTCACGCACTCCAAGCCGCGACCGTATTTTTGTTTGTCACCCCGCGGACGGGTCCGCCGAGGCTGCCTGCGCGCGACGGATCCTGTCGACGCTGGCGCGACGTGCTTATCGGAGACCCGTCACGGAACCGGAAATTGGCGTCTTACAGCAGTTCTATCAGGACGGGCGATCGGGCGCTGGATTCGAGAGTGGCATCGAAGTCGCGATTCGACGGCTCCTTGTCAGCCCCGAGTTCCTGTTCCGCATCGAGAGCGATCCAGTGGGTGTGGGACCTGGGACGACCTACGCCGTGAGCGACCTCGAACTGGCCTCGCGACTCTCGTTTTTCCTCTGGAGCAGCATCCCGGATGATCAACTATTGGATGCGGCGGCGCGTGGCGCGCTTAGAAAGCCGGGTGTGCTGGAGGAGCAAGTTCGCCGGATGCTTGCCGATTCCCGTTCGGACGCGCTGGCCGAGAACTTCGCCGGACAGTGGTTACAGCTCCGGACCATCGAGGGCTCTGCGCCAGACGAGTTTCTCTTCCCGAATTTCGGCGAAAACCTGCGCAGAGATTTTCGACGTGAGACCGAGCTGTTCTTCGGGAGCATCGTACGTGAGAACAAGAGCGTTCTCGACTTCATCTCAGCCGACTACACTTTTGTGAACGAGCGGCTGGCGAAGCACTATGACTTTCCCAACGTGTACGGTAGTTACTTCCGTCGCGTTCATATTCCCGATGAGAATCGGCGGGGACTGCTCGGTCAAGGCAGCTTCCTCACGACGACGTCATTGGCCGACCGGACAACCGTTGTCGGGCGAGGCAAATGGATCCTCGAAAACGTCCTGGGGACGCCGCCGCCGCCGCCACCGCCGGATGTCAACACGACGCTGCCCGAGAACAAGAACGGCGCCAAGGCGCTGTCCCTGAGAGAAAAGATGCAGCAGCATCGCGCCAACCCGACGTGCGCCAGCTGCCACGCACGAATGGATCCGCTCGGGTTCGCCTTGGAGAACTTCGACGCCACCGGCCAGTGGCGTACGCGCGAGGCCGACGCGGCGATCGACGCGTCGGCCGTCCTCCCTGACGGAACCAAGTTTGACGGACCTACGGGCCTTTCCGCCTGGATTCTGATGCATCCGGGACGGTTCGTGACGGCTCTCTCGGAAAAGTTGATGATCTACGCGCTCGGTCGCGGGCTGGAGCCGTTTGACGTTCCCGCCATCCGAAAGATAGTCACTGGTGCCGGCAGCGACTATCGATTCCAGTCGCTCATCGTTGGCATCGTGCAGAGCACCCCGTTCCAAATGCGGAGAGCCCGTGCGTCCGAGCCACCATCCGCCTTCTCGCCCGCAGGTGCCGGACGATGAGCCTGACGCGTGACTCAGGCGCTACGGCTAATTGACGGAGAGAGCAGATGTTTATCACGAAGATGGCACTACCCCGCAGGACGTTCCTTCGGGGACTCGGGGCTGCAGTCGCCCTGCCGCTGCTCGACGCGATGGTGCCGGCTGCTTCCGCCACGAGCGTGGCAGCGCCGGTCCGACGTCTGGGCTTCATCTACACGCCGAATGGCGCCACGATGGCGGCTTGGACGCCGGCGGGTGAGGGACCACTGCTGACCGATTTGTCGCCGACGTTGAGTCCGTTGGCGGCTTTCCGCGATCAGGTCCTCGTACCGACCGGCCTCAGTCAACGCCAGGCCGAGGCGCAAGGTGACGGTAATGGTGAGCATTCGCGTGGACAGGCGGTATGGCTGTCTGGGGTGCACCCCAAGCGCACGGAGGGCGCGGACGTAGAAGCAGGGACCACGATCGATCAGATTGCCGCCCAAGTGCTTGGCAAGGACACGCCGCTCATGTCGCTTGAGATGGCCTTGGAGCAGAACTACCTCGTGGGCAACTGCGACAACGGTTACAGCTGTGTTTACTGGAATACACTTTCATGGCGCACTCCGAAGATGCCCCTCCCCATGGAAGTCAATCCTCGGGTGGTCTTCGAGCGATTGTTTGGTGATGGCGGGGCGCCCGCGCAGCGATTAGCGCAGGTACGCGAAGACCGAAGCATCCTCGATTCCTTGAAAGTGGCAATTTCCGGTCTGGAAAACCGTTTAGGGATTGGGGATCGCACGCGACTGACCGAGTATCTGGACGCGATGCGTGAGATTGAGCGACGCATTCAAGTGGCAGAAAAACAGACCAGCGGGTCACCGATCGCGCTGCCCGATCGTCCTGTTGGTACGCCGGAATCGTACGACGAGCATGCGAAGCTGATGTTCGATCTGGCCGCGATAGCCTTCCAGGCTGACATTACGCGCGTGTTCACATTGCTGTTGGGTCGCGAGCAGACCAATCGCCCCTATCCATTCATTGGCGTGCCAGAAGCGCACCACGCGATCTCGCATCATCAGGGTGATCCGGTGAAGCTTGCAAAAGCGGCCAAGATTAATACGTACCACATTGAGTTGCTCGCTCGGTTTGCGGCAAAGCTTCGCGGCACTCCCGATGGAGATGGGAACCTTCTCGATCACTCGATGCTTCTGCAGGGTAGTGGCCTGAGTAACTCAGACCAACACTCACACATCGACTTACCGCTGGTTGTGGTAGGTGGCGGTGCCGGCAGGCTGAAGGGCGGTCGTCATCTCCGATTTCCGAAGGACACGCCGATGAACAACCTTCACCTGGCACTCCTCGAGAAGGTGGGCGTGCCGGTCGAGAAGCTTGGCGACAGCACCGGCACAATCGATCTGGAGCCGCTGTCAGGAGTTTAGCGGGCCGTGTGACTATCAAATCTGGAGTGTTGACAACATGCGCTTGAACCGTCTAGGCCTTGGGATTGTGTTTGTGCTCGCCGGCTCGGCCCCGAGCGCGAAAGGAAGTGAGAACGGCCTCATTGGAGCAATCAAGCGGGGCGATGGTCCTCAAGTCCGTACGATGCTTCGGCAGCGCGCCGACGTCAATTCCAAGGATCCGGATGGGACGACGGCCTTGCACTGGGCGGTGCAACGCGACGATGTCGAAACCGTTGACCTGCTGCTCGATGGAGGTGCGGATGCGACGGCCGTGAATCGCTATGGAATGAGTCCCCTCCTGGTCGCCTGCACGAATGGGAGTGTGCAAGTTGTCGACAAGCTTCTTCGCGCGGGAGCGGACCCAAACACCGCGACACGCGCGGGAGAGACGGCGCTCATGACGGCGGCGCGGACAGGCAAAGTCGCTGTCATCAAGCGCCTTGTCAATGCAGGGGCGGACATCGACGCCAAGGAAGCGTCCCGTGGACAGACCGCATTGATGTGGGCCGCGGCTGAGAACAACCTCGAGACCGTTCAGGCGCTGGTCGAAGCCGGCGCTGATGTCAACTCGCGGTCCAAGGGTGGCTTCACCGCGTTGCACTTCGCCGTGAGGGCCGGGAACGGTCCCGTCACCAAAGCGCTCTTGGATGACGGTGCTGACGTTAACGACACGATTCATACCGACGCTTCCGGACCAGCGCCGGCGGGACGAGGTTCGGCGCCGGGTCCGGCGCAGGGAAATGGCGTCGGACAGCTGCTTCAGGTCTTCAACACCGGACTTCGGGGTCGCGGCGGTACGAGCGGCACGACCCCCCTCGTTCTTGCCATCACCAATGCACATTTTGAACTCGCCGGCATGTTGTTGGATCGAGGTGCGGACCCGAATGCTGATACGCAGGGATGGACCGCACTCCATCAGCTGGCCTGGACCCGCCGGCCACCGATTCAACATGGCGTGCCTCCAGCCGTCCAAACGGGGAACATGACGAGCTTCGAACTCGCGAAAAAAATTCTTGAGCACGGGGCAGATCCGAACATCCGGATGACCAGAGAACCGGGCGATGGCGCACGGAGTATCCTGAACCGAATCGGTTCAACTCCGTTTCTTCAGGCAGCGAAGCTGGCCGACATTCCCCTCATGAAATTGTTGCTCGACTACAAGGCCGATCCCTCTCTCGCGACGGTGGAAGGTGCGACGCCGCTCATGGCTGCCGCCGGCGTCGGCATCTGGCAGGTCGGTGAAAACCCTGGCACGAACGAAGAGGCTTTGGAGGCTGCCAAGATCTGTTACGAGCACGGCAATGATGTCAATGCAGTCGATGCCAACGGTGACACCGCGCTACACGGCGCCGCGCATCGCGGCGCAAACGAGCTGGTCAGGTTTCTCGTCGGGAAGGGCGCGAAGCTCGACGTGGTCAATACCCTCGGCTGGACGCCCTTGACTATCGCAAACGGGGTGTTTTACCCGAATACTTACAACCGGCATAGCGACACCGCCGAGTTGCTGCTCGAGTTGGGAGCCGATCCCAAAGTAGGAAAGCCGCGTCCGGCGGACATCGCTCCGGGTGACGAGCTAGCGGCCGGTTCGACTCAACGTCCGTAAGCTGACTCTCCGGTCGCGCCGGTGCGCGACCCATGGTTCTAAACATTTAGTGAGGTGTCATGAAACTGCGCACATGCGTCCGCATGTCAGTGCCCGCGATGATTGCGGTAACGCTGTCCTCCATCGTCTGGGTAAACGCCCAGCAACGCGGCAGTGGAGCTGGAGTGGCGATCGATCCCGATGATATTGGCGGGGTCGTTACAAGCTCGAGAGGGCCCGAAGCCGGTGTGTGGGTGATCGCGGAAACATCAGAACTGCCGACAAAATTCGCTCGAATTGTTGTCACCGATGATCAGGGACGCTATCTACTGCCAGACCTTCCGGCAGCTACGTATCAGGTATTCGTCCGCGGATACGGTCTGGTCGATTCGCCTCGTCAAGCCGCAAAGCGGGGTCAGCAGTTGAATCTCGCCGCGCAGGTGGCGCCAGACGCACGGGCGGCCGCGCAAGTGTATCCCGCGGCTTGGTGGTTTTCGATGCTTCACGCGCCAGACGGAGTCAAGCCCCAAGAGGCATTCCAGAAAACTATGAAGGAATGCTACGACTGTCATCAGCTCGGCTCCAAGGCGAGCCGGGAATTTCTGCCGTACGTTCAAGGTGCGACGGGCCTCGATAAGTGGGATAGCCGAACGAAATACGGCCCGTCAGGCCCATCAATGGGAGCGTTCTTCCAGCGGTTTGGAGACGCGCGCAAAGCCTTCGCCGACTGGACCGATGCCGTCGCCAAAGGTGAGGCCCCTAAGAATGCGCCCCCGCGGCCCGCTGGTGTGGAGCGCAATCTTGTGGTTTCGCTGTGGGACTGGGGCTCACCGATCGACGGTCGCGCGGATAACGCCGCTGCAGATTTGCGCAACCCCCGGCTCACCGCCAACGGAAAAATCTACGGCGTATCGGAGATGAACGACACCCTGACGGAACTCGATCCTGTCACCAACAGTACGAGAATCATCAAAACCCTGACAAACGCACCTCCAATGGCATCTGGCTTCAACGCATCCCCCTCACCGTCTCCAAATTTCGGTGCGGATATGTGGAAGCGAAGTGGCGACCCCAGAAGTGTCGGTATTGATGCGAAAGGACGTGTGTGGTTTACGTTGCGAACACGTGACGGGGCCGCGCAGCCGGCGTGGTGCAGCGGCGCTGGCGCGAACGCGTTCGGCAAGAACGTCCCGATGGGCCGGGGTGGAAAGCAGGTCGCGGTGTACGACCCGAAGACTCAGAAATTTGAGAACGTAGACACGTGCTTTACTGTTGACCACAATGAATTCAGTCGCGACAACTTCATCTACTACGGCTCGAGTGGGTCCGTGGGTTGGGTTGACATGGACACGTGGGACAGGACCCATGACGCGGAGAAGTCCACAGGCTGGTGTCCGGCGGTCGTCGACACCAATGGCGACGGTAAGATCACGCCTGGATGGACCGAACCGGCTCAGCCTGTTGATCCACTCAAGGATCACCGTGTGTCGTTCGGCTGCTATGCGATTGCGGTGAACGAGAAGGACGGGAGCGTCTGGTGTTCTGGCATCGGCAGCTCAGACAAACGGCTGATGCGGCTTGAAAAGGGACCAAACCCGCCGCAGACCTGTCGCGCCGAAATCTACGAGCCGCCGATTGGGCAGCCGATCGAGTTGGTGGGCACCGGTGGCATAGGGACAGACGCGAACGGCGTTGTTTATGATGCTTGGCGCGTGAGCGGCCACTTCACCGCCTTCGACCGCAGCAAGTGTAAATCGACAAAGGATCCGAAGGCCGACGGTCAGAGTTGCCCCGAGGGCTGGAGTATTTATCGCAACACGAACGAGCCCACCTACGCCAATAGTCCGTACAAGACGACGGAATCGTACCTGGTCTACATGGACCGTTGGAACTCACTAGGGTTGGGCGAGAACGTTCCCACCTACGCATCGATGAATACGGACTCGCTGGAGGTCTTCGATCCAAAATCGAAGCAGTTCATCTCTCTGCGCGTGCCGTATCCGTTGAGCTACTTCGCGCGATCTGGTACGGGCCGCATCGACAACCCGAATACTGGTTGGAAGGGTAAGGGGTTTTGGTCAAGCTATTCGACGTATGCGTCGTGGCACATAGAGGGGGGAAAGGGCACACTGCCTAAGGCCGTGAAATTCCAAATGCGACCGAATCCATTGGCGAAGTGACACAGGTGGTGGTGAGGGCAGCGGGAGCGTGACGATGGGGATGGCCGTGTCCGTCCGTGGCGACATCCGCGACCCAGTCACACAGCGTGCTTTTCGCGAACGCTCGACGCCCTCTCGTGCGAAGATGCCCGCCAGCCGGTGTAAGGGGAGGCTCGAACGGTGGACTGAACAAGCTGTGGACTATCGGCGAGCCAATGTACGTGCCATCATTCCGGCAATGGCCAGGACCACGGCGCCGATGGCGAGACTCCAATTCCAGTGAGACGAGGAAAAGTCCGGCGGTGTCGCACCATGTGTCGATGATGCATCTCCCAATGAAGCCGGCTCCATGAGGAAATTGAGCTCAACTGCGCCTTTGGTTGCACGTGGAAGCGCACTTACCTTGGCATCTCTATAACCAGCCACCATCAACTGGATATCCAACTGCTTGGGGTCTGCTTCGATTCCGCCGAGCTCTTTGATCGCAGCCCCCACGTCTGGACTTCGATAATGAGCTGGGCCGTCGCTCGTAAACGGGAAGCTCATGCCCGTTGCATTGTCGAAGATTGTGAAGAATGCCTGCTCCCGAATTAGACGTCCGGTGCTCTTGTCCTTGATCCGGCCGAAATAGACAAGATCCACCGACTTGCCCTGAGCTGGGGCGAAGAATTCATGGCCATTCCCGTGAACAGCCTCCGTAAGTGCTAACGTGAACCCCACAATTCCGATCCCCACTACTGTTACGCGTCGACTCATTGTCGTCTCTCCTTAGACAAACCACCGAACCTCGTAGACGAGAATGACAGCGACCGCAGCCACCGGTACGAGCCAGACGCATCCGGGCCATATCCGGTCAGCCCATCGAGGCGGAACCATGAGCGCGACCGCCGCGCTTATGAGTGCCGCAACTGCCAGCCATCCGTACCAAAGAATCGCCGGGCCAACGTTGTCAGTCATCTGCCAATGGAATTCACGAGTCTCTGGATAATATCGAAAGAGTGCCAAGTCGACGTAAAAGCAGACGGTATATACCGCGCCAAACAATAGAGTGAAAATCTTGGGGGACGGATACCTCATGACGAGAGTCCCTTGATGTTGTTCAGCACGTGTCCAGCAAGAAATGCCCACCACGCAAGGAACGTCAATAGCCAGGTTAAGTAACGGCGGACGGCAGCGTATTCCGGCGACAGAGGCGTTCGCCAGACGAACCAATATCCCGGCAAGACGCCGAGCCCCACGGCCACAAGGTGCTCCTTAATTTCGAAGATGCCATTGGCAGATCTGAGCTGAAGATCTTCCAGGGCGGGCCTAACGTCGACTCGGTACCGGGGGTACAGTAGTGCTCCGCCAAGAGCGGTAACCGTGAAAAGCAGAACGACGGGCCTCGCGTATGCGGCGGCATTGACATTCCGAAATTTTGTAAAGAACGAGCGTTGGCCAGACGTTGTGGCCGGAGGCACGACGCTGCAGGCCTGATGCGTCAGCGCCCCAAGGAGCGCCACTGCCAGCAGACCGTGAACAATCAACAACAATACAATCATCCCTGCTCCTGCCCAGTCAACGGACAACCGCTCGCCTTCTGGGATCGCGCGTCAGTGGAGCGCCACGTGAATTGAGAATGTCTCGAGCGGCCCGCTCGCGAGATTCAGAGGCGCCTTGCATCTATTCAATCCAAGAAATCGTGTGTTCTCCGGCAAATGCTACGGTCTTCTGCTGAACAACGCCTTCTCGATTTCTGGTCGCATCTCTGGACACAATCACCGCGCCGTCATTGCATCTGGACTGAAGTCGATAATCGTCTGCGCTGGAGCGGTTGGTACGATCGGGTGAAGGAAGGACTTACCAGACGACTTGTGGCACGCATAGCAACCATCCAACGCCCCTTTGTACGCAACGGCGAACTGGGCGCTATCCTCCCGTCCGATGGCTATTCTCACGGCCGCAAACGTACTCGCGTCGACGGCGTCAAAAATAGCCTGTAAATTCACGTCCCGGCCCTCGAGATCCTTTCGCGTTGGCCGAATGAGAATCGTCCATTGGATATGCTGCCGGGCTTCGTCGAAGTAGAACTGGGCTAGCGGCCAGTTGTTCTGTTGCCCAGCAAACCACAGGTTGGTCCAATGAAACCCGACATCGGCCATGGAGTGGGATTGAGAAGGTACCAAGGTCTTCAGGCGATCGATATCCACAGGAGCTGCCATTGCACCCGTCATGACAGTGTCGGGTGAGACGCGGCGGCACGCCACCCCTAGGGCAGCACCCGACAACAGCGCCACAACCACCGTCTTGCGCGCCAGGGGGACCACCTACACTCCTCCAAGGGCCGAACTGGCAGACCGTCACTTGCGCGAGCTTGATCCAGCCCGTCTTTGAAAAGTATAAAAGGCCGAGGGTCAGAGAAATGTCACCAATTGTCACTCACTGCGTGTCTGCGGGATCGTCAAACGGTATCCATCGCCGTAGACGGTGTGAATAAACCGCGGAGCGTGCGGGTCTGGTTCGAGTTTCTGACGCAACCGAAAGATGAAGTTGTCGACAGTGCGAGTTAGCGGCATGGAATCGTAGCCCCATACCAAGTGAAGTAACTCATCTCTCGTGACAATCTTTCCACCGCGCTCGGCGAGGTATCGCAAGATTTCGAACTCCTTATCAGTCAAAATGAGCTCCTGTTTGCCTTTTAGAGCGCGCAACCGGCGAAAATCGATCACGGTGTCCCCAAGGCGGAGTTCGTCAAGCCGCGGTGTGGTACGTCGCAGCACCGCATGAATTCTGGCAAGTAGCTCATCAAAGGCGAAAGGCTTTGTCACATAGTCATCGGCCCCGGCCATCAGTCCGCGCACCTTCTCGGCTTGCTGGTCCTTGGCCGTCAGGACGATGACGGGCGTGCGTTCGCGCGCCTCGGTCAGTGACCGGCATATTTGGAGGCCGTCAACGCCGTTTGGAAGCATCAGATCCAACAAAACCAGATGCGGAATGAAGCCCTTCACCTTTTGCTCCACCTGGTGGCCCGTCTCGCACCATTCCACGGTGAAACCTTCATGCTCCAGGTTCCCTCGCATCAGTCGACCAATTGCCTTGTCGTCTTCAATGAGCAGGATTCGTGTCTTCATGCCTGCGGTGCCATTTTCATCCTGATCTCTACATCCGTACCAACGTCAACGGTGCTGTGCAGCGTGACGGTGCCTCCGTGGCGTCGGATGATGTTGCGCGCGATCGTGAGCCCGAGACCGCTGCCGACGATCTCAGCGTTCCGTGCCCGGTAGAACCGATCGAAGACGTGGCCAATGTCGCCCTTGGGAATGCCGATGCCGCGATCGGCAAAGGTGGCGACAATGTGACGTCCCTCGCGCCGTCCGGTGATGTGGAGGCGCGTAACTTCAGAGGAGTACTTGATTGCGTTGTCAACGACAGACTCAAACACTTGAATCATGGAACGAGTGTCCACGAGGAGTCGCAGATCCTCTGGAACATCGACGATCAACTCAAATCCACGCGCGGCCAGAGTGGGTCGGAAGCGCTCGAGCGCGGCTTCGACCAGATCGCTCAATTTAGCGGTGGCCATGGTGATTTGGCTCGGGCTGTTCGGATCACCGTAACGAGCGTACGTGAGCAAGCTGTCTATCGATTTGCCCAATCTGCCGGCTTCCTGGGAGAGAAGTCCCGCGTACTCCTGAAGTTCCTCTTGTGAAGAATATCGATGACCGGCCAGCGTGTCGCCGACGAGCCGGATGAGGGCGAGGGGCGTCTTGAGTTCGTGGGTTACCTCGGAGACAAAGTCAGACTTCAGCGACGTGGCCACCGCGCGAGCTCGAACGGCGCGGACGGTGAGCAGCAAAACCGTCGTGGTCAAGACGCCAGCAATCGCAAGCACAGCAAACGTGCGGCGAGCTTCCTGCAGCCCAGTCAGAAGACGATCGTCGCCGCTTGGTCTGACCTTCACAGTCCATTGATGGACATCCGACTGCTTCGGCATTCCGGAGATCAGTGCTCGGTCGAGAAACAGCATGTCAAAATGGCGCTGGAATTCCCGGCCATCTGGTGGCGGCGCGCTGGTCGCCGCGACAGTGCGCCCTTGGTCATCACTAACGGCGAACCAAAGACCTCCTTTGCCACTTCCGATTCTCCCAAGCTGTGACAGCAGTGGACCGAAGTACTCGCGCTTAATCCATGGAATGTTGACGGAGAATGCGGCAATGCCGACCAATGCGTGAGGATCTGTCGTGGAAAACAACAAATGAGCGACGATCTGATAAGGAACGCCATCGATGGCCACGTCGATGGAGACGAACCCGTTCTGAGCTTCGGGCCGCTCACGCAACGCCGCGATAACTGGCTGCAGCGCAGTTGGGTCTTGAACGATTACGACAGGAAATGGCTCATCCGACGGCACACTGTGGTCCCAGGCTGGCCAGCGCTCTGTGCGATTGAAGGCGTAAACTACACCGTCGCCCGCCCCTAAGGCCCTCCAGGTCAGGAAGGATTCCGGGTAGGGAAAAGTCGCGAATGCGCGCGCGCTCGATTGGAGCATCGTGTAAGGGGGGTCCTCTTGGATCGTCGGCAAATTGGTGGGGACGAGAACGGTCGTCCACGCACCTTTCAGATCCCGGTTCAGAGCGAGACTCACAAGCGCCAATGCTTCGCTGGCGCGGCCTTCTATGACAGACGTTGTGCTTTGCACCCACCCGCGTGTGGCCATGTATCCGAACCCAACCAGGGCGCTCGTGGCAAGACACAACCCGATTGCGAGCGCCGTCACAAACCGCCACGGCGCAAACGGATCATCTGGATGTGGCATGTGCGTCAGCATCAACGAGCTTTTCCGAACGTGTCGATCGCGCCGTAACCGCTCAGATGAGGCCGTTCACTTGAGGACTTCGCGTTCTCGGTAGTAACGCGCGGCGCCGGAGTGAAGGGGAATTGGCGTCGCCGGAGCCATGTCGACATCCACAGCCGCAGCTTCTGGGTTCTTCGTCGCTAGTGCAGGAAGGGCAGCGAAAAACTCCTTGGTAAACTGGTAGACATCCTCATCGCCCAAATCGTCCCTACATACGAGTAGTGCATCGATGCTGACCGTCTCAAGGTCATGCGACCGGTTAGACGCATCGTGCGAAAACAAGACCATTGGGTGGAGGAATGGATGTTCTCTCAAGAGCGTCTTGATGATCGGCCGAGTGATCGAAAGCACTCTTAGATGTCCATTGTTTCTAAGGCTGTCGGCGATCGCGTCTGGCAACACGGGAGCAACAATAATGGCGGCGTCAATTTCACCATTGTCCAATGCGTCAATGCTCCTCTGCGCGTTCACCAGAAACACCGGCCGCACATCCGCGAGTGTCATGCCATACGCGCTCAGAAGGGCGCGGGAAAGAAATTCTGTAGCAGTGCCTGGATAAAACATACCGAGGCGTTTACCCCGTAGGTCGGTAAGGCTGCCGTAATGTCCGTCGGCGCGGACAACGATCGTGAGCACGTTCTTCCACAAAACGGCCATACCCCTGAGATTGACATATGGCACCGAATCGCTCTCGATGCCGTGACGATACGCCATGTAGACGGCGTCTGCCTGTTGGGCGATCCCGATCTGGCCAGCACCCGAGTGCAGCGCTGACGCGACGGCAAATGCACCAGCTGCCGGTTTTATCGACATCTTGACGAATGGGAGTGTGCGGTTGTAGTGGCTAATGAGCTCTTGCGTAAGAACCGGGCTGCTGGCCGTCACGAACGTGAGCTGCCGAACCGGCTGTGCGACGGCACGTTCACAAGCCGGTAGTGCAAGCGAGCACGTGAGAACGATGGACGTCTTCCATGGGCCTGAACGCGTGTTACTCCGTACCATCCCTCGGGCGAGTATACAGGCTGGAACCCGCAGGCGAGCCTCCGCAAAAAAATGACATTCTGTGACAATCTTCCAAGTCGCGGCCGCAGATCGCGGCACTCCTTTTGCCCTCCCAATCGACCCTAGCCGAGGAGCGAGACAGCTGCGATACGTGTGATTGAGGCACGTCGCTCGTCGCATGCTGGACTCGTGGCCTCGTCGACACATCGAAGGCACGACGTAGACAATCCATGACAATTGATTGATTGCGGTAGCTGGGGCGCATTCTCTAACGTATGGACTTGAGAGGTTCGACTCGGACGCGAACGCTCTGAAGCCGGGTTGTGCGGCGGGAGCGCGTCTCCGCAAGTCGTCCAGTGATCGACACGAATCGGGTGGGCGCCTACGGCCACCAGTGGCTCGCACATCGTCAAGGAGAGTGAGGCGAGAGTGCGGCCGCGCGCAAAGCTCTGGCAACGGACATTTCAGGAGGCTCTGATGAGGGTTGAACGCCTGCGCTTGATAAGTGGCATAACGCTGTCTTGTATTGGATTCGTGGCCGCGTCTTTCATTGGATTACCTAGTGCTCCAACTGTTGCATCGGCACAAGGAACTGCCAAGCCGGTGCGTACGTTTGCGAAGGATGTCGCGCCGATTTTGCAGCGCTCTTGCCAGCAGTGTCACCGGCCTGGATCGATCGCCCCGATGTCCCTTCTGACTTACGAAGAGGTTCGACCGTTCGCGCGTTCGATCAAAGCTCGCGTGAGCGCTCGCGAGATGCCACCATGGTTCATCGATCGAAACATCGGCATCCAACATTTCAAGAACGACAGTTCGCTGCGCGACGACGAAATTGCGGCGATCGCCGACTGGGCTGACGCGGGTGCGCCCATGGGCGATCCGAAGGACATGCCGCCACCGGCCAAGTTCCCGGATATCACAGCATGGCAAATTGGTACGCCAGATCTCGTTGTCGAAATGCCCGGCGAGCAAATCGTCAAGGCCGCGGCGCCGGACTGGTGGGGTGACATTGCCACGGAGTTGCCCGCCGTCACAGAAGACCGGTACATCAAGGCGGTCGAAGTCAAGCCGATCAAGGGCTACGACGTAATCCACCACGCCGTGGCCATGGTAGTCCCCGAAGCGGGTCGCGCCGACGGGGCGGGAATTCTTGTCGAATACTCGATGGGAAAGAACGGCGATATTTATCCTGACGAGACGGGACGTCTTCTCCCGGCCGGCGCCAAGATCTCGTGGAACCTCCACATGCACTCCGGCGGCGAGGAGAAACCTGCGAAGGTGGCTATCGCGTTCAAGTTTTACCCGAAGGGCTACGTCCCAAAGTATCAGGTTCGTGCGCAATTGGTCGGAGGGGATAAGGAGACGCAGCTTGACATCCCGCCTGGCACAGAGAACGTGCGCTTCGACACCTATGCGACGTTGGGTGGAGCCGCGGTCCTCACACAATTCGAAGCTCACATGCACAATCGCGGCAAGGCCATGTGCCTGGAGGCCATTTATCCAGCGGGATCGGGCAACTTCAGGGCCGGAGGCGCCAAGACGGAGACGCTCAGTTGTGTGGATCGTTTCAGTTTCGGATGGCTTCGTTCCTATACCTACGCGGACGATGTGCAGCCCCTCCTCCCGGCCGGCACGATTCTCCATATTATCGCCTGGCATAACAATTCGGCTACCAACAAGCAAAATTATGATCCCACAAACTGGATTGGCTATGGGAATCGGACCATCGATGACATGGCGCACATGTGGGTGAACTATTACAGCATTGACGAAAACGACTACAAAGCGCGAGTAGAGGCCAGAAAGGCGAAAGCCACGACCAACCAGCAACAGTAGCGTTTGCGTGTCTGGAGACGCGTGCATCATGAATCAGTCACGGCTACGGGCGTTCGCGCTCGCGATGGTTGTCTTTGCTTGCGCGGTAAGCAGCGGCGAAAGTCGCCAACTGACCTACGCCAGAGGTCAGAACGTCGCAGCGGTCTTTGACGGGTGGGAGCGCAGTCCCGATGGGACATTCAGAATGGTCTTCTCATATTACAACCGTAACTACGAGGAGACCCTAGACATACCGGTCGGCCCGAATAATAACATTGAGCCCAGCGGCCCGGATCAAGGACAGCCCACACATTTCCTGCCAGGCCGACACAAATTAGTGTTCAGCGTGAAAGTGCCCAAGAATTGGGATTCTGCAAAGCGCCTGGTCTGGACCCTGACGGTACGTGGTAAGACGGAGAAGGCCAACGCCTTCCTTCTTCGAGAATGGGAAATCAACAATCAGGTTCGCGCGCAGAATGGGGACGGTTCAGGGTTAGCGTTTGGGAACGCGGCGGAGTACAACGAGGCGCCGCAGATCTCCGGTGGTCCCGCGCAAAAAATCACGTTGCCAAATGTCGCAACGCTGACCGCTTCCGTGACAGACGACGGCCTGCCGAAGCCACGTGCGCTACCGAGTCTGCCACCCACGGCCGGGAGAAGCAGCGCCGCGGTGTCGCCAGGCGCTGGTGATAGCGGCGGCGCTATCGGCGCCACTCCGAGTGCGGCGGCTGCCCCACGTCCTTCGCTGCTGCGAGTTACGTGGGTGATGTATCGAGGTCCCGCGGGCTCAACCGTTAAGTTCGTTCCTGAGAGGTCTCCCGTCACGGACGGGAGGGCCACGACAACCGCGAGTTTCAGTCAACCCGGTGAATATGTCGTTCGCGGGTATGCCGATGACGGAGCGGTCACGTCCCCAGCTGACATTGGCGTGACCGTGGCTCCAGCGAAATGAAGGCGTGCCCGCAAGTATCGTAACAGTTCAAGCTGCCGACGAGCTGACATGGTGAGCGTATGGACGTGAGCGGAGGAGTGCCTATGACACGCAGGAACGTCTGGTTAGGTGTTTGTTTGGCGTTGGGGTGCCTGTTGGCGCTGCCAACGGCTGCGCGTGCGCAGAGTTCGATCGCGGGAACCGTCAAGGACACATCGGGCGCCGTGCTGCCCGGAGTGACGGTGGAAGTTTCGAGTCCGGCCTTGATCGAGAAGACGAAGGCGGCCACAACTGACGGCGGTGGCGCGTATCGCATTATCGGCCTGCGTCCCGGTATGTACACCGTGAAGTTCACCCTGACCGGTTTCGCCACGGTGGAACGCGCGGCGTTCCAGCTCCTGTCGGACTTCAACGCGAGGATCGACGCCGAGTTGAAGGTCGGCGCCCTCGCTGAAACAATTATCGTAACCGGCGCGGCCCCGATCGTGGACGTGACGACCGCGGCCCACGTGGTGGTGGTCGACCGCGACGCGATCGACAATGTTCCAACCAGCAAGACGATTCAAGGCCTGGGTCAATTGATTCTGGGTGTGTCTCTGAACGCTCCCGACGTCGGCGGCTCCACGGGCGCGATGCAGACCTATATGTCGCTGCGCGGCGCCTCGGTTGCCGCCTCGAACAACACCGCCATGGTGGACGGGCTGATGGTCAACAGCCTCCAAACCGATGGGACGTCACTGCCATACTCGAACGACGCCAACATCCAGGAAGTCACGTACCAGACCGCCGCCATCGGTGCCGAGCGCTCGGGCGGCGGCGTCGTCTTGAACATGGTACCCAAAGAAGGTGGTAACCGGTTCAGTGGCTCCGCTTCGGGGATCTACCGCCCCGGCCAGCTCCAAGGCAATAACTACTCTGATCGGTTCAAGTTGTGGGGACTACCGCTCGACAAGCACGGCGATCCGGCTGTCAGCCGCATCAAGCGCGTCAGCGACCTCAATGTTGCAGAGGGCGGACCGATTCTAAAGGACAAGCTCTGGTTCTTCGCATCGGCTCGCGACTTCCAGCCGATCAACACCGTGGCGAATACCTTCTTAAACGACGGCAGCCAGGGCCTGGACGACAACTACATCCGCCAGGCGCTCGTGCGACTGACCTACCAGGTGAGCCCGCGCCACAAGTTGGCCGCCTTCTACGAGCGGACCTTCAAATGGCGCGGCCACGACATGACCGCCTTCAGCGATCCGGAAACGGTCGCGATCGTCTGGACATCGCCGAATTACTCGACCGGGACGGTGAAGTACACCGGGACGCTCAGCAGCCGGTTGCTCGTCGAAGCGGGCTTCGCCCAGACTATAACGTTCTTCCGTCAACTCGACCAACCAGGTGTTGAACAGCAACGTTCGCTTGGCTCAGACGCATCGTGCCTGAATCAGTCCGCATGGTGCGCGAATGCGTCGCACACCGCCCCCGGCGGCTTCCGCGGCGTGTCGCCGAACAGCCTCACAACTGAATACCCGTTGAGCCAGGTATATCAGGGCTCGGTCTCCTACGTCACCGCGCACCACCACGCGAAAGCAGGCGTCTCGTTGCGGACTGGCTTCTCCCATCACTTTGGTGACACCAACGCCGACCTGACGCAGAACTACCCCACTGCTTTTAGGGATGCGAATGACAATTACAACATCCACTTCCCGACGTCGGCGCTATCGGCCGCAGACTTCTCGGCATTCTTCCCGGCGCTCACACAGCGGCCCTGCACTCCCACCGTCGGGTCGACCACGTGCACCGTCACCATCTCCACCACGCCGCGTGTGTATGGGGAGTCGCTGAACAACGACATGGGGATCTTCCTGCAGGATTCCTTCACGATGAAGCGGCTGACCATCAACGGCGGCATTCGTTACGAGACGCTCAGGTCGCAGATAGACGCCCTCACCTCGCCGGAGGGCCGGTTCGTCCCGGCGCGGACCACGGATGTCCGCGAGAACCTCCCGAATTGGAAGGACGGGGCGCCTCGGTTCCAGGTGGTCTACGATGTGTTCGGCAACTCCAAGACCGCGGTCAAATACTCATTCAACCGCTATAACGAGGCGGTCGCTACGAGCGTCGCGAATAGTCTCAACCCGGTCCTCGTTGGGGCCGTCGCGAGCCTCATCTCAGGGACACCGCGCAATTGGACCGACCTCAACGGCGACGACATCGCGCAGGGTCAACGCACATGGAGCGCAGACGGCAAGACGTATACCGATTGCGTCTATTTGACACCGGGCTGCGAGATCAACCTGTCGGGCACTGCGACGCAGCCGGCGCTCGCCGGGGACTTCGGGCTCCTCAGCCAAGGGGGCGTTTACACGCAGTTCCCGCGCCGCTACCGGCTGGAGCAGGGTTTGGAGATCCAGCACGCGCTCTTGCCGCGCTTGTCGATCACGGGGACCTACTACCACGGGAACAACAAGAATCTGACAAAGACCGTGAACCGCGCCATAACGGACGATGGGAGCTTGGGCACGCAGTTTCGCCCGGTCACGTTGTTCAACCCCATAGACGGCACGCCGTACCTCTACTACAACACCATCGCCACGATCCCGACCGACAACCTGACCTACCTCGAGCCGCTGCGAAAGATTACGTACGACACGTACTTGGCCGACATGCGGATGCGGCCGTATGCGGGCGCGCAGTTGTCGGGCGGTATCGAGTTCACCCGCGTACTGAACAAGGACTGTGGTACGTCGGCGTTCAAGGCGGACGGCGTGACGCCCGCTCTGGTGAACCCGAACGACCTCCGGTTCTGCGACGACTGGAACCTGCGTGCCTTCGATGGAGGGCCGCGCATCGGCAAGCCTTTCACGAAGAACTTCAAGTTGTCTGGCGCGTTCCCGATCATCTACGGCATCAACCTCGGGGTCTCCTATCAGAACCTCGATTCTGGCGGCCTGTCGCCGACCTTCCGGTACGGCACGGGCTTCACCTATCCTGACGGGTCGATCAAATACCCCATGCTCGGCGGATCGACGCCTTTCCCGGCCTGCCCAATCACGTACGGTTGCGTTCCGGGTGCGGTGACGGTGCCGGCGAACTGGGTGGGGTCCGCAGCGGGCACGATTGTCAATAAGCTCGTTCCGACCGGCACCATCGCGGAAGAGCGGATTGTCGAGCTCGACCTCAAGGCGTCAAAGAACTTCCGGATCGGGCGTATCCGCCTGCAGCCAGCCGTGGAGGCGTTCAACCTGCTCAACGTCGATCAGGTCCGCGGCCGCGTGGTGGATACCGGCGCCGGCAGTGGGCTCATTGGCGTCTCGACTGGCACATACCTGCAGCCGAACAATACGCTGCAGGGCCGAATCATCGGCTTCGGCGTCAATGCGAAGTGGTAGTTTCCTAGTTGGCGGGATTACAAAAGGGCTGGGGGGAATGTCGAATCTTAAGAGCTGGACTTGGCGAAGCGTCGCGGCGGCGACGGTGGCGTCGGGCGGGTTGCTGGTATCGCCGTCGGTGATCGCCGAGGAACCTACCACCACGCTGACGTTCACCAAGGACATCGCGCCGATTTTCCAGGCGAAGTGCGAAGCCTGTCATCGTGCCAATTCAATCGCCCCGATGTCGCTGACGACCTATGCCGAGACGCGTCCCTTTGCAAACTCGATCAAGGCGCGCGTGGCCTCGCGGCAGATGCCGCCAT
>JBGOTP010000022.1:0-25744 GCA_041476545.1 Vicinamibacteria bacterium | reverse complement strand
CCGCCGCGTCCGCGGCCGGTCAGGCACGAAAGTGAAATCGACCCATCCTCCGCGCCGGTGATCCGCTCCTCCCTTCAATGTTGACGCGTTTTCTGGAGACGCACGACGCGCTCGTGGCGAAGTTCGTCAAGGTGGCGTCGCTCGGCTTACGGGGTGCCGCGATCGCACTGGCCGCGATGACGATCGGATGCCGGCAGCCTGACGCCGACGTAGCCGGTCGAGTCGGCGACCAGGTGATCACGATGCGGGCGATCGACGACCACTGGCGGCAGCTCGACTCAGCGGAATTCATCGACGTCCAGCAGGCGCTCTACGACAGTCGTAAGCGGGCGTTCGACGACATCGTATTCGACATGCTGACGCGAGACGCCGCCAAGGGTCAGGGTGTACCGGTCCAGGAATACCTCCGACGAGAGATCGGGAAGCGGACCAAGCCGGTTGAGCTGGCCGACGTGGCGGCGGCCTACCAGGCGCATTTGGAGGAGGCGAAGGGCCGTTCGCTCGAACAGATGCAGGCCTCCCTCACCGCGTTGCTCGAGCGGCAGCACCGAGACGAAGCCCGCGGCGCGCTTCTCAAAGAGCTGAGCGCCACCGCGCGTGTTCGATTGGTGATGGACGCGCAGCGTGAGGAGGTCCAGATCACGGCCGACGATCCGGTTCGGGGACCGGCCAAGGCGCCCGTCACGATCGTCGAGTTCTCCGACTACGAATGCCCGTTCTGCGCGCAGGTCGTGCAGACGCTGAAGCGGCTCACTCACGACTATGGCGACCGCGTTCGCGTGGTGTGGAAGGACTTTCCGCTCGATGATCTGCATCCCCACGCCGAGATGGCGGCCGAGGCCGCGCATTGTGCCGGGGACGAGAAACGGTACTGGGATTTTCACGATCGCGTCTTTGCCCACCAGTCGGCGTTGACGAGAACTGGATTGGAGGAGGACGCCCGAGCCGTTGGACTGGACGTGCGCCGGTTCGCGACGTGCCTCGATTCTCGTCGTTATCAGACGGCCGTGTTGCGAGGAATCGCTGCTGGCACGCATCTGGGCGTCGATTCCACGCCGACCGCGTTCATCAATGGGCGGAGGTTGGCGGGCGCCAGGCCGTACGAAACATTCGCTCGAGTGATCGACGATGAGCTCGCGCGGGCACGTTGACTAGATCTCGACGGGGTGCCTGTCAACGGGTCAGGGTGACGCGCAGGAACGTCGCCGGAATCGAGGTGGTGCCGGGGATCGCGCTCTGGTTCTGGCGCGCGAACAGCACCTCCAGCTCTTGCTGGAGTTCCGCGGTCCTGCCGTTCTGTTCCGCGGCGGCGAACGCGTTCATCGTCGGGCCGTAGTAGTCCCGGAAGTCGCCGACAAACGCCGCGGGGGTGCCGGGCGATCTGAAGGTGTACGTATCGCGGACGAACGCGATCCGCTCGGCGGGGACGCGCGCGGCCCCGAAGCGCTCGACGACGTTGGCCTCGATCCCCCACGTCATCGGGCTGATGAAGCCCTCGGGCGGTGGCGGCGAGTAGGCAGAGCTGATTTTCAGAATCTGCGCGACGAGCGTCGGATCGCCGGGGATCCAGTTCCCCATCACGATCCGGCCACCCGGCTTGGCCACACGCACCATCTCCTTCGCCACGTCGAACGGCTTGGGCGCGAACATCGCACCGAAGATGCTGACCACGAGGTCGAAGCTCCGATCGGCGAGCTCACTCAGGTTGGTGGCATCGCCTTCCTGAAACCGGCAGTTCTTCAAGCCCTCTGCCTGCGCGCGTCTGTTCCCGGCGTCGACAAGATTTCTGGCGATATCGACGCCGAGAACGTCGGCGCCCAGCCTGGCCGCCGGCAGGGCCGTCGTCCCGTCGCCGCAGCCGAGATCCAGCACCTTCAATCCGGCGGTGATGCCGAGTCCGGCGACGACCGCCTGTCCGCTCTCGCGCATGCTCGCCGCGATGCGCGTGAAGTCACCCTTTTCCCACAAAGCCTTGTTCGGATTCATTTGACCGTGATCCCTCACAGGACGCGCTCGGTTTCGAGAGCCGACCATCTGGCCTAGTGTTCACCGAAACGCCCTTTCGCGTCATGGTTGGCCTGCCTGCTCAGCTCGCGGCCTCTGCGGCCAGCCTTGAGAGTGCCTTGACTCGTGGTCGTCGGCCACGTGCGCGTAGCGCATGCCAGAGGTCCCACTTCGCTTGCAGCATCATTGTCACCGTCAACGCGGTACGCAATCACGTAGTCTCCGACCACGAAACTGCGGACACCTGGTCGCAGGTCTTCGTCACGGCGACGGCCGATGTACGGTTGGCGGGCCACGAGCGCGAACCGGGCGGTGATCGAGTCGATCACGCGGTCAGCGACGTCGATGCTGCTGCTTTGGGTTGCGAGGAAGTACCAGATCTCGTCCAGGTCGGATTCGGCCTGCAGTGCGACGCGAAAGTTCATCAGTGCGACGCGCTGCGTTCAGTGGCCAGTCGCTTGCGCCCACGCTGCTTGATGTCCTCGGCGAGGGCCTTCATGGAGTCATCCGTGATCACTCGCCCTTCTCCACGCGCAAGCGAGACCTCGGCCTCGTCGAGCGCGGCCAGGATTTCCAGCCGCCTGCGCTCGCGTTCTTCCCAGAGCGCCAGAGCCTCCTGCACGGCCTCTTCCTCATGGGTAAACCGGCCGCTTTCGATGGCCCGTTTCACCATTGCTCGCTGGTCCGGCGTCAGGTCAACGTTCATAAGGTCACGGTAGATGTTTGGGACCGTGGTGTCAACAAGTTGGGCACACGCGCGTCGGCCGAGATGGCAGCCGGCGTCAAGCGCGTACGACGCCCTGCGCGCAGTCGGCGTCAAGGTCGAAGCCCTGTGGGGACCGCGCGCAGCGCGGTCACTGAAAATACTGGGATTCTTCGACCCAGCTGTGCTGGCCGCGTACCGAGAGCAGCCGGACAAATACACGATCACGACGGATCATTTTGAGGGTCCCGTCACGGTCACCAGCGAGTACTTCGCACAGCTCGACGACGCGGCCCAGGATGCGGGTATCGGACGCTGAAGAACGGGAACCTGAAGGTCGCGGCGTACCTGCCGGATTTGGTCGACCCATTCGCCCAATCACGTGGACAAGTGGCGGCCATTTCTTGTCGAGAACGCTGATTGGCTCGATGACGACCAGGACGAACGGTTCTCCCCTTTGGTACCGTCGCTACTTGCGTATCGAGCGGCCCAGAACACGCGTCGGTATGAGGATGCGCATCGCGAGCTGTATGGGGTCCTGATCGACAGCCTCGACAAAGACGCCGTCGAGCGACTCGGCACGCGCCTTGGCCGGCCTCTGAATGCGCAATCGTCGCGCACTCGAGACGCACTCGCGAGGATCATGCCGCCAAGCCAATGCGTACGTTCGAGCAGTTCACAAATGATTTGCAGTCATGCCATGCGGCGTTGCGTTTTCTGCGCACGGCGCTCGAGTCGGAGCTAAAGATGAATGCCGAGGAGGCGATGAACAGACAGGACGCCCTTGAACATCTGCCCCGAATCGCACGGGCAGCGGAGCCGAATTATTCGGTGAAGGACCGCGACAGAAAACGGGCTCGTTCGTGTAGACATCAGGGACTCTCCTTCCAAAAGACGCATCACCATGTGACGCATTTTCTGGTCGTCAGCGGACGGCGAAACGGGCTTATTTCAGCAGAATGGATTTCGCAGCTCGCGCATCTTCACCAAGAAGAGTCGGTCCAAGAGAGCGGGCTCCTGGTATGTGGAGCGCGTGGAAGCTGACGATCCCGAAGGAGTCGAGAAATAGAAAGTTCAAGCGGAGTCCCGTCTTAGCGATTTCCGCTTGAGTCTTCTCTGGAAGAAATTTCTGTCCTTATTTCCTATCAGTTTTCTTCGCCGCTCTCACAGCTGCCCAGCGTTTCTTCTGCGCGTCAGAGATGGCCTTCCTGGCCTTTGCCGACAGCTTCCGTTTCTTTTGGGGACTGACTGACGTCACAGTGGTTGCCGCGGTGACATACGCACGCTTGCCACGACGCAACCCCCGCTGGGTCTGCTGTCCGAGGTCGGCCAAAAGAGTGCTGGCGGTGTCCCGGATTTCTGCGAGGTGCTTCGCAATGGCCTGGCGTTGACCCATCCAGCCCTGCGCTTTTGCCTGAGCGTTTCCAAGGAGTCGTCCTAGGTCTTCCGCAAAGTCTTCGATCTTGTGGCCGCTCGCTTTACTCGCTTTGGTACTGTGCTTCGCCATGAACGTCTCCAGTAAGGAAAAAGCCTCGCCGTCGAAAACCTCCGCAAGTCTACTCGCTACGGTTCCAATGTGACCAGCTTGCTCGATCTAGCAATTTGCGGCCAGCGGCAACGGCTGCCGCCAGTGCTAGGATTCCCGATAACACTGTCACTCTGCGATCGTCACCACCCCAACGAGCGAACGTCAATCATCGGCGCAGTTCGCGCTACCATGAAGCTGCGCGATGAACTCCAAGAGAAGCGCGGTTGCCGATTTTTCGCTGAGGCGTGATCACATGACAGCCCAGTGGTCTCGCAACCTCCTTTGAAATCCGATCTGATGTGCCCGCGGATCTTTTCAGAAAGAATCTGGCAGTTGGTGCAGGCAGGTCGCTTCTAACGGATCGCATCTACAAAATCATCTACAGTCGTGTCCGGCGGGTGCTTCCGACTGCTCGTAAACTACTGAAAAGATTGGTGCGCCCGCCGAGATTCGAACTCGGGACCCCCGGCTTAGAAGGCCGGTGCTCTATCCAACTGAGCTACGGGCGCCAATGGTGGACGCCCGATCGTAGCAGGTTGTAGTGATCTAATCCTGTCGTAGCGCGACCACGGGATCCGTTGACGCAGCCCGCCGCGCCGGCAGGTAAGTCGCGGCAATGGTGACGCCCGCGATCGTCAGGATCACGGCGACGTAGTTGATGGGGTTGCGCGCGTCGAATTCTGGCAGCGCATTCCCGATGGCGGTGGCCAGGGTTACGGCCGCGACAAGCCCCACAGCGCTGCCGATCGTAACCGGTTCGGCGCCGTGCGCGATATTCATCCGGACGATAGCGCTGGGTTGAGCGCCGAGCGCCAGGCGAATACCAATCTCGCGGATATTACTCGCACGTCCGTTCGTGGGACGGCCGTGTCCAGGATCGAATGGGCCGCAGCCGTTCCGCGGATTCGGGACTGACGATCGCGGATTCCTGCCGCCGTTCCGCGGATTCGGGACTGACGATCGCGGACTCCTGCCGCCGTTCCGAGGGTTTGGATCCTCGTTTCACGGCTAGGGACGGCGTTCCGGACGCATGGCTTCGCGTTCCGGGCTTCCGGCCCGCCGTTCCGCCGGCACTGGACGCCCGATCCGGCGGCCTGGACATCGGTTCCACAAGCCGGGCTTTCGCGATCGCGCCACTGGATCGCCGATCCAAGCTTCCTTGCACGATTTATTTGACCCTGGCCGGCGCGTCCGGTGTCATTTGCCCCGACAATCGGCGCTATGTACGGGCGATCGGACAGTCGGCCCTGTCGTTTTGGCCCCTTCGAGCTCGATCCGGTCCAGCGGCGCCTCCTTCGCGACGGTGATCCCATGCCGCTGGCAGGCCGGCAGCTGGATGTCCTGCTGATCCTGACGACGCACGCGGGGCAGATCGTCCCCAAGGATTTGCTCGACCGTGCCGTGTGGAAGGGCGTGGAGGTCACCGACAACAGCATCGAGAAGGCGGTCAGCGGATTGCGGCAGACGCTCGGGCGCCAGGCGAATGGCAAGCCGTACATCGAAAACGTTCCGCGAAAGGGGTATCGGTTCATCGCACCAGTCGAGCGCGTGGATTCGGAACGCCCGCTCGTGTCGGTCGACACGGCGCTCGAGCCGTTCGAGCCGTTTGTCAACGGACGCGCGGCGCTCGAAACACTGGATCGCCAGGTGATTCGCGGCGCACGACGGGCGTATGCCGAGACGCTGCTCGTCGAGCCTCACGCATCGGCCGCGCACATCGGTCTGGCCAACGCGTGCGTCCTCGCCTTCGAGTCCACGCGCGCAGACACGGAGCCGGATCGTGCGGCGCTGGCAGAGGCGGAGCAGCACGCGCGCGAAGCCTGTGAGCGCGATCCTTGGTCGGCGGAGGCGTGGGGCACGCTCGCGGTCGTGCGGTATCGGAGTGGCGCTCGAGACGATGCCATCAAGGCGGCGCGCAAGGCCGTGACGCTCGCACCGCTCGAATGGCGTCACTACCTGCGGCTCGCGTTCGTCAGCTGGGGCGTCGAGCGGCTTGCCGCGGCGCAGCGCGCGTTGGCCCTCCGGCCACTGGCGTTCGGCTACTGGCTGGCCGCGACTGTATTCGTGGCGCGCGAAGACTTCGACACCGCGCTGCCGCTCATCCGCGCGGGCTGCATCGCGCAGGATGCGCGCCAGACCGACGCGCAACCGTTCCCGGCCGTTGGTCTGCATCTCCTGCACGGTCTCGTCCTGGCCGCGCGTGGAGATGCGCAGGGGGCTCGCGAGGAGTGGAGGAAGGAGCTCACCTTCGAAAGCACAGGCCACGTCCACGCGCGCGAATCCTGCGCGAACGCATGGTACGCGATGGGTGCGCTGTGGCTTCGTGAGCATCACCTGGACGAAGCCTGTGCCGCGTTTCAGGAAGCGCTGACTCGCGTTCCCGGCCACGCGCTAGCTGTCGCCGGTCTCGCGTTTGCTTCGCGTGACGAGACGGACGTTATCAGGGCTCAGGGCGCGGGCACTGACGCCGTCAGCGCGGAGGGCACAGGGCAGAGGGCAACCCTGCATGCAAGCGCGATTGAGACCGCGATTGCCCAGGCCGCAACGCTTGCGCTCCAGGGTCGGCACGACGAGGCCGCGCGCGTGTACAAGGAGGCGCTGGTCCGGACGGAACCCAGTCAAGCCGGATGGCAGTTGCCGGTCGAACCGCTCCTTCATGCGAACGCGCATCGCGAGGCGTGGGCCGACACGCTCGCCATCCTTCGCGATCGCGCCGCCTGAACAACAATTCAGCAGAAGTCAGCCCATCGTTCAGGACTTCGCCCCCTCCTCCGATCGACGATGGCGGTCGAAAGGAGGTTCTCCAATGAGAACCATGGAAACGCGTCGGTACGAAATGCTCGTGAAGGTCAGTGAGTTCGGAGAGACACATCGTGATCGGTTCCCGAAGTCCAGTGTGGGGGGGCAGGCGTTCGCCGCGGTGGCTGCGGCAGTGGAGCAGCTGAGCGAGCACGCGATGTCCAAGATGCACGCGATCGAGGAGGGGAAGCGCTCCAAGGCGATCGCGCGCGAGGCACTCGTCGAACGGCTCGATGTGATCGTGCGCACCGCGCGTGCGATCGCGAAAGGGTCGCCCGGCTTCGACGAGCCGTTCCGTCTGCCCAAACGTCGGCAGCGGTCGGATCAGGCACTCCTCACCGCCGGACGGCTCTTCGTCAAGGACGCGGAGGCGGCCAAAGCGCCGTTCATCGCGCACCGGATACCGAAGACGTTCGTCGCGGATCTCCACACGCTCGTCGAGACGTTCGCGCAGGCGATTCGCAAGCGCGAACAGGGGAAGGACGGGCACACCGCCGCGCAGGCGGGCATCGGGGCGGCGCTCTCGTCGGGCCTCGCTGCTGCGGGCACGCTGGACGTCATCGTCGCCAACGAGTTCGGCGGCGAGCCGATGGCGTTGGCGGTGTGGCACCGCGATCGGCAGATTGACCGATCGCGTCGGCCGAGGAGCGTCGCTGCGGCGCCGCCTCCTGCGCCCATCGCCGCCGGGACAACGCCTCCGGGGCCGCCGTCATCGTCATCGGCGGCGGCTCCCGCACCGGCCGTTGGCGAAGTTGCACAACCTGCCGGGACCGACAGCAAGAACGACGTCGTCGGGGTCGCGTCATGAACCGGCCCACCTACGCCAAGGCTACGGCGGCCAAGCGGCAGGACGTCCACGTGGTCGCGGATCCCGAGCGGAGCAGTTGGCACGGAAACGAAGGACCGTCGCGGGATGCCGAACACTGACAAGCGCCAGTCGGGGGGCCAGACCGCGGGTCTGGCCTCCTTCACTTCATCCTGCTCAAACGGCTTTTCGACGGGGGCCGCACTACAGGTCCCCGCATCCACCGGACGCTGAATCTCACGCGGTGGTCGCGCAGTGCACGGACGCGCGACGAGAAGTGGCCGCGACGATTGGCGTGAGCCGCGACAACATCACGCTCGAATCGTCAGGTCGCACCCTGTGCTCGACCTTTTCGTCGGATGGTCCACTGGCGTTCAGAGTCGAGCCGCACGCCTCGTGCGAGGCCACACCATCAGCAGCTCAAGTCGCATCATCCTTGTGTACCTGGCTGACGCAGCAAGCGCTGACACGCGGTGCCTCGTATTCGGCGACCGCGCGGATCTCGTGTTGATCCAAGAAGCTCAAGTCATCGGCGCGTTCTACGAAGATGCGTCGCGGCGGTCGTCGATCTGCGGACCCGGCAACACTCGTGCGAACTCGCCCTGTGTAGGACAAACACCGACAGCATGGACTGCGGTGCTTTGTTACAATCTGTGCTCGGCAAAGTGCGATGACGGTGAAGCCACCTCGTAGAGTCTCCAGGCGGCCTTCTGTCGTCGACCGCGGGCAGAGGGTGAGGGCGTACACGGCATTGGAGGCGAACCCGCTCTACCAAGAACTGTTCGCGTCGTCGCCGGACGGCATTCTCTTGATCGACGCTGACACGCAGCGGGTGATTGAGTGCAACGAGGGAGCCTGCCGACAGCTGGGCTACACGCGCGAGGAGTTCGTGGGCCTCCGCATCTCGGACTACGAAGCGTTGCAGACGCCGGAGGAGATCCGCACGCGCGTGCAGGACGCGCTGCGTGACGGCACGGCCGAGTTCGACACCGTCCAGCGAACGAAGACCGGCGAGCTCCGGGATGTGCATGTGTGGGCCAAGACCTTTCGGCTTGACGGCCGCGTGGTCTTTCATGCCATCTTCCGCGACATTACCGAGCGCCGGCGGACGGACGAGTTACAGCGCCTCCACAGCGCCGCGCTAAATGCCGCCGCTGATGCCGTCGTCATCACCGACCGCGCCGGCATCATCGCGTGGGTCAACCCGGCGTTCACCCGGCTCACCGGGTACACCGCCGAAGAAGCCGTTGGCCAGAACCTCCGGGACCTCGTGAAGTCGGACAAACACACACCCGCCTTCTTCAAAGATTTCTGGGAGACCATCCTCGCCGGACGCACGTGGCACGGCGAGATGATCAATCGCCGCAAGGACGGCCGTCTGTATACCGAGGATCAAGTCGTGACCCCGATCCTGGACGCGTCCGGCGCCATCACGCACTTCGTCGCGATCAAGGAAGATATGACCGAGCGCTTGCAGCTCGAGGCCCAGTTTCTCCAGGCGCAAAAAATGGAAAGCGTCGGGCAGCTCGCCAGCGGCATTGCGCACGACTTCAACAACCTGCTCACCGTGATCAACGGGATGTCGGAGCTCGTGCTGGCGCAGGTCAGTCCCACCGATCCGGTGCGCGCGGATGCGGAAGAAATTCACCGTGCCGGAGAGCGAGCCGCCACGTTGACGCGCCAGTTGCTGGCCTTCAGCCGCCAGCAGATCCTGGCGCCCCGGGTGATGGACGTCAACACGGTGGTCGCGGGGGTCGAGGGCCTGCTCCGGCGCCTGCTCGGCGAGGACATCGCGCTGGTGGTCGAGTTGGCACCAGGCGCGGGGAGTGTCAAGGCGGACCCCGGACAAATCGAGCAGGTGATTACCAATCTGGCCGTGAATGCACGAGACGCCATGCCGCAGGGCGGCCAGCTGATGGTCGAGACACAGCCCGTGCAGCTCGACGAGGCCTTCGCGCGCCAGCACGGCGCGGCCGTGCCACCAGGGTCCTACGTGCGGTTGGCCGTGAGCGACTCCGGCGTCGGCATGGACGAGACCACACGCGCGCGGATCTTCGAGCCGTTTTTCACCACCAAGGGGCCGGGCAAGGGCACGGGGCTGGGGCTGTCGACCGTGTACGGCATCGTCAAGCAAAGCCACGGGTTCATCTGGGCCTCCAGTGAGGTCGGCCAAGGGACCAGCTTCAAGATGTACTTGCCCCAGGTGGGCGAGGCAGCGAGCATCGCCCCGCCCGCGCCGACCGTGGTGTCCACGTCCGGCACGGAAACCATCCTCCTCGTCGAAGATAATGCGGGGCTCCGCAAGCTGGCCACACGGTTTCTGGAACCCGCCGGCTACACCGTGCTCGGGGCGGCCACCGGCGAGGAGGCGCTGCGGCTGCTCGACGAGCGTCAGGTAGACCCGGTGCACCTCCTGCTCAGCGATGTGGTGATGCCCGGGATGAGCGGACGGCAGCTCGCGGAGCAGCTAGCCCAGACTCGTCCGGGGATGAAGGTGCTCTACATGTCCGGCTACACGAGTGACACCATCGTGCGACACGGGGTGTTGGAGGCGCAGATGTCCTTCCTCAATAAGCCGTTCACCGCGGTCGCGTTGCTCCGAAAGGTGCGGGAGGTGCTGGATTCGTAGGCCGGATACGTCGCCGCAGTTTGGGCGAGTCGGGAAAATGACCTGGCGCCGATGAAGCGTGAGGCCACCTCATTTCGGATTGGTCGGCCGTGTGCGACAACGGAACACCCTCCGCGTTCACGCGAACGAGTCTCAATCGAGCTAACGGATGACCGAGCAGTGCTTTAGGGCACTTGGTGGTGGGGGCGCAGTTGTTGTAGAACTGTGAAATTGACGCCACGATATGCCACAGACGCCAGAGACGCCGCCCTACGACTCGCCCGCGCTGTGTCCGAAGTGCGCGAGCTATCACACGCGGACGCTTGGGCGCTCCGATAGCGACACGCCGCTACTCGTCTATGTCCGATGTGAACAGTGCGGTCACACGTTCACGAAACCGGCGCGTGAGAAGAAAAGACAGTAACACCCTCCGGATGTGCTAGCATCCTCGCTGCCTTGGGTGCCCACGAGGGCATAAAAGGGAAGTCCGGTGTAAATCCGGCGCGGTCCCGCCACTGTAAGTGAAGGCGCGTCGCTTCAAATAGCCACTCGGCCACTCAGCCGGGGAAGGTGAAGCGGCCAGCGAATCGGCAAGCGTCCGATTCGGTCCTTCCAAGCCAGGAGACCTACCCAAGGGTTCTCGCGGTCGACTTTCTGCGACGACAGAAAGTGTGCACTGGAACCTTTGGCCTCCGGCCGTCTTTCCTCCGCGCATTCCTGTCGCCGACGTCGGTCCACCGCTTCGCCCGCGGAGGCAACGTCATGGCTCGTACTGTCGCTCGTCGCTCGTGTCTGTGGCCGGTTCTGGCCCTGCTCCTGCTTTTCTCCTTTTGGCTTGCGTCCGCCGCGTCCGCTCAAACGCGGGGCGGCCTCTCCGTGCCCGGCATCGTCCTTGACGAGATCGGCGCGGCCGTTGCCGGCGCCCGAGTGACAGTGAGCGACGAGGTCGGCGCTGTCATCCAGACGACGTCGTCTGACGCGGCCGGCACCTTCTCGCTGCGCGATCTCGCTCCGGGCACGTACTCGATGCTGGTCGAGATGCATCGCTTTCTGCCCACCGCGCAGAGCGTGACGGTGACGGCGTCAGGATCGGTCAGCCCTCTTCGCGCCGTGCTCAAGGCTGGTGGATTCGCGGAGAGCATTGTCGTCACCGCGCGGCGCGTGGAAACCCGCATGGCGGAGACCCCTCAGAAAGTCGAAATCATCGACTCCACGGACATCGAACGATCGGTCGCGATGGATCTGACGGACGTGCTGAAGAAGAACGCCGGCGTCGATGTCGTGCAGTACAGCGGCGCGCTGTCTGGCATCGGCATTCGTGGATTTCGCCCGCAGACCTCCGGCATCAACAAGCGCTCGCTGCTGCTCATTGACGGGCGGCCTTCCGGGGTAACCAATCTGGCGACGCTCCTCCTGGACAATGTCGAGCGGATCGAGATCCTCAAGGGTGCCGCGTCGGCCGTCTACGGGTCGTCCGCCATGGGCGGCGTGGTCAACGTGATCACACGGCAGTCGCGCGGCTCGATCGGCAGCAACGTGCGCATCGGCGGCGGCAGCTTCGGCGCGTCAGAGTTTGGAGGACGCGTCGGCGGCAGCGTTTCACCACGTGTCGATTTCGATATCAATGGCACGGCCTTCGACCAACGCGACGACTTCCGGATGGGCAACGGGGAGATCCGGCCCGCCACCAGCTACAAGACCTACGACGGAGCCGTGCGCCTCGGTGTCGACCTCGCCGATGGCTGGCGCGTCGACGGCCGCGCGAACGGCTATCGCGGCCGCGACATCATGACGCCCGGCGATCTCTTCACCAGCGTCAATGCCCAGGGCCGTAAGAACCTGGAACGGTCGACTGAGGACGCCCGTCTGACAGGTCGGCTCGGTGCCCACGATCTGTCGGTCACCGGGTACGGTGCCACAGAGGCGGGTCACACCTTCAACGTCACGACGACGAACCCGCTGGATCAGCCCTATCTGCCGTATCTTTCGTTCGAGAGTGAGCTCGCGTGGGTTGGCGTGCAGGCGAAAGATGCGTGGAGGTGGTCCAACCGCAATAGTGTGGTCTACGGCTTCGACTACGAACGGGTCACGAGCCTCAGCCGTTCTTACACGCGCACAGGCGACCGAACGGCGCCGTTCTCGGCGGATAGCAATAAGCGCACGGCCGGTGTCTACCTCGAGAACACCCTGAGGTTACGCGATGGAGGTACGGTCGTCGCTGTCGGCGGGCGCATCGACCGTCTGACCACCGGGACGGTGGACACGCCTCTCAAGATCAATTTCACGCCGTCCGAAAGCACGTTCACCGTGTTCAATCCCAGCCTCGGGATCAAGCACGAGCTGGCCAAGGGTCTGCGCGCCCACTTCACCGTCGGTCGCGCGTTCATTCCGGCGGAGGCCCTCATGCTGACGGGGTTCACGACGACCATCGTCGGTGGACGCACCCAGATCTCCCAGGGCAATCCCGACCTCAAGCCTGAGCGCAGCACCTCGTTCGACGTTGGCGCTGAATGGACGTCGGCCACGACGCGGCTCGACGCCACCGTCTTCCGGACGGTTGTGAAAGACCGCTTCATCTCCAACGTGGTCGTCAGCAGTCCGCCGCCGCCCGACCCGATCATCGTGTCCGTGGCGAACGGCCTGGACGCGCACATCAGTGGGCTGGATCTCGAGGCGGAACAGCGCGTGGGCAGTCACGTCGGGTTGTTTGCGAACGCCACGCATTATTTCAACCGCCAGGAACGGCTCACGTCAGGGGCGCAGCAGGACATTTTGAACGTCGCCCTCAACACCGTCCGCGCCGGCGTGGACGTGGACTTCGGGCGTGTGAGCACGCGCGTATCAGGCCGCTACGTGCAGGGCCGCAAGGACAACAACTTCAACGCCCCGGGTTTCCCGATCATCGACTACGACAACTTCACGGTTGTGGACGCGACCGCAACGTACCGCCTCGCGCGACAGCAGGCGGTTGTTGTCGCAATCAACAACCTGCTCGACACCTTCTACTACGAGAAGCTCGGGTTTCCCTTGCAAGGCGCCTCGTTCACACTGTCGTACCGGCTGGGCTTCTAGCCGTGGTCTTCCAGGCTGGTTCGTCGGCGACGACCGCACGGCGCACGCGGCGTGCATGCGTCGCTCTCATCCTCGCGTGCGGCCTGATGGCCGCCGCGCCACCGCGGCCGCTCGTCGCCCAGCGCGCGAATGTCACGAAGGGCTGTGTCGAGCGGTTCGACGCGACGACGGATTATTTTCCCGACAAGGCAGCCGTCGAAGACGCCACCACATTCAGAGTTGAATATCGGCGATCGTACAAGGTCGTCCGGCTGAAGGAGGCGTACCCAGGAGGTCCGCCGGACCACTACGTCCTCGTGCAGTGCGGGACGCCAGCGCCGACGCTCTCGGGCGAGCTCGCGGGCGCGCAGGTCGTGAATGTACCGATCGCCTCGTTGTTCGCCTTTTCGACGACACACCTGCCACTGCTGGTCGATCTCGACCGCATCGACGTCCTGACGGGTGTTGCTCAACGCGATGCCGTGACGAGCCCAGAGGTCCAAGCCCGTATCAAGGCCAGGCAGGTGGTGGAGTTCGCGAAGGTGGGCCTCGTGATTGACGTCGAACGTGTCGTGGCCGCCAGGCCGTCGCTTTTGATGGTGGGCGGCACGGCCAACGCCGCGCTCGCGGTCATCCGCAACGCAGGCGTGCCCGTGGTGGCCAATAGCGAATGGCTGGAGTCCACGGCGATCGGTCGTGCCGAGTGGCTGAAGTATATGGCCGTCTTCCTCAACGAGGAACGCAAGGCCCAAGCCCTGTATAACGCAATGAAGACGCGATATCGAACGGTGAGTGCCCGTGCCATTGCCCGACCTGAGGCCGAGCGTCCCCTGGTCATGACGGGCAGGAGCACCCGAGGGCAGTTCTCCATCGCGGGTGGTCGCTCGTATGTCGCGGCCCTCATCAAGGATGCCGGGGGGCGATACGCGTGGGCCGACAACGCGTCCGTCGGGTATGCGTCGGTCGACCTCGAAGCGCAGATCCGACGGGCGGCGCTCGCCGATATCTGGATCAACGGCGGGGGTTGGGCCAATCTGGGGGCGATGCTCGAGGACGAACCCAGGTACGCCGAGTTCAAGGCGTATCGGCAGGGCCAGGTCTGGGTCTACGAACGTCGAGTCACGTCAACCGGCAGCAACGACTACTGGTCCCGGAGCGTGACCCATCCGGATCTCGTGCTGGCGGACCTCGTGAAGATCTTCCACCCCACGCTGATGCCCGCGCGGACATTCGAGTGGTACATGCCCGTGGCGGCGCGGTAGCCGTATGACGCCTCCTTCGTCGCACCCGGCCGTCGCTCCTCGGACACTTGATGATGGTGTCGCGCTCGTGCGCGCGACGGCTCGACGCCCGAGCGAGGTCGCCATCCTGCTGGGACTGGTCGCGCTGCTCGCGGTCGTGTTTCTCGTGTCGCTGGCACTGGGCTCGACGTCCGTGCCGCTCTGGCGTGTGCTGCAGGCCTTGACGGGGACGTCACCGGAGCGTGATGCCGCCGTGGTCGTCGTGGAAACGATTCGCTTGCCCAGATCCCTCACGGCGATGCTGGCCGGTGCCTCGCTCGGGATCGCGGGCCTGCAGATGCAGACGTTATTCAGAAACCCATTGGCGGACCCCTTTGCCCTGGGCATTTCGTCCGGCGCGAGTCTCGGGGTCGCGCTCGTCGTGCTTGGCACGGGCTACGGCGCGGCTGCGGTGTTCGGTGCCTCGATGGGGCTTGGCGGCGATGCGCTCGTCACCGTGGCGGCCAGCGTCGGCGCCGCACTGGTGCTCGGTCTGGTGCTGTTGGTGTCGAGTCGCATCGAGAGTCCAACGACCGTGCTGATTCTCGGGCTCATGTTCGGCTATGCCGTCTCGGCGGTTGTCACCGTGCTCGTGGGCGCCAGCCAGCCCGAACGGCTCCAGCAATGGGCACAGTGGGGATTCGGGTCGTTCTCGGGCGTCACGTGGCAACGGCTGCGCCTGTTCGGTCCCGTGACCCTCGTCGGAGTGCTCGTCGCGTCGGCCACGACCAAGCAGCTCAATGCGCTCCTGCTAGGCGAACGCTACGCGAGGTCCATGGGCCTGGCCGTGCGACGGGCGCGGCTCCTCACGATGTTCGGGGCCTCGGTGCTGGGTGCCGTCGTCACGGCGTTCTGCGGACCGATCTCTTTCCTGGGGATTGCGGTGCCGCACCTCTGCCGAGGTCTACTCGGCACCTCCGATCACCGCGTGCTTGTTCCGGCCGTGGTGGTCCTGGGTGCAACGGTCGCCCTCGTGGCGCAAATCGTGTCCCTCCTGCCGGGGAGCGCAGGTGTGCTGCCGCTGAATGCGGTGACCTCGCTGCTCGGAGCCCCCGTTGTTGTGGCGGTACTGCTGCGCAGTCGCCGCGGGGCGTTTGCCGGATGACGCTCCACGCCGCGACGTCTGACGATGGTCAGTTCCCGGTTGCGCTGCGCACGCGCGATCTGGCGGTGGGCTATCGAACACGGTGGATGCGACGGGCCGTTCTCGAGCGTCTGAACCTCGAGGTCCATCCGGGAGAACTCGTGTGCCTGCTGGGGCCGAACGGCATCGGGAAATCCACGCTGCTGCGAACGGTCGCCAGGATGCAGGCGCCCTTGGGGGGCGCCGTCGAACTCGGCGGCGTCGATCTCCAGACCATCACGCCATCCGAACTGGCGAGACGAGTGGGCGTGGTGCTGACCGAGCGGGTCGCCGTCGAGGCCCTGCTGGCCCGTCGGGTCGTGGAACTCGGGCGCTATCCACACTCCGGATGGTTTGGCCGGCTGACGGACCACGATCGAGCGGTCGTCGCCTGGGCGATCGATGCGGTCGGCGCGCAGCATCTCGCTACGCGCGACTTCAGCTGCCTGTCCGATGGCGAGCGTCAACGCGTGATGATCGCGCGCGCCCTCGCCCAGGAACCGGTCCTGCTCGTGCTCGACGAGCCGACGGCGTTCCTGGACGTACCGTCACGCGCCGAGCTGATGGGCCTGCTCCGACAGCTGACGCGCGAGGGTACTCTGGCGGTTGTCGTGTCCACGCACGACCTCGAGTTGGCACTGCGCACGGCCGATGTGGTCTGGTTGGTCATGCCCGGCGGTGATCTCGTGACGGGCGCGCCGGAGGATGTCGTGTTGTCCGGCGCCATGGCGCAGGCATTCGAGGGTCGCCAGGTCCGATTCCACAGCGAAGAGCGCAGCTTCCGCCTGGTGACGGGCCATCAAGGAACGGCGGTCGTGTCGGGACAAGGCCTGCGGGCGGCCATGGCCCGCGCCGTGCTCGAGCGCGAAGGGTACGCTGTCGCGACCAACGATGAATCTGAGGGTGCGCTGATCCTGGACGTGCACGAGTCCGGATGGCGCGTATCGGCCCAGAGCGGCGAGTGGAACGGCCACAACTTCGCGTCGCTGGCGGCATGCTTGCGGGGAAGGAGCACGAGGACATGAGCAGTATCAGCACCATGCGAGGAGACGGTGGGGAAACCAGCCTGGCGGGCGGCGTGCGGGTGTCGAAGGCGTCGGCACGTGTCGAGTCCTACGGCACGATCGACGAGTTGAACGCAAATCTGGGCTTCGCGCGGTCGATCTGCGAGGACGCCGAGATCGCGGCCTTCACGAAGGTCGTACAGCAGGATCTGTTCAGGATCGGGTCTTCGTTGGCCACGCCAGCGGAGAGCCCGAAGCCGCAGATCGTCATCGAGCCGGCGCTGGTCGAACGCCTTACGGCGGAGGTCCATCGGATCGAGGCCATCGACGGGATGCTGGCCGACTGGTCCATTTCTGGCGAACACCGGGCGGCGGCCGTGTACGATGTCGCGCGCACCATCTGCCGACGGGCCGAGCGGGCGCTCGTCCGTCTGCAGGAGTCCGGAGCCGTGGTGCAACCGACGCTGCTCGCCTACGTGAACCGACTCTCCGACCTGTTGTGGCTGTTCGGCCGCAAGCTCGAACACGACGCGGGCGTCAGCGGCTCGCTACGTGCGCTGACGGGCAAGGCCGGCAACCGATTCTCCCGCGCATGGTAACCCACGGCGTACCGAACCAGCGTCATGGCTAAGGCGAGGGCGCTCTTCGTCGGCGCCACGTCCTCGAATGCCGGCAAGAGTTGGATGACCACGGCGATCTGTGCCTGGTTGCGCGGCCGGGGTATCTCGGTCGCGCCCTTCAAGGCGCAGAATATGTCGAACAACTCGTACCCGTGTCGCTCGGGTGGCGAGATCGGGCGGGCGCAGGTGGCGCAGGCGGAAGCCTGCGGCCTCGAGCCAGAGCCGGCGATGAATCCGATCCTGTTGAAGCCGAGTGGAAACGGGTGCAGTCAGGTGATCGTGAACGGCCACGTGTGGAAGACCCTCTCGGCTCGTGAGTACTACGCACACGTCGACGAGTTGCGCCCGAAGGTGCTCGACGCCTATGCCGACCTGGCGAGTCGTTTCGATGCCGTCGTGATCGAGGGCGCCGGCAGCGTGTCGGAACTGAACCTTCGACAGTACGACCTGGTCAACCTTGGTTTGGTCACCAGCATCCGGGCGCCATGGATCCTCGTGGCCGACATCGAGCGGGGCGGGGTGTTCGGGTCCGTGATCGGGACCGCACACCTCCTGACCCCGGACGAGCGCGCCCTGTTTCGCGGCTTTGTCATCAACAAGTTCCGCGGTGACGTCACGCTGTTCGACGAGGGCATCCGCATGCTCGAGGCACACACGGCCTCGCATTGTTTCGGCGTCTTCCCATACGCCGGTGACGTCCACTTGGACGCCGAGGACACCCTGGCGCTCGAGACACGTCCGCAGACGCCTCCGCCTGCTGGCGCGCGCACGGCGATCGTGCGACTGCCGCATCTGTCCAACGCCACCGATTGTCGCCTGCTCACATGGGCCGACTGGATCACGGCGCCGCCACCGGGCCGATACGACTTCGTCATCCTGCCTGGCAGCAAGAACACCATCGCGGATCTGAGCTGGCTTCGGGCGGTCGGCCTGGCGGACTGGATTGTCGCGCAGCACCGCTCGGGCACATCGGTCGTGGGCATCTGCGGCGGGTTCCAGATGCTCGGTCGCCAGGTGGCCGATCCGACGGGCATGGAATCGGATACGGCCTCCGCCGAAGGGCTGGGTCTGCTGCCGGTCACGACGACGCTGACGCCTGAAAAGCGTACCCGCACCGTTCGGGCGACCACCGCCGGCGGTGTGACGTTCGGCGCTTACGAGATCCACGTGGGTGTGACTGCGGTGGAAGGCGGACTGGCGACGGCCCCGTTCGCGACGCTCGACGACGGGAAGACCGACGGCCTCTGCGTCGATGGTGTCATCGGTACCTATCTGCACGGGGCATTCGAGAACGCCGACGTGTGCGCAGAGGTTTTTGGCATCGACCTGCCGGTGGGAGTGGCGAAGACCGATCACTATCACCGGCTCGCCTCGTGGCTCGAGCAGCACGGCCGCCAGCTCGATCGTCTGGGTTTTAACGGATTGTGACGGAGATCCATCGTATGAACTGGGAACGACTGGTTGAAGAACCTGCATTCGACCTGCGCCGAGCGGGACGCTATCTCGTCGCCGATCTCAAGGGCCCGCACCAGGTCGTGAGTACCTCGGTGCGGCACGGCGGCTGGACGACGGACGTGCGATGGCTGGTCAACCACCAGAGTTGCGAGGGCGCGGCTCATCTCGACCGGCATCAGGTGATCACGGATACTGGCCTCGACGCGTACCACGATCGCGTGTGCGACGAGGCCGGCGTACCAGCGGACGGCACGGCCGTGATGGGCACGGCGGCAAACATGAACTATGTGGCGATCATCCGTGAAGTGGATGAAGACGTGGCCGTCACCGCGGCGGTCACGGCGGGTGTCGAGGGCAACGCCACAGCCGCGGGAGAACCCGCCACGTGGCGGGAAAGCGACGCTGGCGTGCAGAAGGTGCCCGCCTACGCCGGTACGATCAACACCATGCTCTTCATCAATCGGCCGTTGACGCCCGGGGCGCTGGCGCGCGTCGTCGTCACGATGACCGAGGGCAAGACCGCGGCCCTGCAGCGATTGGCCGTGCCCAGCAAGCGGCACATCGACCTGGCAACGGGCACGGGCACAGACCAGTACTGCATCGCGGTGCCCGTGGAAGGTGGCAAGGCTCTGACGTCGGCGAGCCCGCACATGAAACTGGGCGAGATCATCGGGCGGGCGACGCGGGAGGCGACGATCGAGGCGCTCCGCTGGCAGAACGGTCTGGAGCCAAGCTATACACGCGGCGTCTTTCATGCGCTCGGACGTTTCGGCGTGCGCGAGGCGACGATCTTCGACGAGATCGCACCATTTCTCAGCGTCGGCGACCTTGAGCTCCTGAAGAAAAACAGCAAGGCCGCGTTTTACGAGCCATTGGTGGGCGCTGCGGCCCATGCCCTGGCGACCGTCTGCGACCGGGTTCGGCACGGAACGATTCCGGCGTCCGTGGCGCCGGATGCCGTCGTGCAGCAAGCGGCTGGCCTTGCGGCGAATCTGTCCGCGCAGGCACACCGCTGGGCGGAGTTTCGTGCGACCTTGCGGCCACATGCCACAGGCGATGTGAAAGTCCTGGTCTTGAGGGCGGTGGCGTTGGGATGGTCCGAGAAGTGGCGAACTGGTGACTGATTGGTGGCGATCCGTAGGTCCGGACCCAATCCTTCTGGTCCTCGCCGTCATTGCTGACTTCGTCGTCGGCGACCCGGTCTACGCCTGGCATCCTGTGCGGCTCATTGGCAGGCTGCTGACTGGACTGGAACAACGGCTGCGAGCGCTCGGCCTCGACGGGTACGGCGGAGGCATTCTCCTCTTTGCCTGTGTGGCGTCGGTCGCCCTGAGTGCGGTCGCCATTCTGGGGGCGGCCGCTCGCGCCGCGTCGCCGCTCCTTGCCCGGGTCGTGCACGTGCTGCTGTTGTACGCGCTCCTTGCGCTCGGCGATCTCTTGCATCACGTCTGGAAGATCGAATCCGCTGTGCGTCGAGACGATCTCGCTGGCGCACGCAAGGCGGTCGGCGCGCTGGTTGGGCGCGACACGGAGCGCATGGACGCCGCGGCGTGCCGACGAGCCGCCGTCGAAAGCCTCAGCGAGAATCTGACCGACGGCTTCGTCAGTCCCGTGTTCTGGTACGTCCTGGCTGGGCTCCCTGGCCTCGTGCTGTTCAAGGTGGTGAGCACGACGGACTCGATGGTGGGCTACAAGACCGCGCGGTACCTGCGTTTCGGCTGGTGCGGAGCCCGATTGGACGACGTGATGAACTACGTGCCGGCTCGCCTGACGTGGCTGGCAATCGTGGTCGTCGCGGCCGTGCTGCCAGGATTCTCTGGCCGAAAGGCCTGGCGGGTCGGCCTTGCGCAGCACGCCGTGCTCTTGGGACCGAACGCCGGTTGGAGTGAGGCCGCGATGGCCGGCGCGATCGAACGGCGAATTGTGGGACCGATCTGGCTCAAGGGCGTGCAGGTGACCGACATCTGGATCGGTGACGGGTTGGATCCACCGCTCGAGGAGGCCAGGGACGTGACCAGAGCGATGGCGGCCGTCGTGGCTACAAGTGCGGTGGTAGTCGTGGCGTCGACCGCGATTCTGCTGGTGCGTTGACTCGATGACACGAGGCTACGCGTTCACCCTAGCCGGCGATCCTTCGATCACCGGCGTGATAGGCCGGAGGTCACGTGAGTCGGCACCCCACGTGTGCGTATGTAAGCACCGGACGAGTTGATCGTCATCCCCGCCGCGTCGAGCAGACGGAGTGACGCTGTGGGTTCTGGCTCGAACCAACTCACGGCGTCGGGCGCTTTCGTCGTGTAAATTTCGTCCCAATGGGCTTTGCGGTTCATCGGCTTGCCGTCATCCGCCGAGGGTAGCTCCTGCGACGGAACTGTGCGATTCTAAGCGAACCATGGCTGACCTGCTCGTCACGCTGACAGGCCCGCTGTGCCGCCACGCAGCGGCGGACGCGAAACAGGTGTGATGCCGTTCGGACGTGCTAGAGTCCAGCAGTTCGGGATAGATGAATGGCTCTGCATTCGAGACAGTTTGGAGGTCTTATGCGTCGTGTGATGTCGTTCGTCGCGGTGCTGTTGCTGATTGCGCCAGCCGGTTGGGCGGCTCAAGCCACTCCGAAAGCGAAGGCGAAAAAGACCGCCACCCTTCATTGGGGTCCGGCTCCGCCGGTGTTTCCCAAGGGTGCCCGGATGGCGGTCGTGAGCGGCGACCCCGGCAAGACGGGAGAGTTCGTCATCCAACTCTCGATGCCCGCTGGGTACAAGATTCCGCCGCACTTCCATCCCACCGATGAAACGGTGCAGGTGAAGAAGGGCACATTCCTTGTCGGGATGGGAGACACTTTCGATGTGAAAAGCACGAAACCGATGAAGGTGGGCGAGAAGGGCACCATTCCAGCACAGATGCACCATTTTGCCACCGCCAAGAACGCGACCATCGTCTCGGTCACGGCAATGGGACCGTTTGCGATGACCTACGTCAATCCGGCAGACAACCCGCAGAAGTAGACCTGAACAATCAGTTCGTGCGTCTCTCAACTTTCTCGTAGGCATCGAGAGGAAGAACGCCCGGCGCAGAGTCAGTGGATGCGCCGGGCACGGCGGTTCCTACGCAGGCGTCGCGCAAATCTCTGCGCTCATGACCTCAATCGCCACGAACGGCTCATGACCTTCGACCCTCAGCTTAATCTTAGAAGGCCGGTGCCCGATCGTCGCAGGTTTATTTCCGCGGAGCCGTTCGCGCCCCAACCGGTCCCTGGCGCAGCGTCAGCTGTTTGACTTTGCCCGCCTCGTCGTTGGCAAATTCGATCTGGATGTCATTGACCTTGGCGAAGAACTGAGTCGGGGACTCGGGGAAGATCGCGAACTTGCCCTGGCCAGGACCGGTCGCCTGCGCCATTAACTGATTCCCTTCGATCATGATGTCGAAATTCGGCGCCAGGGCGTACGTGCCATCCACTGGGATCGAAACGGATCGCCGAAGGCGTGTCGGACGGCGTCGGTCACGCGGAAGACTTTGGCGCCGCACCGCGGATCGTAAACGGGCACGTCCAGCGCGAGCGACGCGGCCGCCGCGAACAGTCGGCTCATGTAGTGTCGAATCGAGGGGCGCGTGATCTGGCGACCGAGCATCCTGACGCGTGCGCCCATCACGATATCGATGTCGGGATTGGCGTCGACGAGATCGATGAACTCCTGAAGCGCCGACAATGGCGTCGAGAGATCCGCGTCCCAGCACCCGACGTACTCAGGCTGCTGCTCGAACGCAGTCAGCACACCGCGCCGCAGGGCTTCGTCCTTGCCGACGCCGTTCGACAGAGCCAGCACCGAAATTCTGTCGCCTCCTCCCGAGGCAATGTCGGCGAGCATCGCGGGTGTCGCGTCCGTGCTGCCCGCGTCGACAAACAGCAGCGCCACGTCGCGATTGGCCGCGACGAGTTGAAGAAACGCCTGCGGCTTGAGGCGCTTCGCGTCGTTGTGGCAAGAGACGACGAGGATAAGACGCACGGACATGTTAATGGACGGGGTTCACGGGGTTCACGGGGTTCGGAGGGTTCACGGGTTCATTGGTAGTTCCGTCCGGCGCGTTGCGTGGCGGGACCGCCGAGTAGGCGACGGTACCAGCTTGGGTGATCTTGGCGGAGAGCCGTGCGTCGGGACTGATGCGTCCGCCAAGCGTCTCGTAGAGAAACGCTGGATCGGAAGTCGGCGGAAGCTCGAACGTCGTCTGGATGCCGTAGATCTCCGGCGTGTAACGACGCATCTCGAGCGAGCCGCGCACAAGCGCGCCGTAAACCGGAAGACGATGGAAGGTCATGGCGTCGGTGACGCGCGCGGGCTGCGCCAAGAGGGCGAGTGCTGCGAGCGCGATCGCCGCGTAGGGCGCGATGGGTCGCCATGCGGTGAGCGCCCAGGCGATCATCAGGGCCACGCCTGGCGCGAGCACGAGATAGTAGTAGTGGTCGTATGCGCCCTGCCAGAACGAGTACCCGACCACGGCGGCCACCAGTGGTACCACGGTCGCGCAGATAAGCGTCAGATCGCGCCGCGCTCTGTAGACCGCTATCGTCGCGCACAGCACGAGGAACGATCCCATCCATCCGAATGTCCATGGCCGGAGCAGGATGAACTCGCATGCCTGGACACCTGCTCGAAACGCGGCGGCGGGACGCAGCGCCGACGGATGCGCCACGGTGTAGGAGACATTGCCCACGACCGTGGCTGGACTCGTGGCCTTGTCGGGATGCATCACGCGGTCGACCAGAAACGGCGCTTCGAGCACGAGGATCACGGCCGCCAGCGCGGCCCCCACCCGCAGCGCACGAGTCCACCGCCCCTTGACCAGTTCGCGCAGGACGAACGACGCAATGAGCGGGACCGCAAAGAACACGGCCGACGAGTGCGCCTGCACGGCCAACACCGCCGTCGCGGTGGCACCCAAGCTCCATAAATTGGGCAGGTGGGGCAGGTTGGGCGGGTCGGGCGAGACCGCGCGATTCGCCTCATCTGGCCCAACCCAACCAGCTCCACCCGCCACGCCTGCCGTGTCCGCCCCGCCAGCCCGACCCGGCCGACCAGCCCGACCTGCCCTCCGTTCGAACAGCACGCAGGCGATCGCCGTCTTGACGAGCGCGACGGCCAGCGGTGGATTGGTGACGGTGGCGGTGAGCGCCATGTCGTACGGTGCGCTCGCGACAAAGAGCGTGACGGCAAGAGCAAGCGCGACCGACGCGGATCGCCTCCAGATGGCGACAAAGAAGAACGCGTCCGCCGCCGACTGGATGATCGACAAGCCGATGGCGCCCGCGTGTGGCAGGTTGTGCACCCAGGGACCGATGAGGTGCCGGATTCCCCACAGCACCCAGCAGAACACCGGACCGATCGTCGTCCCGCCCACCGACGACGGACCGCCGCCGACCGGCAGATCGCGCCAGGATCCGAGCGCAATCCGCCAATAGAGGATCTGGTCGCCGAGGAGCCAGAAGGTCTGCGAGATCCCGCGCGTCCGGATGAAGATCAGGTAGACGAAGACGACGAGGGGGAGGACTCGTTTGACCTTGTTGGCGTTGCTCACAGGGGCCGTCAAAGGATAGCAGACGCCTCCCGTGAATCGCGTGCTAGGCTTTCGATCGCGGAGTCCTTTTGACCGGCGGATTTCATGAAGGTGCGCGTAACGGGGACGTGCGTCGGACTGGTCAGCGCTGTTGGCGCCGTCGGGCTGTGTCTGGCGATGTCGCAGCCCGCATCGCAGGGCGCGGACGCGCCCCAATTTGGCGACACCTTTCTCCCGTCGCGCGACAACCACGCCATCCAGTACACGGCGAGGGATGCGACCGATCCGGTGGCCCGACTCAATCGGCGGCTCGCCAACGGACAGACTCGCCTGCGTTTCGAATCTGGTTCCGGATATCTGCGCTCCCTCATGACCGCACTGAATGTCCCGGTCGAGTCCCAGGTGGTGGTGTTCTCGCGGACGAGTCTGCAGGCGGATCGCATCAGTCCGAAGAATCCGCGTGCGATCGTCTTCAACGACGCCGTCGCGGTCGCATGGCCGCGCGGCGGATTCATCGAGGTCGCGGCGATCGATCCCGAGCAAGGGGCGATCTTCTATAAATTGCCACAGGTGCCCACTTCCAGCCCCGCCCTGGTCAGGAGCGATGACACCTGCCTCGCCTGTCACGCCACGTCTGCCACCCTCGGCGTACCCGGCCTCGCGACCGCCAGCGTCGTCCCCGAATCCGACGGTCTCGTGTCGAGCGCGCCAGCCCGCATCGTGGACCATCGCACGCCGATCGCCCTGCGATGGGGCGGCTGGTATGTCACCGCCACCAGATTGCCCATGCCACACATGGGCAATCTGGTGGCGGCCGATCCCGAACATCCCGCGCTCGTCGCGACACCGGATTCAATCGAGCGGCAGTCGCTCGGCACGGTGTTCGACACGAGCGACTATCCATCCACCCACAGCGACATCGTCGCACTCATGGTGCTGAATCATCAGACGCGGATGATCAACCTCATGACCAGGATGGGCTGGGAGACGCGCGTGGCGCAGGCCGGCGCACAGCCGGCGCGAGGAGGCCCTTCGGGATCGAATGCCGGCGTCCCATCTCTTGCCGACTGGGTTCGCGAGGTCGTGGACTACATGCTGTTCATCGACGAGGCGCCGCTCAGCGGTCCAATCGAGGGGACGTCGGGGTTTGCCGAGAAGTTCGCGAGCGCCGGCCCCCGAGATCGCCGGGGCCGGTCTCTGCGCGATCTCGATCT
>JBGOTP010000021.1:0-26014 GCA_041476545.1 Vicinamibacteria bacterium | reverse complement strand
CGCAGCCCGGCAATCGTCGGCATTCTCGGGTCGTCCCATCCGGAGACGTCGCCCTGCTGCACGAGCTGCAGCAGCTTTCGTTTGCTCATGACGGTGTAGTTCAGGTTGAGCCGCGCGAACTCGATCTGTCGCGGGCGGTCGCGATCGAACAGCTGCGCCACGAGCCAGTCGTACAGCGGCCGATGATCCTCGAATTCCAACGTGCAGAGCGAGTGCGTGATCTGCTCGAGCGCGTCGGACAGCGGATGGGCGAAGTCGTACATCGGATAGATGCACCACGTGTCGCCGGTCCGATGGTGCGTCGCGTGGCGGATGCGATAGAGCGTCGGGTCCCGCATGTTGAAGTTCGGGGACCCCATGTCTATCTTCGCGCGGACGACGTGCGTGCCATCCTCGAACTCCCCCGCTCGCATCCGCGCGAACAGATCCAGACTCTCGTCGATCGGTCGATCGCGGTACGGACTGTCGCGGCCCGGCTCGGTGAGCGTCCCGCGGTGCTGCCGAATCTCCTCGGCGCTCAGGCTGTCGACGTAGGCCTTGTCCCGCTGGATCAACTGGACTGCGAACTCGTAGAATTTTTCGAAATAGTCCGAGGCGTACAGCAGATCGTCCCATTGGAAACCGAGCCACTCGACGTCCTGCTTGATCGCGTCGACGTACTCGACGTCCTCTTTCGCGGGGTTGGTGTCGTCGAATCGCAGATTGCAGGTGCCGCCACGTTCGGCCGCCACGCCAAAATTCAGGCAGATCGATTTGGCATGACCAATATGGAGGTAACCATTCGGTTCGGGGGGAAACCGGGTCGCCACGCGTCCGTGATGCTTTCCCGCCGAGAGGTCTTCATCGATGATCGCGCGGATGAAATCGACCGGGCTCACCGGCTCCGGCGACGGAGTAATGTCGGACATGAACTGGTTATTTTACGTCAGACATCGGTGCGCCACCAGCGCCCGGGCCGCGATATGGTACGCGCCATGGCCTTCCTGACGCTCGTCGACACGGATGCGCTCTCCCATCATCTTGCCGGCGCGGCCTTCGCGATCGTGGACTGCCGCTTCCGGCTCGACGACGAACGCTGGGGCGAGCGCGCGTACGTGTCGGGCCACATCCCGGGCGCCGTGTACGCCCACCTCGATCGCGATCTTTCCGGTCCCAAGACCGGTGCGAACGGCCGGCACCCCCTGCCACAGGCATCCGCGCTCGGCCGATGCTTCGAGCGTCTGGGCGTTGGCGACGGAACGCAGGTCGTCGCTTACGATCAGGACACCGGGATGTACGCCAGCCGCCTGTGGTGGCTCCTTCGATGGATGGGGCACCGCGAGGTCGCCGTCCTCGACGGCGGTTTCGCGCGCTGGGTTGCCGAAGGCCGGCCGACGGTGGCGGGCATCGCGCCGCAGGAGTCACGGGCAGGCGGCACGTTCACGGCCGCGCCTCGGGCCGAGATGACCATGAGCGCCGACCAAGTCGCCCGCGTGCGTCAGCATTCCGATTGGAAGGTTGTCGACGCGCGCGCACCGGAGCGATATCGGGGAGAGGTCGAGCCCATCGACCGCGTCCCCGGCCATATCCCGGGTGCGACGAATCACTATTACATGGAGAACCTGGACGCTCAAGGGACGTTTCTGCCGACCGAGGTGCTTCGCGAACGCCTCCATCAAGCGATCGGCGTCGTTGCTTCCGATCGTGTCGTCTGTTACTGCGGTTCCGGTGTGACCGCCTGCCACAATCTGCTCGCGCTCGAGCACGCGGGGATGCCTGGTGCCAGGCTCTACCCCGGCTCGTGGAGCGAGTGGTCGAGTGATCCCGCGCGGCCTGTTCAAGTGGGAGACACCTGAGACAGAAGAGGCCGGCCCTCGGGCCGGCCTCTTCCGTTCAACCGAGCGTTCTCTCAGTGCACGTGTGTCATCTGCGCCGGACGCGATTGTTCGCACGCCAGGCGCCAGTCGTCCTGCACGATCGCGTAGAGCACCTGATCGACGTAGCGGCCGTCTTTCAGAAACGCCTTGCGCAGGATCCCCTCCTGCACCGCGCCAAGCTTGCGCAGCGCGCCGTTGCCACGGCCGTTCTGGACGGCTGCGCGCGCTTCGAGCCGATGCACATTGAGCGTCTCGAAGGCAAACTCCATGACGAGTGTCGAGCCCTCCATGAACACGCCGCTGCCCCAGAACGGCGACCCGATCGCGAAGCCCCATTCAGCAGTGCCAAACCGTGACTCAGTCTCACGAATCTGAAAAATGCCGATGGCCGTGTCGAAGCCCTTCAGGGTCACCGCGAAACACACGTACCTGCCGGCCGCCCGCTGCTGCAGCGTCCACGCAATAAAACGCTCGAACCCTTCAACCGAGGAGGGCGGCGGCGAGATGAACCGCGACACTTCATCGGTCGTCAACAGGCTGAACAGCGAGGCTGCATCCGAGGCTCGCAGCTCGCGCAGCCTCACTTGCTTTCCACTCAGAACCGGCAGCCGCTGTCGCCAGTCGCTGCTGATGACAGCCGGCGCCGTGAACGGGTTCATGCCGGCGTCCTGTCCGTCGCGATAGGGCATTTGTTCCATGACTATTTGCCCCCCTTCGCCATCGGCGCCTTGGACCGGTTGACCGGCCAGACCACGTTCTCTCGAACGACCGTACCCCACACGATATTGTCGAAGTCGTCCGCGGTGCCCCACACGATGTTGTCGCCATCGTCCGACGTGCCCCACACGATGTTGTCGCCGTCGTCTGCGGTGCCCCACACGATGTTGTCCTCGTCATCGGCAGTGCCCCACACGATGTTGTCGCAGTCGTCGCCGCCGCAGTCCGTGCCCCACACGATATTGTCGTCGTCGTCCGACGTGCCCCACACGATGTTGTCGCCGTCGTCCGACGTGCCCCACACGATGTTGTCGCCGTCGTCCGACGTGCCCCACACAATGTTGTCGCCGTCGTCCGACGTGCCCCACACGATGTTGTCGCCGTCGTCCGACGTGCCCCACACGATGTTGTCGCCGTCGTCCGACGTGCCCCACACGATGTTGTCGCCGTCGTCGCCCTGTGTTTTCGCCCAGCCCCATTCAACGCCGGGCATCCAGGCGTTGCCGCCGGGATCCAGGATGCCGCCCGAGAGCATGTGATTACCCCAGATAATGTGGCCGCTCCACGAGGGGTCGATCGGGAGTGTGGAACCCGGATTGGGGTGCGCGTAGAACGACGCAAGCGTCACGGCCCCCAGCGAATTCATGAATCCCGCACCCTGACGCAGCGGACTCACACCGGCCTTGAAGCTCGCGGTGTATTGGAGAATGGCCTTGATCAGGTTTGGCGTCAGCTTCGGGTTCGCCTGAAGCATCAGCGCCACGGTGCCGGTCACAAACGGAGCCGCCTGGCTGGTCCCCGTAAGACTGATGTACGGCGAGAAGGGGTAGGCCGGGTTCTGGCCGAGCAGCCACGACGGAGACGCCAGCAGCCCCTTGCGATACAGCTCGCTCTCGGGCGCCGCGAGTGAGACGATGCCGACGCCGGGAGCACAGAGGTCGGGCTTCGCGGTGAAGTCGATCGCGGTGGGACCCGACGAGCTGAACGCCGCCACGGCGTCGTCTCCCGTGTCCGGCGTTCCCATCGTGCTGAACGCACAGGCCGTCAGCACCCAGGGAGCCACTCCGGGCGACGTCGTGCCGCCCCACTGAAGTTCGCCCGCCGCGTTCTTGCCATAGTTGCCCGCGGCAGCCACGACCGTAATGCCTGCATCGACGAGCGCCTTGGCCGCCAGTGTCAGCGGGTCGGTCCAGTAGGACTCGTACACTCCGGCGCCTACCGACATATTGACGATGCGGATGTTGTAGGCCGTGTGGTTTTTGGCGACCCAGTCCATCGCCGCAATGATGTCGCCGATCGAGCCCTTGCCAGTCTCGTCCAGGACTCTCAACGAGACGACGTTCGTGCCAGAAGCGATGCCGGCAAACCTGCTATCGCTGGCGCCCGTGCCGGCGACGATTCCCGTGACGTGCGTCCCGTGCCCGTTTGGGTCGGACCGGTCGTTCCTTTCGCTCCTGTCGCTGTTGTCGTTAACGAAGTCCACGAACCTGAGAACGCGCCTGTTGTTCAGGTCGGGATGCGCCTCCGTCAACCCCGAATCGATGAAGGCGACCGTCACGCCAGCGCCGGTATACCCGTACTGCTTCGTGAGGATGTCCGCCTCCACGGCCACGGATGAAAGAAGATCGGACTCGTGAGCGGGGCGGTTATGGTGCACCCGATGAACGCTCGCGAATTGGGTGAGCGCGTCCAACAACCTCACCGGCACTCCGCACAGCGCATAGCCATTGATGATGTCGAGCCGCCGGCCGCAGTTGTATCTCCTGAACGACGCAGGGAGCTGCTGACCTTGAACTTTGAACGTCACGATCAGATCGACGGTCTCCCGAGGGTCTCGATTCTTCTTCGATAGTTCTGACAGTTCCTTGTCGAGTTTGTAGTCATCGGCGAAGGCGTTCGGCAGACCGGCTTTGGCCTTGTCCGCCCTGCGAGCATGCGCCGGCTTTTCGTTCGGCCTTGACTGCCATGCCCGCCGGTCCGTCTTCGGATTGGCCGCTGCGTTTAAGGGTATGGCCAGGACCAGAAGCGCAAGTGCTGTCAGAATTTGTTTGGGACCGCGGACGGCTTTCAACCGATTGGTCCACTGCAAGAGAGATGAGTTCATCACGAGCTGAAGGACAGCAATCGGGGGGCCAGTTGTTCCGTTCTGAACTGAACCCGCTAAATGTCATTACTTACAATAGGTTACAAGCCACAATCGGTCGCGCTTTTGAGCGCGCCGAGGTCGCCCACTGTTCCGTTGTGGAACCAGGAACGCCATAAAGTGCGTCCATTCCAGGCAATAACGCCAAAATCAGGCCTGGAATGTGGTCGGATCTGCGTTTTGGTCTGTTTGAAGACACGATTTTCAAAATGAAGCACAAGATGGTAATTACAGTACTCCATTGTCGTATTGACGTTGTATGAGTACTTATTGACAGGTGTCGTCTACGTACCACCAGATCATGGGTCCAATGGCCTCGCCTGAGTCTGTCCTACCCGTGTTCGGATGGCCGCTCTTCGGTGTTCAGTGGCGGGGTTCGTACGAAAGTTGAGATGTAAGCCAGCGCTCCACTTCTTCAACTGAGTGACCTTTCCGGTTGGCGTAATCGAGGATCTGGTCGGGGCCGATACGGCCGACGCTGAAGTACTTGGCCCGACGATGGGCGAAGTACAGCCCGCTGACGCTGGCAGCGGGCATCATGGCCGCATGTTCCGTCAGCTCGATTCCAAGTTGTCGTGCCCCGAGCAGGTCGAAGAGCTTGAACTTCTCGCTGTGATCAGGGCACGCTGGATAGCCGAAGCCCGGACGAATACCGCGGTGGCGCTCAGCCAGGACGTCTTCAGGCGTGAGCCGTTCATCCTGGCCCCACGCTTTCCGCGCGGTCGCGTGAAGATACGCGGCAAACGCCTCCGCCAGCCGGTCAGCCAGGGCCTTGACGATGATCGCGCTGTAGTCGTCCAACGCGCGCTCGAATCCGGCCGCCAGCGACTCGGCACCGATGCCCGCGGTGACGGCAAAGGCGCCGAGAAAATCGACGGGCGCGGCAGGTGCCGACGTGCGATTGCTTCGCGCGGCCACGAAGTCCGCAAGCGAGAGATTCGGTTTGCCATCGGCCACGGCTTCCTGCTGGCGCAGCATGTTGAACCGGGTCAGTTCACCGCGGCCCTCCGCGTCGGCGTAGACGACGATGTCATCCCCGTCGCTCGCCGCGGGCCAGAACCCGTACACACCGCGGGCGACGAGAAGACGCTCCGTCACAATGCGGGCGAGTAACTCTTGCGCGTGAGCGTAGAGTTCCCGCGCCGCCTTGCCGTACTGCGGATGATCGAGGATCGCCGGGAAACGGCCCTTCAATTCCCATGCGGCGAAGAAGAACGTCCAATCAATGTACGACAGCAGTTCCTGGAGCGGCACGGCGTCCAGCACACGTCTGCCAATGAACTCGGGAACCGCCGGCGGTTCCGCCGCCCAATCGATCTTCAGGCGGTTCTCACGAGCCGCACCGTAAGACAGCAGCGGCTTCTCGCGCCTCGTTTCGTACTGTTCCCTGAGGTGCTGCTGCGCCGCGGCGTTGGTCCGGTCGAATTCCGGACGCTGTTGGGGGTTCATGAGCTTCGCCACCACGTCGACGACCCGCGACGCATCCAGCACGTGGACGGTCGGCTGACCGTATTCGGGCGCGATCCTCACCGCCGTGTGCTGCTTGCTGGTCGTGGCACCGCCAATCAGCAGCGGCGTGGTGATCTTCCGCCGCTCCATCTCCTTCGCGACGACCACCATCTCATCGAGGGACGGCGTGATGAGTCCGCTCAGGCCGATCAGATCCGCCTGCTCATCGACGGCTGTCTTCAGAATGCGATCGACGTGGACCATGACGCCGAGATCGACGACGTCGTAGCTGTTGCAGCCCAGCACGACGCCGACGATGTTCTTGCCGATGTCATGGACGTCGCCCTTCACCGTCGCAAGCACGATCTTGCCTTTTCCTCTGCTGGCTTCTTCCTCGGGTCGGCCTTCCGCCTTTCGTCGTCGTGCGTTCTCCGCCTTTTCCAGTTCCATGAACGGCTGCAGGTACGCAACGGCTTTCTTCATCGCCCGCGCGCTCTTCACCACTTGCGGGAGAAACATCTTGCCCGCGCCGAACAGATCGCCGACGACCTTCATGCCGTCCATGAGCGGGCCTTCGATGATGTCGAGAGGCCTCGAATAACGCTGGCGCGCCTCCTCGACATCCTGGTCGATGAAATCGACGAAGCCATGCACCAGTGCGTGGGAGAGCCGCTGCTCGACCGACCCGGAGCGCCACACCAGTTCCTGCTCCGGCCGCTTCTCTCCACCTTTCACGGTCGAGGCCAACTCCACCAGCCGCTCGGTCGCGTCGGGACGGCGGTTGAAAATGACGTCTTCGACCCGTTCGAGCAGTTCCGCGGGGATGTCCTCGTACACGACGAGCTGTCCCGCGTTCACAATCCCCATGTCCATGCCGGCTTTGACGGCGTGGTAGAGAAAGGCCGAATGAATCGCCTCCCGCACCGCGTCGTTGCCGCGGAACGAGAACGACAGGTTGCTGACGCCACCGCTGATCTTGACGCCAGGACACGTGGCCTTGATGATGCGCGTGGCCTCGATGAAGTTGATGGCGTACTCGTTGTGCTCTTCGAGACCCGTCGCAATCGCCAGGATGTTTGGATCAAAGATGATGTCGGTCGGATCGAAGCCGGCTCGTTCCGTCAGCAAACTGTACGCACGCTGACAGATCGAGACCTTCCGCTCAATCGTATCGGCCTGGCCCCGTTCGTCGAACGCCATCACGACCACGCCGGCGCCGAAACGACGGACGACCAGCGCCTTGCGCAGGAAGTCCTCCTCCCCTTCCTTGAGGCTGATGGAGTTGACAACCGGCTTGCCCTGGACGCACCGGAGACCGGCGAGGATGACCGACCATTTGGAACTGTCGATCACGGTCGGCACGCGTGCGATCTCGGGCTCGGTCGCGATGAAGTTGAGGAACTCGGTCATGGCGTGCTCCGAGTCGAGCATGCCTTCATCCATATTCACGTCGATCAGGTTGGCCCCACCCCGAACCTGTTCCAGGGCAACTGCGGCGGCCTCCGTGTAGTTCCCAGACCGGATGAGTCTGGCGAACCGCAGCGATCCGGTCACATTGGTGCGCTCGCCAATCATCTGAAACGTGCTGTCGGGCCGGATCGTGAGCGTCTCGAGGCCGGCGAACTGGGTGTAGCGGGCGTCGGGACTATCCGAACTCTGATCCACCACTGAGGACACAGAGGACACCTGAATCGGCCTCGGAGCGACCGCTTCGACCGCGTGTGCGATGGCCGCAATATGATCGGGAGTCGTCCCGCAACATCCGCCGACAATGTTGACGAAGCCGCTTTCCGCGAACTCTCCCAGAAGGCCGGCGGTGTCGAGCGGCCGCTCGTCGTACTCCCCAAAGGCATTCGGCAGGCCGGCGTTCGGGTAGCAACTCACGTAACAGTCCGCGACGCGTGACAGCTCGGCGACATACGGGCGCATGTCGCGCGCACCCAGCGCGCAGTTGAGGCCGACACTGAAAGGCCTCGCGTGGGCGATCGACACCCAGAACGCATCAATCGTCTGGCCGGACAGCGTCCGACCGCTGCGATCGGTGATGGTCGCCGAGATCATGAGCGGCAGCCGCACGCCTTGCTCCTCGAACACTTCCTCGATGGCGACGATGCCGGCCTTCGCGTTCAGCGTATCGACGATCGTTTCGAGCAGCAGGAGATCGCAGCCGCCGGCGATGAGTCCACGCACCTGCTCCTTATAGGCCTCGCGCAGCTGGTCGAACGTCATGTTCCTGAAGGCCGGGTTGTTGACGTCCGGAGAAATCGACAGAATCCGGTTGGTCGGGCCCATTGCGCCGGCGACAAACCGCGGCCGATCGGGAGTGCGAGCGGTCCACTCCGCCGCGGCTGCTTTCGCCAGCTTCGCCCCCTCGAGGTTCAGCTCGTAGACGACGGATTCCAGGCCGTAGTCGGCCTGCGCGATCGCGGTGCTGCTGAAGGTGTTGGTCTCGATGATGTCGCTGCCCGCTTCCAAGTACTGGCGGTGGATGCTGCCGATGATGTCCGGGCGCGTGAGCACCAGCAGGTCGTTGTTGCCCTTCAGGTCGCGCGAGTGACTCCTGAAGCGCTCGCCACGGAAGTCGGCCTCGGTCGGCTTGTGCCGCTGTACCATCGTCCCCATCGCGCCGTCCAGAATGAGGATGCGTGTGGCGAGCAGGTTGGTCAGGGTCGTCCGCACATCAGTCATTGACACCTTCGGCGGTCACTAACCATCTTCGTGTTTCCGTGTTTTCGCGGCCGTCCGCGGTTTGGTCCCCGACGCCACGAGCACGGTAAATGGATCGCCCGTTTTCCGCGAGCCGACACCAATGCGTGTGTCGCGGAGGCCGGCGGCCGTCAGCATCCGCCTCAGCTGCGCTTCGCGGAACCCGAGCGATCGATCGCCCAGCTTCGAGCGAACCCACTCTTCATGGTGCTGCCGCAAATCCAGGACGAGCACGCGGCCGCCAGGCACGGTAATCCGCGCCGCCTCGGCCACGGCGCGCGCCGGGTCCGCGGCGTGGTGCAGCGCCTGCGACAGCAGCGCGACGTCCACACTGGCATCCTTGATCGGCAGCCGCTCGAGTTCTCCTCTCTTCCACAAGACATTCGACACGCGGCGACGGCGGCCAAGCGCCCGCGCGCGCTCCAGCACGGCCTCGGATCGATCGACCGCGATGACGCGGGTCGCCCATCGCGCCGCTTCGATCGTCAGGTAGCCTTCGCCGCATCCGAGATCGGCCACACTTATCGGCGGGAGCAGCAAACCCAGGGCCCGCGACCACGCGGCCCAGCTCCGCCCCGGCACCAACTGGCGTGCATCCCGCGTGTCGGCTCCATGATTCTCGAAGTTCTCCTTGCGCAATCGAAGAACTTCCTGCAGCCGCGCTTCGTCGGCGCCCACTGCCGGATCATCCGCGGCGCGCTCGAAGTGCTCCAGAAGCCCCGACCACAGCGTCTGGTGAACCTCGTCCGACAACGACGGGGATAACCGGTAGTAGGTGTAACCGGCATCTTTCTCTTCGATCACGAAGCTGGCCTCCTTCAAGAGACCGAGATGCCGCGAGACACCGGACTGCGCAAGACCGAGGATGCCCGTCAGCTCCGTGACGTTCAGGCGTTCGTGGCGGAGCACGCGCAACAGGCGCAGACGCGCCTCGTCGCCGAGCAGCCGGTAGACCGCTGAAGCCTGCCGCACATCCATAAATCTACATTTGTTGATTCATATCTGCAACTTTCGGCTCCTTTGGCGGCCGCCCTCTGCCGCTCGTTCGTGCACCGTGGGCAGGGAGGCCGCCCCGCATGGCCGGCACTTTGATGATGGCGGGAAGACGCGGCATGCGTCATGATGACCATGGTATGCACGTTGGTTTTCTTCTGGCGGCTGTCCTGGCTTCGAGTGTCGCGGCGCCTCGGCAGGATACGACTGTGTCCTCGACGGGCGGCACGCAATCGCCGTCCACGTCGCCAGCGGAGACTCCGACGCTTGACTTACCCGTTTCGCTCGATCGGATTCGCGACGGCCTGTCGGTGCCAACCCCGCTTCAGGAAAGTCTGCTCAAGCGGCCCACGTTCAAAGTCGAGGTTGAGCAGCATCACATCCAGGAAGTGCTTGCGGATCTCGATCTCAAGCACAGGCTGGTACCGCCCGGCGGGCTGTACGGGTACGAAACGCAGCGCGTCATGCTGAACAGCGTCAATCAGCCGCTGCTGCAACCGTACGCGGCATTCAGCGGCGGCGAACTGTTGACCCTCGCGCTCGAAGGTCTGATTACCAAGTACCTGGGCGGCCGCGCGATTGACGCGATCACGGCGGGGGACCGGGCCCGAGCTGAAACCGCCGCGCGCACCGAGGTCTCGCGCGAGATTGCTCGATACTGTGCGGGCCTGCCGGATGCTGGCGTCGGCGTTCGCCTCTGCGCGGTGCCGGCGTCCCCCTAGAGCGTCGGTGGAAGCAGGGGTGTGATGCGCAAATCTGGTAAGTGCGCAATCGGGTAATCGCGTAGTCGGGTAATTTGGTAATCTAGATAGATGCCTACCGCGACTGAACGACTGCACCCGTTTGCCGCAGCCAAGGCGGCCGCCCGTGAACCCTACAAGGTCAAGGATCTCGCGCAAGCCGAGTTCGGACGAAAGGAAATTCGCCTCGCCGAGCAGGAGATGCCCGGGTTGATGGCGCTCAGGGCGCAACATGCGGGGCGCAAGCCGCTCGCAGGCGCGCGCATCATGGGCAGCCTTCACATGACGATCCAGACGGCCGTGCTGATCGAAACGCTCGTCGATCTGGGCGCGGATGTCCGCTGGGTGTCCTGCAACATCTTCTCGACACAGGATCACGCCGCTGCCGCAGTGGTCGTGGGCCGGCCGGAAACCGGCGGAACTGTGGCACAGCCCAGGGGCACGCCGGTGTTCGCGTGGAAAGGCGAGACGCTCGAGGAGTATTGGTGGTGCACGAGCGAGGCGCTCGAGTGGCCGGACGGCTCGGGTCCCACGCTGATTGTGGACGACGGTGGAGACGCCACCCTGGTGGTACACAAAGGCGCTGAGTTCGAGAGGGTGGGCGAGGTGCCGCCGTTTGATCCCCATGGACATCCGGAAGAGTGGGGCGTCATTCTGGATCTCATCCGAAGTTCAATCGGGAAGGACAAATCGCGCTGGACTCGGCTGGCTTCCTCCATCCGCGGTGTGAGCGAAGAAACGACGACGGGCGTCCATCGTCTGTATCAGATGATGGAGGCGGGCACACTCCTCTTCCCCGCCATCAACGTCAACGACTCGGTGACCAAGAGCAAGTTCGACAACATCTATGGCTGCCGTCACTCGCTGCCCGACGGCATCGCGCGTGCGACGGACGTGATGCTCGGCGGCAAGGTCGCGGTCGTCTTCGGGTTCGGCGAAGTCGGCAAAGGCTGCGCTCAAGCGCTGCGGGGCCAGGGCTGCCGCGTCATCGTGACGGAAATCGACCCGATCTGTGCGCTTCAGGCCGCGATGGAAGGGTACGAAGTCAACACCTTCGAGAACGTGCTGGCGCGCGCCGACATCTTCATCACAGCAACCGGCAACTACAACATCATCTCTGCCGAGCAGATGTCCCGGATGAAGGACAAGGCGATCGTCGGCAACATCGGTCACTTCGACAACGAGATCGACATGGCCGGCCTCAAGAAATTCCCGGGCATCGAGCGGATCAACATCAAGCCGCAGTACGACGAGTGGCGCTTCCCGGATGGCCACAGCGTCATGGTACTGGCGGAAGGGCGACTGTTGAACCTCGGATGCGCGACCGGTCACCCGAGTTTCGTGATGTCGGCGTCGTTTACCAACCAGGTGATTGCTCAGCTCGAACTGCACGCCAATACGGGGAAGTACGAGAAGAAGGTGTACATGCTGCCGAAGCACCTGGACGAGCAGGTGGCGCGGCTGCACCTCGATCATCTTGGCGTGAAGCTGACGAAGCTGACAAAGGAACAGGCGGCGTACCTCGACGTCCCGGTCGATGGACCGTACAAGCCGGATCACTACCGGTATTAGAAGGGCGGGCAGGACCAGCCAGCCTGGCGGGGCTGCAGGGCTGCAGGGCTGGTGAAAGAATTAGAGACCGAGGCCGAGAGCGTTCATCGTTCTCGGCCTTTTTTTTCCTGCTCCATGCGTTCGGCCTGCCACATCGGTGCGATTGGACCCGCTCATGTGAACCACGAGTGATTCGCGATTTGCAATTCAGGTTTGCTCGTTAGTCCGGCGTCGGCAGCTGCGCGGCGTCGATGACCAGAACGGGCATCCGAGCGCGCGTCGCCTCCAGCTTCAGTCCGAGCTGCTCGCGAACGGCGGTGAAGATCGATGGACCGTCATTGGCGGGCGCGGGTGCTCCGTTCAACGGCGCATCCGACGGAAACTCGGCCGCCCATTTCAGATCGACGTCGAAGTTTCCCGCGAGACCGGTGCGGTTAACGACAGGACGTCCGGCTCGTCCGGACAAGACACCACCCACTTGGTCCATTGTGATTGCATGGCCCATGAGCTGGCCAGGACCACCGAGTCTCATCGAACACGGCGGCTGCTGGCCCTCTGGAGTATTCGGTCTTCGGCCGGCGGCAGCGTCCCGGAGAACCGCCTCGCAGTCAATGTCCGTTTTCCGAAGGTGCGAACCTACGGCGGTCGGAGTTGAGGAGACGGTCTGTAGCGCGTAGATCGGCAGATCGCGACTCTCGACATGTGTCTTCAGCCGAAATCGATCCTCGAGCAGCGTCCGCAGTCGCCTGAAGAGGCCGCGGGGAGAGCCGTCGGGGCCCATGTCCTGGAGCGCCTCTGCCGATGTGGCGACGATGTCGAACCGATCCGAGTCGGTCCATCCCGGACCGCCGACGATCTGCGCGTGCGGGAGTTCCGCGTACGCGGACCCCATCAACTGCTTGAGTGTCATGCGGCTCCACGCAAAGCGACCGCTCGGCGAGAAACTGATGCCGCGTGGTCCCTCGTCGGTCCTGTGCAGTTTTATCGACGCAACCTCGAACTCCGGACGATCCGGCCGCGCCGTCGACGACTGGGCGAGGATCGGCGTTCGACTCAGACAGGACACACAGAGATTGACGAAGAGGAATGCGGCGACAAAGAGTCGAATCTTGAACAGGCGCATGGCGTCCTATTTCTTGGCCGGGTCGTCACCGGTCAACTGCGACTGCGCAAGGGCGGCGGCGCCCATCAATCCACCCATGCCCATCGACTCGACGGCGCTGCTTGGAATGAGCATCAGTGCGCCCTTTTCCTTCAGCCCCTCGTAGAGCATGTTCATCGCGCGCAGGTGGAGGGCTGTCGGATTGTGGAGGTACGACTTCGCGGCTTCCTCGAACGAGTGCGCGATGGCGACTTCGGCCTCGCCGAGGATGATGCGGGCCTGTTTCTCCCGCGCCGCCTGCGCCTCGCGCGACATCGCATCCTGAAGCGCGACTGGAATGACCACGTCGCGCATTTCCACCGACTGCACCGTGGCGCCCCACGGGTTCGACCGCTCGTCGATCAGTTTCTGCAGCTCGGCCTCGATCCGCTCGCGGCCTCTGAGCAGGTCGGTCAGGTCGGTGCGTCCGATGATGTCGCGCAGCGCCGTCTGCGCCGCCCAGCTCACGGCCTGGGCATAGTCCTGCACCTCGAGCGCCGCTTTTTGCACGTCGTGCACCATCCAGAAAAGAACCGCATCGACACTGACGGGGACGGTGTCCGACGTGAGGGACTGTTCGGCCGCGAACGTCGTCGTAATCGTGCGCTGGTCAATCCACGTCGACACGTGATCGATGAACGGAACGACCCAGAAAAGGCCGGGACCCCGGACTCCGGTGAAGCGGCCCAATCGCAGAATGATGGCGCGTTCCCACTGCTGGGCGATTTTCGGCGACTGCATCGCCGCGACGCCGACGAGCGCGAGGGCGAGGAGTGGAAGAGGATTGCCGACGGCGGCCGACATCGCGATCCCCGTCAGGAGCGATACGATCAGGATCGCGACGGCGACGACGTTGATTCGAGGAGGACTGCCTCCAGCGTCTGCTGATCTGCGGCGTATGACAAGGGACATCGGTTCAGGCTCCTTCTTGACGTTCGTTACGGTGCGATTGCAGTTCGGCGATGAGTTCGTCCAGGCTGAACCCGGCGGCGGCGGCGTCGCCGAGCATGTGGGCCACGAGCGCACGGAGTCGACGATCGTGCTCGTGCTGCGGTCGCGCCTCGGTCGGGGTCGCTCGGACGAAGGATCCGACCCCGCGCCGGGTCTCGAGCACACCGGCGCGTTCGAGTTCGCTGTAGACGCGAGCGACTGTATTGGCGTTCACGCGCAGCTCGACGGCAAGCTGTCGAACGGTGGGCAACTGCTCCCCCAGCCCCAGCCGGCCCGAGGCAATGGCGGCGCGCAATCCGCGCTCGAGCTGGGCGTAAATCGGCGTGGCGTCCCGCGGATTCACCTCGACTATCGCCATTGAGTGCTTATACTCAATGTTTTAGTACAATCAAGTCAAGCGCGACAAGGCTCGAGATGCGGAAGCTGCCCACCTGCGATCTTGAAGCCCCAGGCCTGAACGTACGTATACTGCCAGCCCAGTGCAGCAGGTCGTTTTCCGGCGTTACGGCGCGCCAGACGTTCTTGAGATTTGCGAGACGACGCGCCCGTCGCCCAGGGCGGGCGAGGTTGGAATCGTCGTCCGGGCGGCAGGTGTCAATTTCGCCGACGTCCTCGCTCGCATGGGCCTCTACCCTGATGCGCCGAAACCGCCCCTCGTCCCGGGCTACGAAGTCGCCGGAGTTGTCGACACCATCGGACCCGGTGTGGCTCATCTGCGTGAAGGCGATCGCGTCGTGGCGCTGACGCGCTTTGGCGGTTATGCCACCCACGTTGTGGCGCCGGCTGCTTACGTGTTTCCGATCCCGCCCAGTGTCGGCGACATCGATGCCGCCGCGCTTCCGGTCAACTACCTCACGGCGTACCTGGCGCTCCACAGGTTCGCCAACATCGCCCCTGGGGAAACGGTGTTGATCCACGGCGCCGGCGGCGGTGTTGGCATCGCCGCGACGCAACTTGCCGGACAGCGGCGAGCGACCATCATCGGTGCCGCGTCCGCCGCCAAGCACCGTGCGCTGCGCGATCTCGGGGTGCACCACACGATCGATTCGCGCGGCGCCGATATCGCTCGCGAAGTTCGCCGCCTGACGAACAACCGAGGCGTGGATGTCGTGCTCGATCCGATCGGGGGCAGGAGCTTCGAAACGAGCTACCGCCTGCTCGCTCCTCTCGGGCGACTCATCGTGTACGGCGTGTCTGCGATTGCGCCGGGAAGGCGCCGGAACTGGTGGCACGCTGGCCGGACGGTCCTGCAGATGCCCTCGTTCAAGCCGCTGTCGCTGATGAACCGCAATCGAGGTGTGTTCGGATTGAACCTCGCCCACCTCTGGGACGAACGTCAGCAGCTGGCTGCCGCCATGCAGATTCTCCTCGAGGAGCTAAGGGAAGGGACGCTGCGGCCGGTTGTGGCGAGGACGTTCCCCCTGCAACATGCCGCCGAGGCCCACCAGTACCTTCAGTCCCGTGCAAACCTGGGCAAGGTCGTCCTCACCTGCTCGTAGCCTGGACCACGTTGACAGAGACCGCGTTAGACCGTTGACACCGGCAATTGCGTGGAGGTACGCTGACGTGTTGTGCTTGGACGCCGCCATCATCACGGTCGCCATCATCATTCGTCCCTGCGGACGCAGTGGATGGAGTTGCGTGTGATCTGAGTCGACGCGTTCGAGACTCGAGAAACCGGCAACCCCGCCACGCGGCGGGGTTTTTTGTTGTCAGGACACAATATGGATTTTTCGAAGCTGGACGGTCTGATACCCGCGGTCATTCAAGACTCGACGAGCCTGGAGATCCTGATGGTCGGCTTCATGAACCAGGAAGCGCTCGACATCACCAGGCGAACGGGGTTCGCGACCTTCTTCAGTCGCACACGCAACACACTGTGGACGAAAGGGGAAACCTCCGGCAACCGCCTTCAGGTCCTCGAGATGTTCACCGATTGCGACGACGACACCGTGCTGCTGAAAGTGAAACGGCTGGGCGACGGCAATGTCTGCCACACCGGTCAACGCACGTGCTTCTACCGCACCTCGAGTTGATTTCCTCTGTGTCCTCTGTGTCCTCTGTGGTGAAGGTTTTAGACGATGAAACTCAAACTCGGCATACCGAAAGGATCCCTGCAGGACGCGACCGTCCAGTTGTTCGCGCGCGCGGGGTTCAACATCTACGTCAGCTCGCGCTCCTACTTCCCAACCATCGACGATCCCGAGATCGAGTGCATGCTGATTCGCGCACAGGAGATGGCACGCTACGTCTCGGACGGCGTGCTCGACGCAGGGTTGACGGGCCAGGACTGGATCGCGGAGCACGAAGCGGGTGACGGCAAGACGGGGGTCCTCGAGTCCCTCGCCGATCTGATCTATGCCAAACAGAGCTTCGGCAAAGTCCGCTGGGTGCTGGCGGCTCCCGAGGATTCCCCAATTCGATCGGCCAAGGATCTCGAGGGCAAGACCGTCGCGACGGAGCTCGTTCGCGCGACGAAAGCGTACTTCGAGCGACAGGGCGTCAACGTCAAAGTCGAATTCTCCTGGGGCGCGACTGAAGTGAAGCCGCCAATGCTCGCCGACGCGATCGTCGAGGTCACAGAAACCGGCTCGTCGCTGCGCGCGAACCGCCTGCGCATCCTCGACACGCTGATGGAATCGAACACCCAGCTCATTGCCAACAAGACGGCGTTGGCCGACAGCTGGAAGCGGACCAAACTCGAAAACATCGCGCTCCTGCTGCAGGCGGCGATCGCCGCGCAGGGCCGTGTGGGATTGATGTTGAACGTGCGGCGCACGGATCTCGCGAGCATTCTGGCGCTCTTGCCGGCGCTGCAGCGCCCGACGATTTCGTCGTTGAGCGACGACGAATGGGTCGCGGTGAATACGATCATCGAAGAACGCACGGTCCGTGATCTGATTCCAAAGCTCAAGGCGTCGCGCGCGCAGGGCATCGTGGAGTACCCGCTCAACAAGATCGTGCTCTGAAAAAAGGGCAGGCAGGGAAATATGCGGATCATCGACGGAACCAACCAGCGGGCCATCGATCGGCTCTTCGCCGGGGCGCACGGCTCGGATCGCGCGTTCGAGCGCCGCGTGGCCGGTATCGTCGACCGCGTCCGGCGCGAGGGCGACAAGGCCCTACTGACCTTCGCCAGACGGTTCGACAATGTCAGGCCGCCGCTCGAAGTCAGCGCCGAGGAGATGCGCGTCGAGGCGGCTCGAGTGTCTCCGGACGTCCGGCGCGCCATCCGCCAGGCCGCGCGGAACATCGCGCGCGTGGCCTTCCGGCAGATCCCGAAGCATTTCGACCTGGACGTCCTTCCCGGCGTGTCGATCGAACAGCGTATTGAACCGCTGGCCCGCGTCGGCTGCTACGTGCCAGGAGGACGCTTTCCACTTCCCTCCTCGCTGCTCATGACAGCGATTCCGGCCCGCGTCGCGGGCGTTCGTGAGGTCGTCGCCGTGTGTCCCCGGCCCGAACCGGCCGTCATGGCGGCCGCGATCGAGGCTGGCGTCACCCGGCTCTTTCGCGTCGGCGGCGCCCATGCCGTTGCCGCGCTCGCATACGGCACGGCCACGATTCCTCGAGTGGACAAGATCGTCGGCCCAGGCAATCGCTATGTCGCTGCCGCGAAGGCACGGGTCTCGGTCGACTGCGCCATCGATTTCCACGCCGGGCCGACCGAGATCGTCATCGTCGCCGGCGGCGGACGGCCCGACTGGATCGCCGCGGATCTCATCGCGCAGGCGGAGCACGACCCCGATGCGCGTTCGACGTTCATCACCTGGAACCGGCCCCTTGCGGTTCGCGTCGCCGCGCGTGTGGCACAACGCGCAGCGGGCCGGGACATCGTGCAACGGTCGCTCGCCGCGCACGGCGCCGTCGTCGTGACGCGGTCGGCGGACGAGGCGATGGCACTCGCGAACCGCCTGGCGCCAGAGCACCTCGTGGTCGATCGCGAGTCGCTCATCAAAGCGCCCATCGTTGCCGGGGCTGTCTTCGTCGGCCCGTTTACGGCACAGGCCGCTGGCGACTACGCCACCGGGTCGAATCACGTGCTTCCGACGGCCGGTGCCGCTCGCTTCAGGGGTGGACTGAGTGCCGCCGACTTCATGCGCGTGATGTCCGTGCAGCGCATCACGAAGGACGGACTGCGTCGTCTTGCGCCCACGATTCTTCCGCTGGCGCGCGCCGAGGGACTCCGTGCGCACGCCGAATCCGTCGAGGTGAGGCTGGTATGAACAAATACCAGAAGCCGGCGGAAATGTATGCCGGCCTGAGGCTTCATCAGAACGAGAACACCGGCGGCTGTTCGCCCCGCGTCCTCGAAGCGCTTGCCTCGCTCCGCGCCGACGAAGTGTCCGTCTACCCGCCGTACGAGGCCGTGACCGCGCTCTGCGCGCAGTATCTCAATGTCGATCCCGATCGCCTTTCACTGGTGAACGGCCTCGACGAAGGGATCATGGCGCTTGCCGTCGGCTATCTTCGGCCGTCTCCGGCCGGCCTCATACCCGAAGCGATCATCCCTGAGCCCGCATTCGAAATCTTCGCGTTCGACACGGAGGTCGTCGGCGGGCGCCCCGTGCGCGTGAAGCCACGGCGCGACTTCTCGTTCCCTCTCGACGCTGTACTGGAGGCGATCACACCAAGCACGCGCGTCGTCTTTCTCACCAATCCAAACAATCCGACCGGCGCGACGGTGCCGCTCGAGGCGATCCGGACGATCGCGCGCCGTGTGCCTCCAGGCGCCGTGGTGTTTGTCGATGAGGCGTACGCTGAATTTTCGGGAAGTACGTTCATTCCCGAGCTGCCCGCGTTTCCCAATGTGATCGTCGGTCGTACATTCTCGAAGGCCTTCGGGCTTGCGGGGATCCGTATCGGGGCGGTGACTGGTGATCCAGCGGCGCTCGAGCCCATCCGACTGGCCGTACCCGTCTACAGTGTCAACATTGCCGCCGTCGCCGCTCTGCGCGCGGCGCTTGCCGACTACGCCTACGTGGAAGGCTATCTGCGCCAGGTGGAAGAGTCGAAGGCGCTGTTGTACCGCGCGTGCGACCGCTTCGGCATCGAATACTGGAAGAGCGCGGCCAACTTCGTGCTCGTGCGGGCGGGCGCCCGCACCGAGGCGCTCGTGCAGGCTGCGGCCGCGCACGGCATCTACCTGCGCGATCGCTCGACTGAAGCGGGCTGCCAAGGCTGCGTTCGCATTACAGCTGGCGTCGTCCAGCACACGCAGCGCGTCATCGACGTCATGAACGAGGTGTTATGCGCCGCGCCGTAATCGATCGCCGGACGACCGAGACGGTCATCGCCCTGTCGTTGACGCTCGAGGGAAAGGGGCGCTATCGGGTCGCAACGGGCATCCGCTTCCTCGACCACATGCTCGAGCTCTTCTCCCGTCACGGCGGATTCGACCTGGATGTGAAGGCGACCGGCGATCTCGACGTGGATCAGCATCACACGGTCGAAGATCTCGGCATCGCGCTCGGCGAGGCGGTGACGCAAGCCCTCGGCGATCGCCGCGGGATCAACCGCGCCGGCTATTTTGTGATGCCCATGGACGAGACACTCGCGGTGGCTGCGGTCGATCTCGGAGGGCGGCCGCATGCTGTCGTCGATCTCAAGGTGAAGGTGCTCCGCGTGGGGGACCTGCAGACCGAGCTCGTGCAGGACTTCTTCGAGGGATTCGCGATCGGCGCCCGCGCCAACGTCCATGTCAAAGTGATGTATGGGCGGTCCAGCCACCACAAGATCGAAGCGGTCTTCAAGGCATTCGCGCGGGCCCTCCGTGTGGCCTGCGCGAAAGACAAACGTCTGGCGCGCATGCTGCCGTCCACCAAGGGTCTGCTGTGATTGCGCTCGTCGATTACAGAGCTGGGAATCTCACGTCGGTGCGGAAGGCGCTGGCTGCAGTTCAGGCGGACGTCTTCACCCCGGAGCAGCCCGAACAGCTGTCGAAGGCCAGCGGCATCATCGTACCTGGCGTCGGCCATTTCGCCGCCACGCGCAATCTGGATCGATCGTGGGTCGAGGCCGTGCTCGACTCTCTGGGCGAGGGCAAGCCGCTGCTCGGCATCTGCCTTGGCATGCAGTGGATGTTCGAAGGCAGCGACGAGGCGCCGGACCTGCCGGGCCTTGGCCTGTTCGCCGGGCGATGCTATCGGCTGAGAGCTAGCGGGCCTTCGGAAGCGTCACAGCCGCTCAAGATTCCTCACGTCGGCTGGAACAACCTGGCGTTTCGGAGAGAGGATTCGATTGTCGAGGGCGTGCCAGAGGGTTCGCAGGTGTACTTCACGCACAGCTACGTCGCGCCGATCACAGGCGACACCGTGGCCTCCACCGAGCACGGCGAAACGTTCGCGTCCGTCGTCCAGCGCGGACAGGTGGCCGGAGTCCAGTTCCATCCGGAGAAGTCTGGAGAAGTCGGACTGCGGATCCTGCGAAACTTCGTTCAGCTGGCCGGGTAAGAATGACACGCGCTTTCAAGTCAGTTCTTCCGCGTCCGTTGTGTCCTCTGTGGTGGAGCGTTTGGCATGCTCTCTAAACGCGTCATCGCGTGCCTCGACGTCCGTGACGGACTTGTCGTCAAGGGCATCAACTTCGAGGGGCTGCGCAGCGCCGGGGATCCGGCGGAACTCGCGCGCCGGTACAACATCGAGGGGATCGACGAGCTGGTGATCCTCGACATTACCGCGACGATCGAACGGCGCCGCGCGTTCGCGGACACGATTCACGCCGTCGCGCGCGAGCTCTTCATCCCGCTCGCCGTCGGCGGTGGGATCCGTACGGAAGACGATGCGGCGGCGGCGGTGGAGGCGGGAGCCGACAAGGTCGGCATCAATACCGCCGCGCTGTCCAATCCCGATCTCATCACCACACTGGCCGGCCGTTACGGCAGCCAGGCCGTGATTGTCGCGATCGACGCCAAGCGCGCCGGCAGCGGATTCGCCGTGTACGCGCGCAGCGGACAGGCGGCCGCCAACCGCGACGCGGTCGAATGGGCGCGCGAGGCCGAGGAGCGGGGCGCGGGAGAAATTCTGCTCACATCGATCGATCGCGATGGCACCAAGGTGGGGTTCGACTGCGAGATGACAGCAGCAGTGTCGAAGGCTGTCTCCATTCCCGTGATCGCCTCGGGCGGTGCAGGCGGTCTAGAGGACTTCGTCGACGTATTCACTCGCGGCGCCGCGGACGCCGCGCTGGCTGCGTCGATCTTTCATTATGCCGAGACCAGCGTTCATGCGCTCAAACAGCATTTGCAGCAACGAGGTATACCGGTACGTCTATGAATCGCGATGTTGATACCTTCAATTGATCTCCAGGGCGGCGCGGTTGTTCAGCTCGTCCAGGGCGAACGCCTCGCCATCCGCGACGAGGATGTCTTCCGCTGGGTGAAGCGCTTCGAGCGTTTTCCGAAGGTCCAGGTCATCGATCTCGACGCGGCCATGGGCACAGGCGACAACCTGCCGATCATCCGGCAGATCGCGCCAGCACTGATCTGCCGGGTCGGCGGCGGCGTGCGAACGCCTGAGCGCGCTCAGGAAATCCTCGCGGCCGGAGCACGACACATCATCGCCGGTTCTTCTCTGTTCAAAGATGGGCGCCCAGACCTGGAGTTCGCGAAACGCCTCGCGGACACGGTCGGAGTGGATCAGGTAATTGCGGCCGTCGACAGCCGCGGCGGTCAGGTGGTGATCCACGGTTGGAAGACGCCGTTGCCCATCACGGCTGTCGAAGCCGTCCGGGCGCTCGAGCCCTACTGCGCGGAGTTTCTCTACACGCACGTGGACGCGGAAGGGCTGATGGGCGGCACGAACATGAAGGCCATCCTCGAGGTCCGCGCCGCGACGACGCGACGAGTCACCGCGGCCGGCGGCATCACGACTCGCAAGGAAATCGACGACCTCCACGCCCACGGCGTCGATGCCGTCGTCGGCATGGCGCTCTACACAGGCACCCTGGACCTCAGCACGTTCGAGCCGGGAAACCCTCAGGACCTTTCACGGTTCCTTCTGTAGGGGCTTCTCGTCGATGTCGTGGGAACTGGCCATCAGATTGACGAAGACCCCATGAGAGTACGGCGGATCCCAGTCGTTGGTGGCCTGCGCGAGATCGAACCACAGGTCCCATGCGAGAGCGAGTTCCTCGTCGCTCAAGTCGCTCAAGTCGCGCAGATTGATGTCGTCTTCACTGAGCATCTGCATCGAACGCTCCTGGGCCGGGCACACGAGGAAGAAGACGCTCGGCGATTTCCACGATTCTCTTGTGGGCATCGCGCAACGGCAACGCGCTGACCCGAGCCGCGCGGCATTCTTCGAGATACGGTCCGGAGGCCGCCTCGTAGGCGGCCATCCGGCGGCGATCGACCTGCTGCAGTCCGTCGATTTCCGCAGCCAGAGCGAGGACCACGGCGTGCCGGTCGGCACCGGTCGCGGCCAGACGCGCGACAGGCCGCTGCGACGAATGCCCCAACGTTGTGGCGAGCGCGATGATTCGGTCTGGATTGGTGGTCACATCGATCTCCCGCTCTGGAGGGAGCAGGGTGGCGAGTTCGGCGATCACCGCATAGTCCTTCGCGCGCTGCGTCTGTTTCATGGCGATGAGCGCGTCGAGATCGATGACGACCATGCCGGTCGATGTCCCGGTGTAAGCGAAAATGCGATCGACAGCCGAACGAGACACGCGGGGAGGACGGCTCAGGAAGTCGCATCGAACCCGACGCTGCCGGTCGTCCGGGAATTCGAAATGACTCGACCAGCCACCCTTGAGCCAGCGAACGTCGAGCGGAGCGCCGGGACGGTAGTGGGCGCCCCGTCCGTCCAACTCCTGTAAGACGGTCGCACAGGCCTGCGGGGTCTCACGAATTACCCAGTCTCCGTCCTTGCTCATGATCGCGACGCGGTAGTAGACGACGGCCTGGCCGGAGGCGAGCGCCACAAGTCGCTCCTTCGCGTTGAACGCCTCGGTCAGCTCGAAGTAGATGTTGCCCACCGGCAGCAGTATAACGTCGCTTCGGCCGTGCATTGGGAGGCGCTACAATACGCGCTGTTCCGATGTCCCTTTCACCAGGCGCCCGCCTCGGCTCGTATGAAATCGTGGCATCCCTGGGTGTGGGTGGGATGGGCGAGGTCTACCGCGCCCACGACACGAAGCTCGCGCGCGATGTCGCGATCAAGATTCTTCCCGACGCCTTCGTCTCCGATCCCGAGCGCATTGCACGCTTCCAGCGCGAAGCACAGCTCCTCGCCGCGCTGAACCATCCCAACATCGCGGCAATTTACGGCCTCGAAGAATCCGGCGGCACACGGTTCCTCGTCCTCGAGCTCGTGGACGGCGAATCCATCGCTCAGCGGCTTTCACATGCTCCGGCTGAAGCCGGAGGCCACAAGAGAATACCTGTCGCCGAGGCGCTGGCTATTGCCCGACAGATTGTGGACGCGCTCGAAGCCGCGCACGAGAAGGGCATCATTCATCGCGACCTGAAGCCGGCCAACATCATGTTGACGGCCGACGGAGTGGTGAAGGTGCTGGACTTCGGGCTCGCGAAGTTCTCCGAGGCAAGTGGGGCGGGTGGGACGGCTAGGGCGGGTGAGGCAGGTAGGCCGGGTGGCGCAGGTAGGGACGATTTCTCGCAGTCGCCGACGATCACGACACCAGCGATGACCCAGGCAGGGATGATTCTCGGCACGGCGGCGTACATGAGCCCGGAACAGGCCAAGGGCAGGCAGGCCGACAAGCGCAGCGACGTGTGGGCGTTCGGGTGCGTGCTGTACGAAATGTTCACCGGCAGGCGCGCCTTCGACGGCGAAGACATCAGCGACACGCTCGCGGCCATCCTGCGCGGCGAGCCCGACTGGAGCGCGCTCCCCGCCGACGTCACGCCACCCATCCGCACGCTCCTCAAGCGTTGCGTTGAACGAGACCGCAAGACGCGCATCCCCGACATCTCCGTCGTCCGCTTCCTGATGGACGATGCGGGCGCCGCGACCGCGCCGGCAGTCGCGACCCCGGCGACATCCGCACGTGCGCGCAGTTGGCTCGGTTGGACGGCGGCGGCCGTTCTTCTTCTCACGACGATGGCGCTCGCGGGGTGGACGTACTTCGGTCGCGCGCCGGCCGACGTGCGGACGATGCGCTTCTTCATTGGTCCGCCGGATGGATGGAGCCTGGAAGTTACCGGGGGCGGGCCCTCGAGCGCAGTGCCGGCGCCGCTGGCGGTCTCGCCCGACGGGCGTCGTGTGGCGATCGTGGCCAGAAGCGCGGACGGGCGAGTTCGTATCTGGATTCGATCGCTCGACACGCTCACCGCGCAGGAACTGGCCGGGACCGACGCCGCCTCGTCGCCCTTCTGGTCGCCCGACAGCCGGTTTCTCGGGTTCTTCGCGGACGGGAAGCTCAAGAAGATCGACGTCTCGGGCGGGCCGCCCATCACGCTCTGTGACACGCCCGACCATCGAGGCGGCGCGTGGAGTCGCGACGGCGTGATTGTGTTTTCGCCCGCTCTGAACGGAGCCGGACTGCGGAAGGTGTCCGCGTCGGGCGGTGTGGCGGCCGCCGCCACGCAGTTGGGCAAGGATGAGAGCGGTCACATCCGGCCGGCCTTCCTACCCGACGGCCGGCATTTTGTGTATCGAGTGACCAACGGCGGCATCTACATCGCGTCGCTCGATTCGACCGACCGGACGCTGCTGTTCAAAAATCCAGATTTTTCAAATCCGCTCTACACGCAGGGCCATCTGATCTTCCCGCGCGAGAGGACGCTCATGGCGCAGCCGTTCGATGTGCGCCGGCTGGCGCTCGCGGGCGAGCCAGTGCCGATCGCGGAACAGATTCTGACGCTCGGCGGTCCGCCGCTTGGAATCTTTTCGGTGTCTGAGAACGGCGTGTTGGTCTATCAGACCGGGGCGGCCGGGCGCGGCAGCCAGATCAGCTGGCTCGACCGCACCGGCAAGCCGGCGGCGACGGTCGGCGATCGCGCCCCCTACGCGGACCTCGAGCTTTCGCCGGACCAGAAGCGGGCGGCGGTCAGCCTTCTGGATCCCTCGCAACCGACGCGGGACATCTGGCTCATCGATCTGACGCGCGGCCTGCGGACGCGCTTCACGTTCGACCCGGCCGATGACCTCTCGTCGATTTGGTCGCCCGACGGCAGCCGCGTCGTCTTCGACTCGCGCCGCAAGGGACATCTGGATTTGTTTCAGAAGGCGTCGAGCATGGCTGGCGACGAGGAGGTGCTGCTCGCTGACAGCCTCGACAAGGTTCCCTCGAGCTGGTCTTCGGACGGGCGGTTCATTCTCTATCTGACCACCGGCGGCCCGACCGGAAATGACGTATGGGTCTTGCCGCTGTCGGGGGATCGCAAGCCGTTTCCGTTCCTGCAGACGCGGTTCAACGAAGGGCCCGGGCGATTTTCGCCCGACGGTCGCTGGATCGCGTATCAGTCAAACGAATCCGGACGACTCGAAGTGTATGTCGCCCCGTTCCCAGGACCGGGTGGCAAGCGGCTGGTGTCCACGGGCGGCGGTACTGTGCCGCGATGGCGCCGCGACGGCAAGGAGATCTTCTACGTGTCTCCCGACCTCAAGCTGATGGCGGCGGCGGTCAACGCTCAGGGCGCCAGCTTCGACGTGGGCGTCGTGACCCCGCTGTTTACGGTGACTTCGGCCGGGGGGCGATATTTCTACGATGTCTCGCCCGACGGCCAGCGATTCCTCGTCAACAGCGCGACCGTCGCGGCGTCGACGCCGTCGCCGATCACCGTCGTCGTCAACTGGACGGAGGG
>JBGOTP010000020.1:0-26096 GCA_041476545.1 Vicinamibacteria bacterium | reverse complement strand
AGTTGTACGCGAGTGTGTCGCGTGCGGTCGAAGCCGCGCGCCAACTGCGCGCCGCGGGTGCTGCCCAGAAGGGAGAAGCGTAGATGTCTGCTTCTCTCAATCGTGCGGCGACCATGCCTAGAACGTCGCGCAAGCAGCGGCTCGCACGGGCAGCCCGCGAGCGCGAGATTCTGGCTCGCTTCGACCTTCAGAACCGCCCGGCGCTGCTGGCGGCTCGCGCTCAGCGAGCGGCCAGCCGGGCAACGAAACGTCGGAAGGTGTCCCATGCCTAAGCGCGAAACCGGGGAACTGATTCTCAGGGGCAAGACGTGGTACCTGCGGTACTACGACAATCGCGGGCGACGGCGGCAAGAGAGCAGCGGCAGTGAGAAACGGGCCGAGGCCGAGAGGACGCTCCGGCAACGCCTGAAGGCGAAGGACGACGGCTTGCCAGTCGGGCCGGAGGTCGGCAAGGTGCGATTCACGGACGCGGCGAAGGACCTCGTTACCGACTACCAGATCACCGGCAAGCGGTCCATCAAGGTGGCGCAGCGACGGATCGACAAGCACCTGACGCCGTATTTCGGCACCATGCGGATGGTGGCGATCACGACGACCGAGATTCGCGCGTTCATCGCGAAGCGGCAAAAGGACACGGTGCTCGTGCGGAAGGCGCGCCGCTGGCAGTCGCCCAACGGCCGGTGGCAGCACGACGACGAGGTCCGCCGTCCCGTCTCGAACGCAGAGATCAACCGCGAGCTGACGACACTCAAGCGGATGTTCAGCCTCGCGATTCAGGCCGGGAAGCTGCACTACAAGCCGCACATTCCCCTGCTGGCCGAGAACAACACGCGGACGGGGTTCTTCGAGCTGGACCAGTTTCGATCCGTGCTGGCGCACCTGCCCGAGGAGATTCAGCCGATCGTCACGTTCGCGTACGTCACCGGCTGGCGCATCGCGAGCGAAGTCCTCCCGCTTGAATGGCGACACGTCGATTTCACCGGCGGCGAGGTACGGCTCGATCCGGGCACGACGAAGAACGGCGACGGGCGCGTGTTCATCATGACCGACGACTTGCGCGCGCTGTTGGAGGCACAGCATGTCGAACACGAGCGGCTGAAGAAGGCCGGGCACATCTGCCCGTTCGTGTTCTTTCGACTCGTGGCCGACGAGCGCGGCGGCGAGAAGAAGCCCCGCCGCGTGAAAGCCTTCACGAAGGCATGGAAGAACGCGTGTCGGGCGGCGGGCTGTCCCGGACGCATCCCGCACGACTTCCGCCGTACCGCCGTCCGCAACATGGTGCGGCGTGGCGTACCCGAGCGGGTGGCGATGCAGCTCACCGGCCACAAGACGCGCTCGGTGTTCGAGCGGTACAACATCGTCTCGAATGGCGACCTGCACACGGCGGCGTCACGGCTCAGCGGGCTGATGAATGGGACCAACGGGACCAACAACGGGACCAACGCTCCGCAGACGGCGGGAGCCCCTCACGGAACCGCGCGTTTTGCTAAGTAAAGATGGAGGCGCCGCCCAGATTTGAACTGGGGATGGAGGTTTTGCAGACCTCTGCCTTACCGCTTGGCGACGGCGCCCCTCTGGAGATGAGTGGGTGGAGACGGACGATTCCGTCAGCAAACCCTGGTGGGTTCGCTCAACAGCGTTCGACGAGGCGGGCGGCAATCACAAACAACGTCTCACCTGCAAGCACGAGAAAGCGTCAAGACGAAAGCACGTCGAAGCGGAGTGGGCGAAACGGAGCCCACATAGCGGAGCGCGCTGGAACGGGGTCAGGGTCAGGGGCAGGGGCCCCCTCCGCTAGTTGCCCCCCCAAGCGTCGACTTCAAGAAGCACGCGGAGCGGAGTGGGCAACGGGTCCCACGTAGCGAAGCGTGCTGGAGCGGGGCGAGGGGCCCCCGCGACTAATAAATGGAGCGGGAAACGGGATTCGAACCCGCGACTTCGACCTTGGCAAGGTCGCACTCTACCACTGAGCTATTCCCGCTCGCGAACATCTAAAGTACCACACGGCTGGCGCTCCCAGCAACCGCACGATCGACGGGCAGGGCTCAAGCCCTGCGCTACGAGCGCGCCGCTACTGCGAGCCACTCGTTGCACCTACGGGCGAGCAGCGCGGAGCACGGCCGTTGCTTCCTCGGGCGAGGTCGGATTGATGTACAACCCCGTCCCCCACTCGAACCCGGCCGTCCGCGTGAGCTTCGGCATCAGCTCGACATGCCAGTGATAAAAGTCCCCGGTCTCTTCGGAAAACGGCGAACTGTGGATGATGAGATTATAGGGCGGCGACTCGAGCGCGCGATTCATCCGCGCCAGCACCCACTTGAGCATACGTGCGAAACTCTCGTACATCTGCCGGGGCGCGTCTTCGAACCGTGCGCCGTGGCTCCTCGGCAGCAGCCACAGCTCAAACGGAAACCTCGACGCGTACGGCGCAATCGCGACGACGTCGGCGTTTTCGTGCACGACCCGGCGACCCGCCGCGACTTCCTGGCGGATGATGTCGCAGAACACACACCGCTCCTTCGCGTGGAAGTGCCGCCTGGCGCCATCCACCTCGTCGCGCACGAAGTCGGGCACAATCGGCAGTGCGATGAGCTGCGAGTGCGAATGCTCCAGCGTGGCGCCCGCCGGCGCGCCATGGTTCTTGAACACCAGAATGTAGCGGAACCGCCGATCCTGCTTCAAATCCGCCACACGCTCGCGGAACGCCCACAGCACCCGCTCAATCTCGGGCTCCGACATCGTCGCCAGCGTCTTGGAGTGACTGGGCGTCTCGATGATCACCTCGTGCGCCCCAATCCCGTTCATGCGGTCGAAGAGCCCCTCGCCTTCGCGATCGAGATTGCCCTCCACCTGCAGGGCCGGAAACTTGTTCGGCACAACGCGGAGATCCCAGCCCGGCGTGTTCGGTGCGCGGCCATTCTGGCGGAAGGCAAACACTTCCGGGGGCGTCATGTCCTCGCGGCCCGCGCAGAACGGACAGTGCTCTTCACCAATCATCTTGGTGCGCTCGACGTGGAAGTCGGTCGGGCGCTTGAGCCGTTCGGTGGCAATGATGACCCAGCGGCCGGTGACAGGATCTTTTCGGAGTTCAGGCAAGGTTAACGGCCGCTCGCGTCAAAGGCATTCTGGTAGACCTCAATCACCGGACCGCCCTCCCGGAACTGAATAGCAACAACATCAAAGCGGCACGGGCAATCCACAAGACGATGCCGGGCCAGATAATCGAGCGCCACCCCAACCATGCGACGACGCTTGAAGTGGCCAACGGCTTCAGCTCCCCCGCCGAACGCCTGCCCTTCGCGCGTCTTCACTTCAACGAACACAAGCGTCGCGCCATCCCGCGCGACGATGTCCAATTCTCCACCACGGCGACGGTAGCGTTGAGCAACTATTGTGTACCCTCGACGTTCGAGCTCTCGACACGCGAGATCTTCGCCCATCTTACCGAGAGTTTGCCTCGCGCGCGACATGCGGCCCTTCCGGGAGCAAGTTCCAGGCCAACACGACGTACGTTTTACCGCAGAGCTCACAGAGCACGCAGAGTTCGCAGAGCAATTCAAGGTTAGTTCTCTGCGTTCTTTGCGGCGTCTGCGTTCAATGTGATCCTTCCACCTCGGTCAACGCCTCGTCGAAGATCCGCACCGCCACATCCGCCTCTGCGCGCGTCAGCACGAGCGGAGGCGAGAAGCGGATCGAGTTCTTGCCCGCGCCGAGCGTCAACAGCCCGCGATGAAAGGCGGCGGTCACCACGGCGTTCCGCTCGGTGGACGCGCGTTCCTTCGTCTCCCGATCGCGCACGAGTTCGACGCCGACCATCAATCCTCGTCCGCGGACGTCTCCGATGAGCGGATGCTTGTCCGCGAGCGCTTTGAGGCCCGCGATGAGATGGGCGCCTACATCGGCCGCATTCGTCACGAGCCCTTCCTTCAGCAGCCTGATGGTCGCGAGCGCGGCCGCGCAGGCCACCGGATTGCCGCCGAAGGTACTGGCGTGCGCGCCCGGCGGCCACGTCATGAGGTCGGCGCGAGCCGCCGCGATGCCGAGCGGCAGGCCCGAGGCAATCCCCTTCGCGATCGCGACGGCGTCCGCCCGCACGCCGGCGTGTTCGATCGCAAACATCTTCCCCGTGCGTCCCATCCCCGACTGCACCTCGTCCACAACCAGCACCATCCCGTGTCGTGTGGCAAGCTCGCGCAGCCGAAGCAGGAACGGGTCGGGCGCCACGACGTACCCGCCCTCGCCCTGAATCGGTTCGACGATGATGGCGGCCACCTCGTCGGGGGCCACGAGATGCTCGAAGACCTGCTGTTCCAGATAGTCGAGACATTCGGCCGCGCAGTTGTCGGGTTTCAGGCCGAGTGGACAGCGATAGCAGTCCGCGTACGGCGCGTGGTGGACGTCGGACATGAGCGGTCCGAATCCGCGGCGCTGGACCGTCTTGCTTGCCGTTAGCGCCAGCGCTCCCAGCGTCCGTCCGTGGAAACCGCCAAGGAACGCGACGATGGCCGAACGACCGGTGGCGTACCGTGCCAGCTTGATGCACGCTTCAACGGCTTCGGTTCCCGAGTTCCCGAAAAACGATCGCACACCGCCATCGATCGGCACGATGCCGGCCACTTCCTCCGCAAGCCGCACCTGCAGTTCGTAGTAGAAATCGGTTCCGGACATGTGGAGGAAGCGCTGCGCCTGCTCGGTAACCGCGCTGACGACCTCGGGGTGCGAGTGCCCGGTCGTCGTCACGGCAATGCCGGCCGTGCAATCAAGGAAGACGTTGCCGTCGACATCCTCGACCATCGACCCGGAGGCTCGCTCGACGACCAGGGGATACCCGCGCGTGTACGAGGGCGAAACCACGGCGCGGTCGCGCGCGATGAGCGCTTCAGCCCGCGGCCCTGGGAGGCGAGTCTTGATAAGTGGGCCGTTCACTTTCTCTTCCACCGTGTTGCTGCCCCCGCGGTGTCTTCGAGCAGCACGCCGCGGGCGGCAAGCGCGTCGCGAATGGCGTCGGCGGCGGCGAAGTCGCGCCGGCGCCTGGCTGCATGCCGGTCTTCAATCAGACGCTCGATCTCGTCGACCGGCACGGGCGGGCGCTCATCTTCGGCGCGGCGCAACGACAGGATGCCGAGCACCTGATCGAACTGCTCAAACGCCGCACGAACCGCCGGTAAATCGCCCTGGCTGAACTGTCCGGCATCGATGGCCGAGTTGAGCGAGCGCACCAGGTCGAACATCGCGGCCAGCGCGGCAGCCGTGTTCAGATCGGCACACATCGCCTCGGCGAACTGCGTCTGGGCCTCGGTGACGCGAGTGGCAACGTCAGGGTTCACGGGGTTCACGGGGTTCGGCCCGCTCAACGCGTCCACGCGCGCCAGAAAATCGGTCAGCCGGCGCAGCGACTCCTCGGCCTGGGTGAGGCTGGTCCAGGTGAAATTGAGCTGCTTCCGATAGTGCCCGGACAGGAGCAGGTAGCGCACAGCGGAAGGACGGAAGCCTTTCGCCACGACATCGGGGATCGTGTACGTGTTGCCGAGCGACTTCGACATCTTCTGGTCGTCCACGAGCAGGTACTCGACGTGGACCCAGAAACGCGCGAACGGCTTGCCGGTCGCGCCTTCGCTCTGCGCGATCTCGTTCTCGTGATGCGGAAAAATCAGATCGATGCCGCCGGCGTGAATGTCGATCGGCGGTTCCCCGAGCAGACGCAGCGCCATGGCCGAGCATTCGAGATGCCAGCCGGGCCGGCCCGGCGGATCCACGACATCCCAGGAAGGCTCACCCGGTTTGGCGCTCTTCCAGAGCACAAAGTCGCGCGCATCCTCCTTGGCGTAGTTGTCCGAGTCCACACGTGCGCCAGCCTGCATCCCTTCGTGATCCAGACGCGCCAGCTGCCCGTATCCGGGCAGCGATCCGATCTTGAAGTAGACCGATCCGTCGCTGCGGTACGTGTGACCGTTGCGATCCAGCGCCGCGACCAGTTCCCCCATCGCCTTCAGGTTCGCTTCGTCCGTCGCGCGCGGGGTCTCTTCCACTGGCTCAAGCCCGAGGGCCCGCGAGTCCTCGATGAATTCCTCGATGTACCGCGTGGTATAGGACCGCAGATCCATGCCCGCCTTCGCCGCACCAGCAATGGTGCGGTCGTCCACGTCGGTGTAGTTCACGACCTGCCGCACGTCATATCCGAGGAGGTGCCGCAACGTGCGCCGCAGCACGTCCATGCACACAAACGTCCGGAAGTTGCCGATATGGCCGCGCGCGTACACCGTGAGGCCGCACAGGTACATGCGAACCGTCTTGCTGGCGCCGGGCGTGAACGCCTCTTCGCGTCTCGTCAGAGTGTTGTACAGGCGCATCGAATGGTGAGACTGCACGAATGCGACTACGAAACAGGAAGGGTCGTCTGCCAGACCCGGCCGCCATTGGACGACACCACGATTTCAAGCTTCCCCGGCTGCAGGCGGAACTGGACGTCGCACCGGCTATCCGCCGCGGCCGTCCCCTGAGCCACGGCCTTCTGCAGCGACTCGGTCAGCTCGGGCACGGCGTCTCTCGACGAACCCGCGTGTTCGAGCACCTGCGCCGCCAGATCGCCGAGCAGCTGCGCCGATGCGCCCTGACTCGAGAACTCCAGCGCAAAGTAGAAAGGCTTGGCCGACACGTCGGGCGATTCTACAGTGAAAGGCGATCGAAGAGCACGCGCGCCCGACCGCAGTCGGCGGCAATCTGCGAGCGCAGCGCCTCCAGAGACTCGAACGGCCGCTCGTCGCGCAGCCTCTGGACGAATCCGATCCGGAGCGACGTGTCGTACAGATCCCTGTCGATATTGAAGATGTGCGTCTCGACCGTCGTGCGGCCTGACCGATCGACCGTTGGCCGCCCCCCCACGTTGGTCACCGACGATCGAATGATGCCATCAACCTTGGCGGTGGTCGCGTACACGCCGTGGGGCGGCAGGAGCTCGTTGTCGGTGCGAAGGTTCGCGGTTGGAAACCCCAGGGTCCGGCCGCGGCCGTCGCCTCGGACCACGGTGCCGTCGATGAAGTACTGATGGCCAAGCAATGCGCCAGCCTCGTCGACCCGCCCCTCACTGACCAGACGCCGGATGCGCGTGCTGCTGACAACAAAATCCTTATAGCGCACCGGATCGATCTTTTCCGCCTTGAATCCGTACCGGCCGCCCAGCGTGCGCAGATGGGAAAAATTGCCGGTGCGATCGTGGCCGAACAGAAAATTGGCGCCCACCAACACATCCGCCACGTGCAGCCAGTCCACGAGGACCGCCCGCACGAATGTCTCGGGATCCCATTGCGACAGCTCCGTCGTGAACCGCACGATGGCGGCGCCCTGCACACCGGTCGCCGCAATGGCTTCCAGCTTCTGCGCGAGCGTCATCAGCAGGGGTGGCGCTTTATCGGGTCGAACGACACGTGGCGGATGGGGATCGAAGATCATGACGATCGCGGTCGCTGCGCGCTCAATCGCCACGCGACGGAGGCGTTCGAGGATTTTGCGGTGGCCGCGGTGCACGCCATCGAAATTCCCAAGCGCCAGGACCGGGTTCACCCACCGCGCCGGCCGCACATCGTCTGGGAAGTGAATGATGTCCATTACTCGCGCCAGCCCTGCTGGCTGCGCGGGCCACCACGGAGGACACGAAGGACACAAAGGTCAGGGCGCATATCCGAGCGGCGATTATACCTGCCCGAATCCCTGGTCTCGTCGACCGCTGTGTTCGACGACGTGATCACCGAGGATCGTCAATCTCCAGGACCAATCCGTCGTAGCCCAGCTCGACGCCACGGGGCAGACGCGCGCAGGTGGCGGCGTGCGACAGGTCGTGGCAAATATGGGTGAGGCATGTGCGCTCAGGCGACAGGCGCGACACCACGTCGAGCGCCTCGGCCACGGTGAAGTGCGTGGGATGCGGCCGGTCCCGCAGCGCGTCGAGGACGAGCGTCCGCACACCTTCGAGAAGCGGCCAGGACTCGTCCGGGATCCGGCTGCAGTCGGTGAGATACGCGAACGTCCCCACGCGGAAGCCGAGGATCGGCCGGGGGCCGTGCATGACGGGAATGGGGACGATGTCGACACCGTCCAGCATGAAGGGCCCGCCGATCTCAAATAGCGACACCTGCGGAACGCCGCCACCGGCGACGGGCCCTGGCTGGAAGATGTATGAAAAGGTGCGCCGCAGGTCGGCCGACGTCCGCGCGTCGGCGAAACAGGGCATCGCAACCCGCTGCAGGACGTTGAAGCGCCGCACTTCGTCCAGCCCCATGATGTGATCGGCATGGCTGTGCGTGAAAAGAATCGCGTCGACTCGCACAATCCCGGCCGTCAGCGCCTGCGCCCGCAAGTCGGTTGAGGTATCGACGAGGATCGAGCAATGATGCCCTGTTTCCGGCGTCAGGGTCTCGATGAAAATCGACGGCCGCGTCCGGCGATCTCGTGGATCCGGTGATCGGCAGACTGCGCAGTCGCAGCCGATCATCGGCACGCCGCTTGACGTGCCGGTGCCGAGGAGCGTGATCTTAAGGTTCAACGATGCGCTTTCCGCCGCCCATCGCTTCGACGAATCGCAGACGAAGTTCGAACAGCACCTGCTCGAGCACCTGACGTTCCTCGGCCGTGAGGTTGCCGCGGGTCTTCTGGTCGAGCAACGCGAGAATCTCGATCATCTGCGCGGCACCCTCGAGGTTCGGCTCCAATTTCTGACCCGAATCGGGATCCGCGAGATCGCCAAAATGAATAGCCGCCGAACTGGCCAGGGAAAGAACGAAGGCGGTGAAGGAGAGTTCAGGCAATTTGGCAATCGGGGAATTGGATAATCGGGTAAGTTGATAGTTGCAGCGATGCGAACCGCTTTGCTCAGATTATCAGATTCCCCGATTCCCAGATTCCCCGATTTCCCAATGCTGAATTCCCCCGATGCCGCGCACGAATTTTCCCGTCTGGTCCAGATCATGGCGGTTTTACGATCGCCAGACGGGTGTCCCTGGGATCGCGAACAGACGCTCCAGTCGCTCGGGCAGTTCGTCCTCGAAGAAGCCTACGAAGTTGTCGATGCCATTGAACGCAACGACCTCGAGGCGCTGCGGGAAGAGGTTGGCGATCACATCTTCGAAGGGGTGTTTCTCGCACAGATCGCGGCCGACATGGGGGCATTTCGCGTCGCCGACGCGTTGAAGACGGTCTCGGACAAGCTCGTTCGCCGGCACCCACACGTCTTCCAGGACGACGGCCAGGTGCACGACGCGGCGTCGAAGGAACGGGCGCCGACGGCGGGCGCGGCGCTGTCGCGATGGGATGCGCAGAAGGCCGCGGATCGCGCGGCCGCCGGCAAGGCCCCCTCCGCGCTGGGAGGCCTGCCGCACGGTCTTCCCGCGCTGCTCCGCGCGTACAAGATCGGGAAGCGAGCCGCAGCCACCGGCTTCGATTGGGCCAGGGCCAGCGACGTCGTGGACAAGATTGACGAGGAAGTCGTGGAACTGCGGGAGACGCTCGCCGCCGAGCCGTCCAATGCCGATCGGGCCGAGGAAGAGATGGGGGATCTGCTGTTCGCCATCGCGAATCTGTCTCGAAAGCTGGGGATCGAACCCGAGGCCGCCCTGCGCAGGGCGAATGACAAGTTCACGCGTCGATTCACCACGCTCGAGTCGCGCGCCGCGGCGTCGGGCCGCCAGATGAGCGCGCTGACGATCGAGGAACTCGAAAGGGAGTGGCAGGAGATCAAGCTCGAGCAACAAGCCGATTAGACGCGCCTGCACATCACGAAGACACGAAGAACACGAAGATACTGACTTAACTTCGATCACAAGCCGGTCTTCCACGAACAGGTCTATCCGCTGCCGGCAGATCAACGCGCCCCGGTACCGAATCGGAACGGCCTTCTCACGCTCGTATGCGAGCCCTCTGGACTCGAACTCGATGCAGCACGCCCGCGAGTACACGCCCTCGCTCATGCCCGGTCCGAGTTCCCGGTGCACGATGAGGCAGCAGCCGATGGTGGTTTCCACCAGTTGCTCGAGTTCAGCCGGAATGCTCGAAGGCACCCTCGTCAGACTCATGGCTTCGTGCTCTTCGTGTCTTCGTGATGCACAGGCGTCGATTCGTGCCGTCGTGGCTACCGCATGGTCAGCGTTCGTCCGGTGAACGTCTCAACCTGAATGGACGCGCCATCTGTTGTCACCGTCACTGCCCCATCACGGTCCGTGCGAAAGATCTCGGCGCCCGCATCGCGGTAGCGTGCCAGCACGGCCGGCGCCGGGTGCCCGAACGCATTGCTTCGTCCCACGCTGACGACCGCAAGGCGTGGCGCGAGGGCGCGCAGAAACGCGGGCGAACTGGACGTCAGGCTGCCGTGGTGCGGCACCTTAATCACTCGCAACGTCGAGGGCGGAAAGTCAGGGGCGATCGCCTGCTCGGCTTCCCTGCCGATGTCGCCCGTGAGCACGACGGAGACCTCTCCCCACCGCAACTCGAGCACGATCGAATCGTCGTTGCGTACGTCCTGCCGCTCCCAGTCGGCGAGACCGGGGTGCCTGACGACCACCTCGACGCCGTCAATCGACGTCACGTCGGCGGTCTGCACGTTCGTCCACCAGGCGCCAACGCGCCGCGCCGTCGCCCGCACCGCCTGGAGAAGCTCGAGCGGCGGCACAGGAATCCCTTCCCATACATCTCTCGGTCGAAATTCGTCGAGGAGAGACGGGGCACCGCCGATGTGATCCGCATCGCCGTGTGTCAGGGCCATCCCGCCAAGCCGTCGAACGCCGGCGCGGCGCAGGACTGGCGCCACGACGCGGTCGCCGATGTCGAAGGCCGAGCTCCCGGTCGATCCGCCCGTGTCTACCAGCAGCGTGTCGCCTCCGGGGAAACGCACAAACGCCGCATCGCCTTGACCGACGTCGATGAACGTGACGTGCAGTCGTCCGTCGCCGCGCGGGGTGAGCCACGCCCAGGGCTGAAACAAGATCCAGGCAGCAGAAACAACCAGAAGCGCGAGAGACGCGCGCAGGGCCGCAGTCCGGTTGAAGCCGGACACCACAGAAGACGCCAAGCTGAAGGCGGACTCCACTGTAGATGGCCCCGACGCTCGTCGCCACAACACCCACACGACGACAAGCGCCGCGTAGTAGGAGACGATGGCGACCCAGTGTGGCGGCGCGACCCGCCAGGTGACAAACGGCGCCAGCTGCACGAGGTCCGCCGATCGCACGAGCCCCTCGGCCGCGACGAAGGCCACCCATCCAACAACCCGCGCGCACCAGGATGACACGATCGCGACGGCCACGAGGAGCATGCCCGCGATCTGGGCGACGGCCATCAGCGGAATGGCCGCGAAGTTCAGTACCAGCCCCGCAAAGGTCACGCGCGAAAATACCGCGGCGCCCACGGGAAGAAGCGCGGTCTCCGCCGCCGCCGATGCCGCGAGCATTGCGACTATCGGCACGACGAGTCGCGGGACGCGGAGGCTCGCCACAGCTGGCATCACCGCAAGAATGGCGGCCGTCGCGCCGAAGGTGAGCAAGAATGCCGGGTCGGCGATCGTCAGCGGATCCGCGGCCACGAGAGTGGCTGCGACGAGCACCAGCGCGTTGAAGGGTGCGCCGCGGAGATCGACCGCCCGCGCGGCGAAATAGACAACCGCCATCAGCGTCGCGCGATCCACTGATGCGCCGCCGCCCACAAGGTACGCGTAGGCGGTTAGACCCGTGATGGCGCACAGCATCGCCGCGGGGCCAAGCACGCCGGCGATGCGGAAGGCACCGAGCGTCAGCCCCGCAAGGATGGCGATGTTCCCTCCCGAGATGGCAATGACGTGATAGGTACCCGCCTCCTGCAGCCGACGCTGCACGCCCGCATCGAGCCCGGCACGATCGCCGATGACGATCGCGGTGACGATGGCCGCGGCGCGCGTGCTCCAAGCGCCAACGCCATCCGCCACGGCACGCCGCACGAAGGCTCGCGTACTGGCCGCCGCCTCGGCCCACGGACTGCCGAGCGACACAACGTCAACGAGCGCACCGCTCTTCACCGTCCCCACGAGCGACGTCCCGCGCCGTGCCAGCGCGCGTTCTTCGTCCGGCACGCCTGGATCGAGGTACCGCGATGGCCGGCGCACCTGCGCGGGCGCACGAATGACCCGACCGGCTCGCCATTGTCCGGCCCGATTCATCGCGAGGTCGCCAACGACGGTCAACAGCACGCCGCCGCGGACCGGGCGCGTGCACGAGGCGGGAAACCGCACGAGATCGAGAGCTACCCACGGTGGCTGTGGAGGCGGCGCGGCAGGAGACAGGGCCGATGGCTCGCTTGGAGGCCCAGCCGAGCGCCAGACAGAGTCGCCAGGTGCCGAATGAGACTCGCGACTGTCAGCACAGGCGGCGCCGGTGTCGAGCGCCGTCACATCAACGCTGAGCGAGACCGTTGTATCTCGCACTGCCGCGTCGGCTCGCAGGGTTCCCATGAGCACCACGGCCACTCCAGGTTCCTCGGGGAGCACCCGCCCGGTCGCCGCGGCATCCTCGCGCTCCATGGCAGCGAGATCGTCGAAGGCCAGCCTCAGCGAAGGACGCCACGCCTGCCGCCACGCGTACGACCCCAACAGCACGCCGCCCGCCAGGAACGCGAGTCCGACAAACACTGCCAGCGGACGTACCCTCGACCGCAGCCAGGCCCATAGCGCAAGGCTCGCCGCCGCGAGCAGTCCCGCGACTAGGAGGACGTGTGAGAAGCGATCAGGAACGCCATCGGGGAGGAGGACGCCGAGTGCCGCGCCCGCGATCAGCCCCGTCGCAGGAATGACGATAGCAACGCGCATGAAGAAGCGCGCTGCAAAGATTGGGGCACCCGTGCACTGCGAATAACCACGAAGTCGCGAAGCTCACGAAGTCTTTGTACTCAAAGAACTTCGTGTCCTTCGTGATTTCGTGGTGACGAGTGACGGCTCGTTGCCAGTTGGAGAAACTGCGCGCGGGCTAGACCGACTCCGCAGCAATTCCCGCGTAGTAGTCCTGGAGCGCCCGGATGCTGACGCCCTGCTGGCGCATCCCGCGAATCGCGCTCACCGCGGCGGCGGCGCCGGTGAGCGTCGTGATACAGGGCACCTCGTGCATCATCGCCGCGCGGCGGACGGCGCGATCGTCCAGGTACGACTCACGGCCGAGCGGCGTGTTGACGACCAGATCGATCTTGCGATTCACGATCTCGTCGGCGATGTTCGGCCGGCCCTCGTTCACCTTGAACACCACCTCGACCTCGAGGCCGTTGCGACGGAGATGGTTGGCCGTTCCTCGAGTGGCCACGAGGCGGAATCCGAGTTGTGCCAGATCTCTTGCGATGGGAACGAGATTCGCTTTGTCAGTGTTATTGACGCTGACAAATGCCGTGCCCGTCTGCGGCAACCGCTGGCCGACCGCCAGCTGCGCCTTGGCGAATGCGACACCGAAACTGCTCGAGCCTCCCATGACTTCGCCCGTGGACTTCATCTCGGGTCCGAGAATCGTGTCGACGCCTGGGAATCGCACGAAGGGGAACACCGGGCTCTTGACGAACACGCCCGACACTTCCACGTCCTTCGTCAGGCCGAGATCCGCAAGCGTCCGGCCAGCCATCACGCGGGCGGCCATCTTGGCCAGCGGCACGCCGCTCGCCTTGGACAGGTACGGCACCGTGCGCGACGCACGCGGATTCACCTCGAGCACATACACCACATCGTCCTTGATGGCGTACTGCGCATTCATGAGGCCCACCACTTTGAGGGCCCGCGCGATCCGCCGCGTGTAGTCGCGAATGGTGGCGAGGTGGCGTTCGGGACAGATGAACGGCGGCACGACACAGGAGCTGTCCCCTGAGTGGATGCCCGCCTCCTCGATGTGCTCCATGATGCCGCCGATGACGACCGCGCCGGTCGCGTCGGCAATCGCGTCCACGTCGAACTCGAACGCATCTTCGAGAAACTTGTCGACCAGCACCGGATGTTCAGGCGAGGCATCAACGGCGTTCGTCATATAGCGATCGAGCGTGGGCGTGTCGTACACGATGGCCATCCCGCGTCCGCCCAGCACGTAGGACGGCCGCACGACCACGGGGAAGCTGATCCTCGCCGCCACGGCGCGCGCCTCTTCGCGCGACGTCGCGGTACCGCTCGCGGGCTGCGTGATATCGAGATCCGAGAGGAGTGCCGAGAAGCGCTTGCGGTCTTCGGCGAGGTCGATAGAGTCGGGCGACGTGCCGAGAATGCGGACGCCGGCTTCCTGCAGGGCGAGCGCGAGCTTGAGCGGCGTCTGCCCGCCGAACTGGACCAAGCACGACACGTCTCCGCCGGCGGACCGCTCGGTCTCGATGACCGCCATGACGTCTTCGAACGTCAGCGGCTGGAAGTAGAGACGATCCGCGGTGTCGTAGTCGGTGGAGACGGTTTCAGGATTGCAGTTGATCATCACCGTCTCGAGACCCTCGTCGCGCAAGGCGAAGGCCGCGTGACAGCAGCAGTAATCGAACTCGATGCCCTGCCCGATGCGATTCGGCCCGCTGCCGAGAATGACGACTTTGTCGCGTCCGTTCGGATTCGACTCGCAGGACGGCTCGTACGTCCCGTACATGTACGGCGTGAACGACTCGAACTCGGCGGCGCAGGTATCCACTCGTTTGTACACCGGCTTGAGCCCCTGCGACACACGCTCGTCGCGGACCGCCGTCTCGCCCGCACCCACGGCCAGCGCGAGTTCGGCGTCGCCGAACCCCGCACGCTTCAGTTTCTTCAGCGCGACCGGGTTGAGTGCGCCGATGCCGCCGCCGGCCACTTCGCGACGCATGTCGCAGATCTCAGCGAACTGCCGCAGGAACCACGGATCGATCTTCGTCGTCTCGTGAATCTGCTCGATGCTCCAGCCACGATTCAGGGCGCGAAACAGATCCCACATGCGATGGTCGGTCGGCACCGCCAACCGCTTGCGCAGCGTGCCATCGTCTTCGATGTCGTTTGTTCCAGGCGCGCCATCGACGCCCGGTGTCCCCGACACCCGATCCAGTTCGGCACTCGAGAACAGCAGACCGCTTCGGCCGAGCTCCAGGGAGCGGACGCCCTTCATGAACGCTTCCTTGAACGTCCGCCCGATGGCCATGACTTCGCCCACCGACTTCATCTGCGTCGTCAGCGTCCGATTGGCCTGCGGGAATTTCTCGAAGTTCCACCGGGGGATCTTGACGACGACGTAGTCGATCGTGGGCTCGAAGGAGGCGGGCGTCACGCGCGTGATGTCGTTGGGGATTTCGTCGAGGTGGTAGCCGAGCGCGAGCTTCGCCGCGATCTTGGCGATCGGAAAGCCGGTGGCCTTCGAGGCGAGCGCCGAGGATCGCGAGACGCGCGGGTTCATCTCGATGACGACCATGCGGCCGTCCTCGGGGTTCACGGCGAACTGAATATTGGACCCGCCGGTCTCGACGCCGACCTTTCGGATAATGAGCCGCGCCGCGTCGCGCATGCGCTGGTACTCTTTGTCGCTCAGCGTGAGAATCGGCGCGACGGTGATGCTGTCGCCGGTGTGGACGCCCATCGGGTCGATATTCTCGATCGAGCAGATGACGACGAAGTTGTCCGCGACGTCGCGCATGACTTCGAGTTCGAATTCCTTCCAGCCGATCACCGACTCCTCGATGAGGACCTCGTGCACGGGGCTGAGTTCGAGCCCGCGCTCGGCGAGATCGCGGAACTCCTCGATGTTGTAGGCGATGCCACCGCCGACACCGCCAAGGGTGAACGACGGGCGGATCACCAGCGGGAAGCCGAGCGCCTGCGCGACCTCCAGGGCTTCCCTGGGATTGCGCGCGAGTCCGCTTTGCGGGACGTCGAGGCCAATCGACCGCATGGCGTCCTTGAACAGCTGTCGGTCCTCGGCAATCTTGATCGCCTCGATCGATGCACCGATCAACTTGACGTGATATTTCTCCAGCGTGCCCGCATTTGCCAGATCGACGGCGAGGTTCAGCGCCGTCTGCCCGCCGACGGTCGGCAGAATCGCGTCGGGACGCTCGCGCTCGATGATCGCAGCCAGCACGTCGGGGGTCAGCGGTTCAACGTACGTCCGGTCCGCCAGTTCCGGGTCGGTCATGATCGTCGCGGGGTTGCTGTTGACCAGGACCACTTCGAGACCTTCGGCCCTCAGCGCCTTACACGCCTGGGAACCCGAGTAGTCGAACTCGCACGCCTGGCCAATCACGATTGGCCCGGAGCCGAGGACGAGGACTTTCTTCAGATCGGTTCGTCGCGGCACCTACCTCTCCTCTATCAGCGCAATGAAATCATCGAACAGGTAATCGGCGTCGTGCGGACCTGGCGACGCTTCGGGATGATACTGCACCGAGAACACCGGACGCGTCTTGTGCCGCAGGCCCTCGACGGTGTGGTCGTACAGATTCAGATGCGTCACCTCGACATCGTGCGGCAGCGACTCCGGATCCACGGCGAACCCGTGGTTCTGCGACGTGATTTCGATCTGGCCCGTGGCGAGTTTCTTCACGGGATGGTTGGCGCCCCGATGGCCGAACTTCAGCTTGAACGTCCGTCCGCCCATCGCCAGCCCGAGGATCTGGTGGCCCAGGCAAATGCCGAATACCGGCACGCCGCTCTCGACGAGCGTCTTCGCGTTGTCAATGGCGTAGGTCAGCGGTGCCGGATCGCCGGGCCCATTGCTCAAGAAGACACCGTCCGGCTTCGTCGCCATCAACTCCGACGCGGGCGCGCTGGCCGGGTAGACACGAACGTCGCAGCCGTGCGCGCTCAACCGCCGGAGGATATTCCGCTTCATCCCGAAGTCGTACGCCGCGATCTTCAGCCGGCGTTTCGGCTGCCGCAGCGGCGCGGCACTGAACTCGCCGGGATCCCCCTGAGGCCAGTCGAACGCCTTGTTGGTGGTCACTTCGCGGACCAGATCCGATCCTTCCATCTGTGGCATCGAGCGCGCCCGCTCGACGAGCGCCTGAACGTCGAGGGCCGCCCGGCCGCTCGCGGTGACAATGACGCCGCGCATCACACCACTCGATCGCAGCAATCGCGTCAGTGCCCGCGTGTCGATGTCGGCGATGGCCACAATGCCGTTGGCGACGAGATACTCGCGCAGCGTACCCGCGGCGCGCCAGTTGCTCGCCACCGGCGAGGCGTCGCGAACGATGAAGCCGGCCACGTAGGGCTTCCGCGACTCGACGTCGTCCGGCGACACACCATAGTTGCCGATCTCGGCGCAGGTCATCGTGACAATCTGCCCCGCGTAGGAGGGGTCGGTGAGGACTTCCTGGTAGCCCGTCATGCTCGTGTTGAACACAACCTCTCCCCCTGCCTCACCGTCGGCGCCGGCGGAGAGACCCCGATAGATCGTGCCGTCTTCCAAAGCCAGTATGGCGTCCATGTTCTTTTCGCGGTTCCCTTTTTATCTTTCGAGCGACGCCGCGACGCGATTCCTGGCGCCAGCGACGATCCGGACCGATGACGTCCAGTTCCGATAGCCGTCCTGCTCCAGGCGCACCGCGTGCTCGCCGGCCTCCAGCCCGTCCACCGACACGGGCGTCGTGCCGACCGACCTGCCGTCCACGAAGACCCGCGCACCCGAGGGCCGTGAATCCACGTCGAGGGAACCGATCCCTCGCGCGGCAGCCTGAGCGGCCGCCGAGGCTGCCGCCGCAGGGGCTGACGTCGCAGCCGGCGTGGCCGTTGCCGTCGGCGATGTCGTCGAACGGGGGCGTGCGAGCGTGACCGTGACCGAGGGAGCCGGCTTCGCAGCCGTCACCGTGACCCGACGCGCCACGGGTGAGTAGCCGTCGCGCACGACGCGAACCTCGTGAGAGCCGCGCGCCAGATTGCCAGACGTGACCGGTGTGCGCCCCACGTCGCGACCGTCGATGAACACTTGCGCGCCGGAGGGCTTGGACCGAACCGAGATGCGCCCCGGGGCAACAAGTACGCCCGTCCGTCCGGTGGCCGAGGTTGCCGCCCGGCCAGGGGCTGCCCCCGCGCGAGCCGTCGACGCGGGCGCTTTCCCGGACACGATCGGCGCCGGGCTGGGAGTGGCAACGGGCGTCGAAGGCGCGGAGTCCACCTTCGGTCTTGCAGCCTCTGGTGGCGATGTCGCGGTCTCGGTGGACGATCTCGAGGATTCCACCGACGCCGCTGACGGTGCTGCAGGACGCGCGCGGTATCCAACACCATATCCGGCGGCAAAACCGATGGCACCACCAAGAACCAGCGTCAGCGCCAATGTCCTGAGTCCGGTCGATGCACCACGTTCCTCATCAGGCCCGTCACCAACTCCTTCACTCACGAACTCGCTCGGTCGCAGGTCAAGCTCGCCGCCGGGTGGCGCGGCTTCATCCCTCGTGAGCCGAACGGGCTCCAGCGTCACTTCCATGTCCGGTTCGTCGAGCGGCAGCCGCGCTTCGCGCAGACTCAACGGTGCGACGGCTCCAGCCGGCACATCGGGAGCGGGAGCAGGAACAGGACTGAGAGCAGGAGTGAGCACAGCAGCGGGGCCAGCAGCGCGAACAGCAACATTGACAGCCGGTCCTTCTGGAGGCATGGTCGGAGCGCGCCCACTGGTCTGCGAGAACGCCTCCGCCAGCGCGTCGACAAACGCGAGCGCGGTCTGGAACCGGTGCCGCGGATCTTCCGCAAGCGCGCGCGAGAACACGCGGCGTAACGCGGCGAGATCGACGCCGTCAATCTCCGTGAGAGTTTCGGCGGCCTTCTCGCCAACCCCGGCGAGCCGCCGACCCCATACCAGATCGTGAGCGATCACGGCCAGACTGAAAACGTCGGCGCGCCGATCCCACGCGGCTCCTCCACCGGCGGCCCGCTCCGGCGCGGTATACGGCCGCCGCAACGGCGTCGGGACACCCGCTCGCTCGAGCGCGCGGGCGACGCCCACACCGGTCAACCGCGTGTCGTCGGGAGACAGCAGGATGTCGCGCGGGTGCAGCGCGCCATGGGCAATACCGGCCGCGGCGGCTGAGTCGAGCGCCTCGGCGAGCTGCCTCGTGACACGGATGGCATCGGGAACCGGCGCCGGGCCGTACTCGCGAAGGACGCTGTCCAGCGAATCGGCGGCCACGAAGTCCTGCACGAGGTACGTGGATACGCCGGAGATGCCTGCGGCACGGGGCGCGACGAGCACGGGATGGGTCAGACCGGCCTCGACGAGCGCCTCGAGCTCGGCCACGACCTGATGCACGCGCTCAGGAGGGAGGTCGAGACGGAATAGTTTCACCGCGACGAGCCGATCGCGGTCGGGATCATAGGCGCGAAACACCGGACCCAATGCTCCCGCCCCAATCTGATGCAGAACCCGAAACGATCCGAACGCGTCGGGGGGCGCAGGGCCGGTATTCTCTGTGTGCAGCGGGGTACTCCTCTAAGGAAGGCGGCATGAATCGTAACATTGAAGCGCTTCGCTTTCAATCGGTTGCACGGGTCTGCATCAGGGCCGGGTCGTGTCTCTCGCGAGGGTGATACACTCGACGTCCGGTGCCAGCGCCACCCACTGGAGTGCCTCCATCTAAATCGCGGATCGCACGGACGAAGGTCGCCATCCCCGCGCTGTGGCGGCGCAAGTGGGTTCGCGTCACGGCTATGGTGGCGGCCGTCCCGGTCGTCCTGTTCTGCTTTGCCTTCGGGTACTACTACATCGTCTTCGCGCGGATCATCGACGCCCGTCTCCATGGCGAACGGCAGCGCGTGCTCCCTCGCGTGTTCGCCCGGCCGCTCGAGATCAGGCCCGGGCAGTCCCTCAGCGAAAGCCAGCTCGTCGATCGCCTGAACGATCTCGGCTACGCGCAGCGCGACCAGGCCGCAAAGCCCGGCGAATTCGTGCCCGGCGACTACGTCGTGGTGATCAGACCGCGTGGCGCCGAGTTCAACGGCCAGACGGCGCGCGTGGTGTTCCAGAGGCCGGCCACGATCCGGGGCGCGCGCGGATCGGCGGCACGGCCGATCAAGGCGCCGGAGCACATCGACCGCGTGGAAATCGCCGCGAAGCCGGCCGACCGTCTCGTGCTCGATGCGCCGGTCCTGAGCTCGATGGTCGCGGACCGCGAGAAGCAGCGACCCACCCCGCTGTCGGCCATTCAGCCGCGCGTGGTCCAGGCGGTCCTGTCGATCGAGGACCGCCGCTATTACTACCATCCCGGGGTCGATCCCATTCGCCTGACCGGCGCCGTGCTGAAGGGCCTGTTCACCAGCAAACGCATTTCGGCCACGAGTACGATTACCCAGCAGCTCGTGCGCAACGTGTTCCTGCCGCAGTTCGAAGGCTGGACCCTGCAAGCGGCGCGCGAGCGGGAGGGTCTCGCGGGCAAGACACGCAAGGCGCTCGAGATCTTCCTGGCGTTCGTGCTCGATACGCGCGCGTCGAAGGACGAGATCCTCGAGATGTACCTGAACGACATGCCGCTCGGCCAGCGCGGCTCGTTCTCCATCTTCGGGATGTCCGAGGCGTCGCGCCTGTTCTTCGGCAAGGACGTCAGCAACGTCGCGCTTGCCGAAGCCGCCACGATGGCGGGCGTGCTCCAGTCGCCATCGAGGCTGTCCCCCTTCAGTAATCCGGACCGCTGCCGCGAACGCCGCAACGTCGTCCTGCAGGCGATGGTTGATGCGGGCTACATCGAACAGAAGGCGGCTGACGCCGCCGCGAAGGAGCCGCTCGGCATCGTGCAACGGGCACTCGAAGCCGAAGCGCCCCACTTCGTCGACTACGTCACCCGCACACTCGACGAGGCCTATCCCGGTCTCCTGACCACGCCGGACCAGGCGGTCAGCGTCTATACGACGCTCGACCTGCACCTCCAGCGACTGGCGCAGGACGCCGTGCGGAGCGGCCTGACGCAAGTGGATCAGCTCCTGTCGAAACGCAGGCGCAAGGGACGGGCCGAAGCTGCGCTCGTCGCCATCGATCCCAGGAACGGCGAGATTCTGGCGATGGTCGGCGGCCGTTCGTACAACCAGTCCCAGTTGAACCGGACAATTGTCGCCCGCCGTCAGCCGGGTTCGGTCTTCAAACCGTTTGTGTACCTGACGGCCTTCGAACAGGCGGCGGCCGACGGGCGCACCGATGTCACGCCAGCGTCCATCGTGGACGATTCGCCCACCACGTGGGAGTTCGACGACCAGGTGTGGACGCCCGAGAACTACGAGAAGGAGTACGACGGCCCGATCACGCTTCGGTACGCGCTCGCGCACTCGCGGAACATCGCGACCATCAAGGTGGCCGAGCGCGCCGGATTCGGCAACGTCGCCGCGCTCTGGAGCAAGCTCGGCGCGCAAACGACGCCAAAGGCGTATCCGTCGATTGCGCTCGGCGTGTTCGAGGCGACGCCGATTGAGGTCGCCACGGCGTACACGATCTTCCCGAATATGGGCATCATGCGGCCCCTGCAGAATATCTCGATGGTGAGTAACGGCGCGGCCGACGTGACGAAGCGCGCGTCGAAAGAGGCCACGCGGGTGACCCGTCCGGACACGACGTTCCTTGTCACGAACATGCTCCGCAGCGTCGTGAACGAAGGGACGGGCGCTGGTGTGCGTGCGGCCGGCTTCACACTCGACGCCGCCGGCAAGACGGGGACGACCAACGACCTGCGCGACGCGTGGTTCGTCGGGTTCACGCCCGAGCTCCTCACCGTCGTGTGGGTCGGCTTCGACGACAATCAGCCGGTGGGACTTTCCGGCGCGCAGGCCGCGCTCCCCATCTGGACGACGTTCATGATGCGCGCGCTCGCGGGGCGACCCGACGTGTCATTCGAAGCACCGGAGGGGATCTCCTTCGTCGACATCGATCCACTGAACGGCAAGCTCGCGACCCCGCGCTGCCCGAAGGTGGTCCACGAGTCCTTCCTCGTGGGGACTGAGCCGACCGCGGTGTGCGACCTTCATCGCTGACATCGCACCGGGTCTGTTCATTCGCTCCGCAATGCGCGCGTCGGATCGATGCGCGCGGCCCGTCTGGCCGGCAGGTACGCGGCGAGCAGCGTGACCATGGCGAGCACGCCGGCCACGAGCCCGTACGTCATGGGATCGGAAACGGTCACGTCAAAGAGGAGCGCTCGCAGCAGACGCCCGGTCGCAACGGCCGCAAGAAGACCCGCGAGCGTTCCCACCGCGACCAGTTTCAGCGCGTCGCGAACCACCATCATGGCGATCGTAGCCGGTCGCGCGCCAAGGGCGATACGAACGCCGATTTCTCTTGTCCGTCCGGCAACCGCGTATGAGAGCACGCCGTAGAGGCCAAGCGCCGCCAGGAGCAATGCGAGAATCGCAAACGCCGATGCGAGATACGCCACGATTCGTTCACGTCCGACATCGCGCGCGATGCGAGCTGACATCGGCTCGAGGGTGTCGAGGGACAGGTTGGGTTCGGCGCGGCGGACGGTCTCCCGGATTGCTGATACCGTCCCATCGACTGCCCCTGCGAAGCGGACGTCCAGGTTTCTTGGGAAGATTCGGAACGCCGGGGGTTGTTCAATCGGAAAGTAGACCAGCGGCACGGGCGGCTGGTGCAGGGTTTCTGACTGGACATCGCGAACGACACCCACGATCTCGGTATCGGGTTCGCCGAAGCCGAGACGTTTGCCGAGAGGATTCAGCCCCGGGAAATGACGTCGCGCGATGGACTCCGTGATGATCGCCACGTGGGCACGACTCTGGTTGTCGCCTCCATCGAATTCGCGCCCGCTGACGAGCGACACGCCTGTCGTCGCAAAGTAGCCGGGACTGACCCAGTTCTCGTGGTACGAGACGCGCTCGGTCGCGCCCTCGATCCGGAACCCGCTAAAGGTCCCGCAGTTGGTAACAAGGCCGCACCACGAGACCGCCGCCGAGGCCACACCGGGGACAGCCTTGGCCGCCGCAAGCAGATGCTGTTCGAGCGCCGGCATCTGATCACGTTGATATCCGCTGAACTCGGGATCGAATGACGCGCTCACGAGATGATCGACGGCAAAACCCGGATCGATCCGCACGAAGTTGATCAGTGTTCGACCCAACAGGAACGCGGCAAACACGACGACCACCGACAGCGCCAGCTGACAGGCGACAAGCGGCCGCATCCCTTTCATGATCGACGATCCCGGAGAATTCCGCTCCGTGGTCGTGAATCCCGCCGTCCGTCCCGTCCGAATCACTCGAAGCGCCGGCGCGAAGCCGAATAGCAGCGCGGTCGCGAGGGAAATACCGGCGGAAAAGACGACGACCCGGATATCGAGTGAGAAGACCGGTGGAAGATCGCCGGACGCATCGAGGACCGCGCGCGCAAGAGCGCCGCTGGCCCACGCGCCAGCCAGAAGTCCTGCCGCGCCTCCCAGTCCAGCCAGGATCACACTCTCGGTGAGACACTGCTGCAGAAGCCGCGCGGTCGTCGCACCCAATGAGACTCGAATTCTCAGGTCGCGTGCCCGACCAGCCGCCCGCGTGAGCAACAGATTCGCCACATTGGCGCAGGTCACGAGGAGCACGATCGCCACCATGGCGGCCAGTGCGAAGAGCGCTTGCGAAAACCGGCTCCGCAACGCCGAGAATCCGCGCACCAGAGGCTCGACGCTGAGGGTGTGCGCCGCCATTTCGCGCCGGCTCTCCCCATCAGCGAACGTGTCGGCGAGCGCGACGACGCCTTCGTGATTCGCGGATTGCAGTCGTGCGGCGGCGCGTGGCAGATCCGCCGGTGCGACCCGCCCGAACACGATCAGCCAGGAAATCGCGTCCTGCGCCGTCCATGGCTGGTTTCGATCCGCATTGGTATACGAGCTGACGTTTCTCTGGTACCGCAGGCCGGCCTGCAGCGTCAGCGGCAGCCACAAGTCGGGTTCGGAGTCGGTCCAGAGACCCACGAAACCCGGTCTCGTGATGCCGACAATCACGGCCTTCACACCATTCACCGCAATCGTCTGTCCGAGAATCCCGACGTTCGAGCCGAGCGATCGTTTCCAGAACCCGTCGCTGATCACTGCGACCGGATCGGCTCCATCGACGCGTAGGTCTTCATCGGTCAGCAGGCGCCCGCGAGCGGCCGGCACACCGAGCGTGGCGAAGTAGCCGCCGGAGACCAGCTGCGCGCGTATCGGAAGCGCCTGTACACTACCGGGAAAGCGAGCGATGAACTTCGAGCTTCGGGTCGAGGCGGCCAGCGAGCTTTGCGGTGCAATGGCCTGCCGGAGCCGCCGAAATCTCGGAAACGAGAAACTCAAATACTGTCCCGCGCCCCCTTCAGAATCGGGCACGCCTTTCGGGCTGCGTTCGTACAGCCTGACCAGTTCGTGAGCGGCCGGGACGGAGAGCGGTTTGAAGATGACGGCATCGAGCAGTGTGAAGATGGTGATGTTCGCGCCCATGCCGAGGCCGAGCGTGAGGACGGCCGTTACCGTGAACCCCGGCGTGCGTCGGAGAGACCGTACCGCATAGCGGACATCCTGACGAAGCCGTTCCAGGAAGGCGCCCGCTCGGGCCTGTCGAACCTGATCCTTCAGGACCGCCGTCCGCCCGATCTCCAGCGTCGCGGCCCGGCGTGCGTTCGCAGGGCTCATGCCACCGGCGATTTTCTCGTCGACCAGCAGCGCAAAGACGGCGTCCATCTCGTCGTCGAGATCACGTTCGACATGGTCGCGACGCACCAGGTTGCGCCACAGGCTCGACAGGCGGGACATTCGGGACACTTGAAACCTCTCTTGGACTCGCCCGAGCTGAAGCTCGGACCTACATCGAGCTACGTCTGAAGTCGGGCCTGCGTCGAGTTACGTCGAGCTTACGCTTCAAGGGCGCGAGCGATCGCCAGCGCAATCCGGTTCCACTGCGTGGTCTCCTCGTCGAGCTGACGCCGCCCGGCGCGCGTGAGCTTGTAATATTTTGCCCGCCGATTGTTCTCTGAGAGGCTCCACGATGCCGTCAGCCATCCGGCTTCCTCGAGGCGATGCAGGGCTGGAAACAGCGATCCGGGTTGGACAACAAATGTCCCGCGGGTGATCTGGTTGACGCGACGAGACACGCCAAGGCCGTGCAGCTCGTCGGCCGCGAGTGCTTTGAGAATCAGAAGATCGAGCGTGCCCTGAAGCAGACTGGCCTGACGTGTGGACATGGAGAGTCTCCGCTATAGACGCCCGATATGAGCGGAGTATGCACCCTTGTCCTATCGAATGTCAATAGGAGTGGACGGCTCACTTCGAGGCCGCACCCTGAACCGCTCGCCTATCGTTTCCAGCAGGCCCATCGTCCAGCACATCGGGCAGCCGCGCATTGCGACGACGGCCACGACAAGGGCGCCAACAGCGAACGCGAGATGAGCCGACTGATTCAGCCAGGCCCATGTGAGCAGTGCGGCCGCGGTCGCGCCACGAATCATGTGAGCCGCGACACTCCGGCTCGCAAACAGACTCCTACTACTGATTTCACTACAGCGTAGACAACGGAGGAGGCGGAGCGAACGGTTCAACACGGAGAAGCGAAGAAACGGAGTTCGATCTGTACTAGAAAATCCTCCATTGCTTCGTTCCTCCGTGTAAAGCCGTTATCTCCGTCATCCCCGCTCGCTACATCGCAGCGAAATCCGCTCTAGTGTTTTTTCGCATAGATCTGTTTGGTTGACGTTGGCTCCACTTTTTCAGAAGGGAGACACTGGAGAGATCCTATCTCGTCACTGATCGGTTCTCGACAGTGAGTGGCAGTACGTATTCCTCGGTCAACTTGATGAATGTTGCTGTCTGGCTAAAGAGCGCGAGGTGTCCTTCACCTGGGATCAGCACAAAGGCCTTCTTCGGTGCCCCGAGCGTGTCAAACCAGGCCCGAGCGAATGTCGCGGGCGTAAGATCGTCTTGAGCGCCCTGGAAAATGAACATCGGCGTTAGGAAGTCAGTCCCGAGTCGACGCAAGTCCTCCGTGGCGAAAGGGCCATCCATCTTCGCGCCGAAGAAATGCACGTTGCTCAATCTGCGCGGCGGCCCTATCACGGCCCAAATGTCCTTCAAATCATAGTCCGGCGAATAGAGCAGTACCGACAGTAGACCGAGAAGAGGGTTGCGTCCGTGACCTTCATACGTCAGCGCCCAGGTCTCGAACTCAGTGAACTTGT
>JBGOTP010000019.1:0-26252 GCA_041476545.1 Vicinamibacteria bacterium | reverse complement strand
GGCGCGCGGCCCTGAAGTACACCTCGCGGGTCCGCCGTGCCACCGACTCGGGATGGAAGCGGTCACGCGCGATGGCGCGCGAGCACTCGGACATGCGGCGGCGGAGCGCCGGCTCCTGGAGTAGTTGCTGCAACCGGTCTGCGATGTCGGCTGGGTCGTGTGGGTCGATGAGGTACCCGCTGTCTCCGTCGCGTACCAGATACGGCATCCCGCAGCGGTTCGACGTGACCACCGGCACACCAGCGGCCATGGCTTCCTCGATCCCCATCGGGGAGTTCTCCTCCAGCGAGACCAAGACGAAGACCGACGCCGTCGAGAGCTCTCTGGCGACGTCCCGGGCGGAGACGCGACCGAGCAGATGGACGCGGTCGCTGAGGGCCAGCGCCTGCACGCGCTCCCGGACCCGATCGCCATATCGGGGATCGACGACGTCGCCGGCCAAGCGAAGCTCGGCGTCCACGCCTCTGGCCACCAGCCGTCCGAACGCCTCGACCAGCGTCAGCGTGTTCTTCCGCGGGCTGACGAGCGCCGCGCTGAAGACAATCGGACGGTGGGTGTCGACCGGCCGGATGTCGAAAAATGATTCGGCAATCGGATTGTCGATGTCGTGAATCGTGCCTGTCGCGATGCCCGCAAGACGCTCGCGCACGTATGGACTGATCGAAACAATGTGCTGGTGATCGGCCCACCCGCTCGTTTCGATGCGTCTCCAGATCCAGGAGCGCACGTGCGCCCATCGCTCGCCCGAGACGATCGTGTCGCCGTAGATGAAGCCGTGGATCGTGAACACACGGGGGATCGTGAGTCCTTTCACCATCAGTCCATACACGTCGTGCGCGTGGACGACATCGGGCCTGAGCTCATGTAAGAACTCGTGCATCTGGCGCCGCCCTGCACCAATGGCCTCCGTGAGGATCCGTGTTCCACGGCGAGGCAGGCGGTGAATCGTCACGCCATTCCACTCGCTGCGCGGGCCCGATGACGCCGGCACCGTCGTGACGACGTCGAGTTTCAGATCATCGAAGGAGGCCAGCGCGCGCGTCAGATTCACGCTGACCGCCTCGACACCACCGCGGGGAGCCTCGGGATCCTCAGGAAAAGCGGTGACAATGGCCACCTTCATCACACACCTTCATCGGGCGTTCGGCCCATCCCGATTAGCCTTTGTGCCCCTTTTCCGCAGGGCTTTGCAGCGCCGGCCCGTGACCGCTGCCTCAAAACTGTGATCACAAGTACTCAGTTTGGGGGCTCGTTCTCGCTAGAAAGCGCTCGATTTCTGAAGCAAAACGAGAGATGCCTTGAGGTGGCGCACCCGGTCGCGGCGGCACACCGCGTGCGCGAGTCTCCTACCAGCCAGATACGTCAAGGAGAAACGTTTGTGAAGTCCGTTTTCAACCGAACCATTCTTCTCACTCTTGCTCTGTTCACGGCTGCGTCAGCGTTCGCGCAGTGGCAGCCGCCGATAGGGATTCCAGCCCCGTCCTTCGGAATTACCGAGATCGCCAAACCGGACCCCAAGCCATTGTTACCTGGCCGCGGGAGGTCAGTGGCTCCTATTTCATCGTGCAGAACATCGAGTTTGCGTTTACCACATCGGCAACAACGGGGGACTCGCAGTCCTCTCTCCAGTGGACCATGGCGTGCTCAGAAACGCTGAAATCCATGGCAATCCGCAGGGGGCGGACTCTTCCTCGGCGGCTTCGACGGGGGCACCCGGTGGGAGGCACGGACGTTCTCAGGGGCAACATCGTTGCGGGACTTTCCGGGCAAGGGGGCAATCATCTCTTCATCGAGAGCAACACGGCTGGCGCGGCTTGATTCAGGGCAGCCTCTTGGGCGAAACGCCGCGTATACGCTGGCCCGATGGAACGGTTTACACAAGCGTTTCGAGCTTTCAAAGCGCCACCGGGAAAGGCCAGAACACGGTCGTGGCCGCTCCGCAATCTGTCAACGTTGCGGGCAACGACTTCCACTTGGCTTCGGGATCTCCGGGCATCAACGCAGGCGTCGTGGATGCCGTGTACAACACGTTTCTCGGTCAGTACGGCATCGACATCAGAAAAGCCGCCGATGGAGCACTGCGCCCGCCAGTGGGCCAGATTGGCGACCTTGGCGCCTCCTAAAGAACAACTGGCGGAAGCACCGGAATCCCGCCAACGGACCCGACACACGTGCGAATCGTGAGTCCATAGTCGGAGGATTTGTAGGGTCGAACCCGAGTCGGCCTTGTGGGGAAATACTCGCCTCCCCGGACAAAAGTCTGCCGGCCGGCAGCCTTCGAGCGCCTTTTCTCAGGTGCATGGGGGTGCCACTCCTCCTCCTTGCGCACATCGTCAGTGGACAAGCTTTTGCAAGGTAGAACACACTGACGTACCGCAGGTCTCAACCTGGCCCAAGATAGGGCTTGGGCGGTGCCTGGGGATCTCGTCTGCGAGGTGCAGCTATGCAATCGGGGACAAACAACCTCGACGTGCGGATTTTTTCGACGTGTCCGATGTCGAGCGCGGTCGAGAGCAGCCAGTACCTCGATCGCGTCATGGATGTCGCCCGCTGGAGCGAGGAGAACGGCTGCACCGGCATCCTCGTGTACGCGGACAACAGCCTGGCCGACCCGTGGCTCGTGGCTCAGAGGATTCTTCAGTCCACATCGACTCTGTGTCCGCTCGTCGCCGTCCAACCCGTGTACATGCATCCGTACACGGCCGCCAAGATGGTTGCTACGCTCGGATACATGTACGACCGGCGTATCTACTTGAACATGATTGCCGGTGGTTTCAAGAACGATTTGAACGCGCTCAATGATCCGACGCCCCACGACAAACGCTACGAGCGGCTTGTCGAGTACACCAACCTGATTAAGCTTCTCCTGGAAACGGACAAGCCGGTCAGCTTCAAGGGCGAGTTCTACCAGGTTCAGCAGCTGAAGGTGATGCCCCCGCTCCCCAAAGAGCTCTTCCCCGGCTTAACGATTTCCGGGTCTTCCGACGCCGGCCTCGCCGCCGCCCGGGCCATTGGCGCGACGGCGATCAAGTACCCGAAGCCCGCCGCGGACTACCAGAACGAACCCGTCGATCGCGGCCTGGCCCACGGTGTCCGCGTCGGCGTGGTCGCGCGTGAAACCGACGCGGCAGCTTGGGCCGTCGCGCACGAACGCTTTCCGGAAGATCGCAAGGGCCAGATTGCCCGGGCGCTGGCCAATAAGGTGTCGGATTCCACCTGGCACCATCAGCTTGCAGAAATGAGCGAGTCGGCAGTGGGCAACAATCCCTACTGGCTCTTGCCGTTCGAGAACTACAAGACCAACTGTCCCTATCTGGTCGGCAGCTACGAGGTCGTCGCCGCGGAGGTCGGTCGCTACGTGGCGACTGGCCACAAGACCTTCATCTTGGATATCCCCCCCACGCGGGACGAGCTGCAACACATCGGGATCGTGTTCAAGCGGGCAGTCGTGCTCGCCGCGCAGAGTCCGACCGTTACCTAAGATACGCAGACTCATGAGACTGCTACTCCAGCACGGTGTGTCGAGGCAAGCGGAGCAAAGGCCGGGCTCCCCTGCGGTCGTCTATCAAGGCGCCGTGATGAGCTACGGAGAGCTCGAAGCCGCCAGCAACCGGCTGGCGAGGCTACTGCGGGCGTCCGACTGCGCGCGAGGCGATCGGGTCGCCCTGATGGTACCCAAATCCCCCGACGCCATTGTCGCCATGTTGGGGACGTTGAAGGCCGATTGCGTGTACGTGCCGGTCGACACCTCGATGCCGGCCCCCCGCGTGGCCAAGATCCTGCACCGGAGCGGGGCTCGATGGATTCTGGCGACCGGGGCGGCCGCCCCACTCGTGTGCACGCTCTTCTCGGACGGTACGCTCAGCCAACAGAGGATCCGCGTCGGCTGGCTGGGCGCACGATCGGAGGGGGAGCCGGGCTTCGCGCCGGACTTCTCGCGAGACGAGATGAGCGCGCACTCGGCTGAAGCGAGGGACTACGAGAACGGCGCGGAGGATGCCGCGCACATCCTCTTCACATCGGGATCCACCGGCGAACCCAAGGGTGTTGTCATCACGCATTCGAACGTGCTGCACTTCCTCGATTGGGCGCTCGAGTATTTCGGCATCTGCGCGTCGGATCGGAACTCCGGGCACCCGCCGCTGCACTTCGATCTGTCGACGTTCGACGTCTACGGCACGCTCACGGCCGGCGCCCAGCTGCACCTGCCCACCCCGGAGCTGAACCTCCTGCCGCACAAGCTCGCCGCCTTCATCCGCGATTCTGCGCTGACGCAGTGGTTCTCAGTTCCTTCGATCCTGAACTACATGGCCAAGTTCGACGTGGTGAGAGACGATGACTTCCCCGCCTTGAAGCGGTTGCTCTGGTGCGGCGAGGTCTTTCCGACGCCGGCCCTTATCTATTGGATGAAGAAGCTTCGGCACGTGACGTTCACGAATCTGTACGGTCCCACCGAGGCCACAATCGCGAGCAGCTACCATACGGTGGCAACATGTCCCGAACATGAGGACGACGCGATCCCGATCGGCCGGGCTTGCGGGGGCGAGGAGCTGCTGGTCCTCGACGAGGCATTGAAGCAGGTGACGCAGGGTGAGGTGGGCGACCTGTACATCCGTGGCGCCGGGCTCAGCCCAGGGTACTGGCAGGATCCCGAAAAGACGGCGGTCGCCTTCCTGCCGAACCCGTACAGCACGGACGCCGCGGATCGGATCTACAAGACCGGGGACCTGGCGCGAGTCAATGAGAACGGGCTGGTCTATTACGTGGGTCGCGCCGATTCACAGATCAAGAGTCGCGGCTACCGGATCGAACTGGGCGAAATCGAGGTGGCATTGAACTCGGTCGCCTCGCTTGTGGAAGTGGCCGTGGTTGCTGCCAAGACCGACGGGTTCGAGGGTACCGTCATTTGCTGTGCGTTTGTGCCGTCGCCGGGGAGTGGAGCAAACGCAGTGGCGCTTCGTAAGACGATCGGCGCCGTGTTGCCGGCCTACATGCTGCCGACCCGGTGGATGCAAATGGACAAGCTTCCGAAGAACCAAAACGGCAAGATCGACCGGCGTCGGCTGAAGGAGTCGTTCGAGCGAGGCGAGGACCAGGTGGCAATCGTATGAATATGTCTGATCGGATCAAACAGATCTTTTCCGAGAAACTGCACGTCGATCCGCCTACCGAGGAGACGGATCTGATCGAGGCTGGTGTCCTGGATTCCTTCATGTTCGTTGAGCTGCTCCTCAACCTCGAGCAGGCGTTCGGGTTGAAGATCATGCTCGAGAACGTTGATCTCGACAACTTCAAGTCGATAGACAGAATCGCCAACTTTGTCGCAGCCTCGAATGGCCGACCGACTGCTGCTTGATGGAGCCTCGCCGTTCTGGAAGGTTGGAAGGATTGAGGATGTCGACTCCGGGAGGAGTCCGTCCGGCCAGCGAGCAGGACCTGCCAGCCATTGTCGCGTTGTATGCCAGGGTGTACCCAGACCGCGTGGGGCCGTCGCTCGAGAAGCGCACGGCCTACATGCGTTGCATTCTGAACCAGCATCCCTGGCCGTCGCCGAGCCTGCCGTCGCTGGCCTACGAGGACCGTGCCGGACGACTGGTCGGCTTCCTGGGCGTCTTGCCGCGGCCGATGCTCGCCAACGGAAGGCCGATCGTGATGGCCGTCAGCCATCACTTCATGGTGGACCCTGAGTACCGGGCCACGCTCGCCGGCGTCAGCCTGACGAAGGCGTTCCTCATGGGCAGCCAGGACCTCTCGATGTGCGAGAGCGACGAGCCGGTCCGCAAGATCTGGCACGCGCTCGGCGGGACGACCGCGCTCCTGCAGAGCCCGCACTGGACGCGCCCCTTGAGACCAGTTCGGCACATGGCGTCGCTGCTCCGGAAGCGAGGAGTTCCAGCGTGGGTGACCACCGGCCTCTCGCCAGGCATCTGGGCGCTCGACAAAATGGCGGAGACGATCCGACAGAGTCCGTTCAGGCTGCCCGCGGGCGATTGCATTGTTGAGGCGATGGATCCCCACGCCCTGCTCGACCACATCGAGACGTTCTCCCGTGGGTGTTTCTTGCGGCCCGTGTACGACGCGCCGTCGCTTACATGGCTCCTGGACATCCTGGCCGCGAAACGGGAATGGGGCGACCTGCGAGCGCAGGTCGTCCGCCGGGCCGGCGATGCTCTCGGCTATTACTTGTACTTCGCCAAGAGCGGCGGAGTGAGCGACGTGGTGCAAGTCGGCGCGCGCCGCGGCGCGATGGCCGACGTGCTGAATGCGCTGGCGCTCGATGCGCGCGAGCACGGCGCGGTGGCACTCACCGGTCGCCTCGATCCGCGCTATGTCAACGAGATTTCTGGGGGGTCGAGTTTCGGATATGGCAGCAACTGGCTGCTCATTCATACCCGCGACGCGAATCTCGAGCGTGCTATCTACAAAGGCGACGCGTTTCTGACAAGGCTCGAAGGCGAGTGGTGGCTCCCATTCGACGACCCCGATCGTGGCGACCATGACAGCCCGCGATGAACTCCGAACAACGAGGAAGCTGTATGCAAAAGGCCCTGGACGACACGACGCGAAAAGTCAGCGAGATGTATGCCAAGTTCCCCTATCCTTCTCCGCAAGCGCGCAGGCGCAAGCTCAAGGAACTGGCGAACCTGCTTTCAATCTTTTCCATGGAAACACGGTACGATTTCTCCGGGAAAAGTGTGCTCGATGCCGGCACTGGAACCGGGCAGCGTTTGAACGAAGCTGCCGCCGTTTTCAAGAACACGCGTTTCGTCGCCGTCGACGTGAGCGAACCCCCTCTGGCCATCGCCCGCCAAGCTGCCGCGAACGAGGGTATTCACAACGTTGAGTTTCAATTGTTCAATCTGATGGAAGAAGGCAAGAGACTCGGCACATTCGATGTGATCCTCTGCATGGGCGTCATCCACCATCTCGCCGATCCAGCCAAGGGACTGCGCAACCTTGTTCACAATCTCGCCGAAGACGGCATTCTGTTCATGTACATCTATGGAAAACACGGAGGCTACGAGCGAATGCGGCGCAAGCAGATCGCCGCTCTCCTGCTCGGCGACAACCGGCAGGACTTCCACCGCGGCATCGCCATGGTCAAGGATCTCGGCTTTGATTCATTCAATTACGGCTGGAATCTGGATTTCGACGATGAAGAGTCGCGGAACGCATTGATCGTCGACGCGTACCTGAATGTCAACGAAACGCTGTTCGACGCAGACTCGCTGCTCGGTCTCATGCAAACATCTGGTCTCCATGGGTTCCTCCCCTACGGCCTTGCGCTCGACCAGCACGGCTGCCTCTTCGAGACGAGGCTCGGCAGGGGTTCCCTCCCTATGGACGTCGTGGTCCCGAAGACTGATGTGTCGTCCCGCCTGCCGTCGCCGCTGTTGCGGGATCACTATGAGAGGCTGTCGCTCCTGGACAAGTACCGCCTGATCGACGTGTTGTTCCAGCCTGGCGGGTACACCGTGATGGGCTTCAAGGCGGGTGCGATGCGACACTTTGCGCCGGACAGCCGCATCCTCGCCAATGCGCTCTCTCTTGACGATTTTCGAATGTCGAGCGCGGCCGCCTAGCCGCTCGGTCCCATTGGTCAGCGAGAGGTCCTGCGGGCCGGAGAAAAAGGTCTTTTGGAGCTGGATCCCGGCCTCATGGGGCGGTCGAATCCGACCGCCGTTTGACGAGCACGTTCTCCAGAAAGAGGTATTCGATCCCGGTCCTGAGGAACGTTTCGATCGCTTCGAGCGGAGTGTTCACGATCGGTTGTCCCTTGACGTTGAAGCTCGTGTTCAACACCATTTCCCGGCCTGTCGTCCGGCCGACGGCCTGCAGAAGGGCATGAAATTCCGCATTGTCTCCCGCGGACACGGTTTGCACCCGGGCCGATCCGTCGACGTGGGTGATCGCTGGTAACTGAGCGCGGAATGGCTCGCGCACATTGACGATGACGATCATGTACGGCAGCTCGGTCAGGGGCGGGATGTCGAACCAGTGATGTGCCTGTTCGATGGACACTGCCGGCGCAAATGGACGGAATGCCTCGCGCATTTTGACCATGGCATTGATGCGGTCGCGCATCTCCGGGTGTCCCGGATCTGCCAGGATGCTCCGGTGTCCCAACGCGCGCGGGCCGAACTCCATTCGTCCGCGATACCAGGCAATGACCCGTCCCGCCGCGATGAGCGTAGCGGCCTCGGCACACGTCTCCGCCAGACTTCCGAAGCGCGTCACCTCGACGCGGTCTCGAGAGGCCGAGAGCGCCGCATCAATGTCCTTCATCGAGTAGGCGGGACCGAAAAAGGGAACCGGAGCCCGGCGGTTCACCACCTCGCCAGCCAGGGACGCGCGGTAGAGGGCGGCGCCGAGAGCGGTGCCATCGTCGCCGGCTGCCGGTTGCACGTAGATTTCGTCAAAGAGGCCGGAGCGCAGGAGCTTGCCGTTGGCCGTGCAATTGAGCGCGACTCCTCCGGCGAGGGCGAGGCGTCGGAGTCCCAGCTTGGTTCCGAAGTGACCACAGACATGCATCATGGTGCGGTCGAGGCACGCCTGCAGGGCGGCGGCGACGTCCTGATGTTCGCCGGTGACGTCATCGTTCGGATGACGCTCCCGAATCAGGTGATCCGCGAGATACTTGCGAGTGAGCAGGTAGTTCTCACGTTCATCTCGCGTCCGATTCAATTTCAGAATGGGGATATGTATCGAACCGTCGCGGAGCTCGACGGCTTGCTCGAAGAACTGACGGAACCGCTCGGGATGCCCGTAGGGAGCGAGCCCCATGATCTTGTATTCGTCGGAATTGAAATCGAACCCGAGGTGGAGCGTGACGAGCGAATAGAGCACGCCGATCGAGTCCGAGGCCGCGATCTGGTGGACTTGCTCGAGCCGGCCGTCGTCCGCGTGATACACCGTGACGCTGTGTGCCTCGCCCATGCCGTCTACGACCACGACCAGGCATTCATCCCAGCCCGACGTGAAATAGGCGCTGGCCGCATGTGCGAGGTGATGGCCGACCTGGTGCACTCGTTCGGGCGGAAACCCGGGGAGGTCCCGCCCGACGAGCGAGAGCAACGCGTCTCGGGAGAAGACTTCGCGGTAGAGCGCGGACGTGATCGGATCCAGGGAATAGAGCTGTTGGTACGCCGAATAGTCAAACCCATGAGCGATCTCGTCAACCGCCTCGATCGGCAGTCCCGCAGTGGCCAGACAGGAGCGGATCGCGAGAATGGGAAAGTCCCCCGTGTGCTTTTTTCGACTGAATCGCTCCTCGGCAACGGCAGCCACGAGCGTCCCATCGACGATCAGGGCGGCGGCAGAATCGTGCCCTTGAGAGATGCGGTACTCGCGCTCGTCCAAGTTCGGCCAGTGAGCTTTTTTGAAGGGGATTGACTGTTCGAGTCCACTAATCCCGAGAATCTTCATGCAGGAGCCTTTTGGTTGATAATGAGATTTGCCGATACGACGTGTATCGGCATGATGGCTATTCTCTAACAGTTGGCCGAGGACCGTCGACTGCGGTGCTGAATTGAGGGGGTTCTAGACGATGGTGAGAGGGCTGGCCCGGAGAATTCTGCGTCCGGTGCGGCTTCTGGCGGGGAGGTTTCTCATCGCCGAGAAAGACAATTTCACCGGAGCACACGGCTGCATCCGTACGGCCGCTTCCTTTGTGACCTGGAACCAGATTGAGGGTGACTACCTGGAGTTTGGTGTGTACCGTGGCGAGTCCCTGGCTGCCGCCTATCATGCACTGCTGAGCAACCGCGTGCACTCCTCCGGCTCTGATGCGCCGCGTTTCTTTGCCTTCGACTCATTTGAAGGACTGCCGCCGGGTCCCGGTGAGCGGCAGGCGGACTACTTTCCGGGCGCCTACGGCTGCTCGGAGGCCGAGTTCAAGGCGAATATCGCGAAGGAGGGCGTGGACTTCACGCGCGTCATCGCCGTCCCCGGTTTCTACGACCGGACGCTCAACCAGGAGACCAAAGAGAAGTACGGCCTGAAGCGGGCGGCCATGGTGATGATTGATTGCGACCTGTACGAGTCCACGGTGCCGGTGCTGGACTTCCTCACGGACCTGGTGGGGCAGGGCACGGTGCTGATCTTCCACGACTGGTTCCGCTTCAAGGGCAGCCCGAATTGCGGCGAGCAGCGGGCCTGCCGGGAGTGGCTGGCGCGCAACCCGCGATTCGAGCTGATCGAGTATTGGCGCGAAGGCCCTCAGGCAGTCAGCTTCCTGGTCAACTTGAAGTAGTTGCACCGCGGCGAGCGTTTGGCAGATAAAAAAGTTCGCTATCTGCCAGACAAAAGTTCGCTATTTGGAAGACGTCAATTCCTGAAAAAAGATCGTGCAAACCTCATAGCAGAGAGGGTTTGGTCGTGGTAAGGTCGAGCATCCGCTTCTCACATGGATCGACCACCCCTCGCGATCAATTCCGGTGAGCGCCAGCGTATCGAGCGCGTCCTTGCCGTCGCGCGCGCGCTCCTCGCGACCGGTGCGGCCCTGGTGCTCGGTCTGGATCAACTCTCGCGCTCGGGTTCGCTTTCCAAAGTGCCTGCGTCGCTGCTCGGGCTGTACGTCCTCCACAGCTACGTCGTGCTGTGGCTGTTGAAGCGCGGCGAACGGTCGGCGACTTTTCGCGCGGTGGTCCATGCGGGCGATCTGTGCTGGCCCCTTGCCCTCTCGGTGTTTTCCCCAGGCTCCGATAACACGCCTTGGGTGCTGTGGTTCTTTGCGATTAACGCCGCAGCCTGTCGTTGGGGATCGTGGCCGGCGCTCGCCACAACGGGATTCACCATGGTTCTCGTCGTGCTCGAGCCGGGTCTCCAGCGCGTCAGCGCGGCGGCACAGGCCGCGCCGATCACGAGCCTTGTCGAGCCGCGCGAGTTGATGCTGCGCGCTGCGTACGTACTGCTCTTCGGCGTTCCGCTCGCGTACCTCGCCGCGCGCAGCGAGCGGCGGCGGGTGGAGCGGGCCGCGATCGCGCAGCTCGTGCGGACTCCACGCCCGGCACTCAGCATGACGCGCACGATGCATGCACTCCTGGATCAGTTGCTGTCGATGATGAAGGCTCGGGAAGCGCTGATTGTCGTTCGAGAAACCGGGGCTGGCCGGTCAATTCTCTGGCAAACGCACGCACCGGCCGGAGACGGCCAGTCGACCGTGCACATGCTGGAGCTGGATGAGTCGGAGGAGCAGCACTACCTGTTTCCCGCGCAGGCGAGCGGCTGGGATGTCGCACAACGATCCCGCGGACCTCTCCCGGAGATCGTGGCCGTCGACGCAGAGGGCCGGCGGTCGTCACCGCCGCCGGGGCCGAATCTGGCCGCGTTTGCCGCCAGACATCCCTCCGATAGTCTCGTCGTCGTCTCGTTCGCCTTTGCCAAGGAATGGACCGGCCGGCTTTTCGTGTTGGATCCCAAACCTGCGCGCGATCGGGAGGGGCGCCTGCGGTTTCTTCATGCGGCGCTCCGCGAGTTGAGTCCCGCGCTCCACAACACGTACCTGCTGCGGCGCATGCGGTCGCGAGCTGGTGCGGTCGAGCGTGCGCGCCTTGCCCGGGAGCTGCACGACGGAATCACGCAGTCGCTCATCGGCGCGCAGATGCAGCTCGAGCTGGCGCGTCGTCATCTGACGACCGCGCCGGTCCAGGTCGTCAACGACCTCGAGCAGGTACAGCGAATTTTACAGCACGAAGTGTCGGACCTTCGCGACATCATGCGCGGAATGAAGACTGCCGACGTGCCTCCCACACAGTTGGTCGGCACTCTGGCGGAATCGGTCGAACGATTCGAGCGCGAAACCGGCATTGCGGCCCGGTTGGTGACCTCCGACGTCGACTCGATCTCGTTGTCACAGCGGACGTGTACCGAGCTTGGGCGCATCGTGCGAGAAGCGCTCGCGAATGTGCGCCGGCACAGTGGAGCGCGACATGTCCTGGTGCGGTTCGGCGCCGAGGCTGGTCGTTACGTGCTCATCGTCGAGGACGATGGCCACGGGTTTTCACATATCGGGAACGGCAGCGCGGGTGTCCCCGCGGAGACGCGCCAGGTGACGCCGCCCGCCGCCATCGCCGAGAGCGTCCGAGCGATGGGCGGGGACCTGAGAGTGGAGTCTTCGCCTGGCGAAGGGACGCGGATTGAAGTCACGGTGGACTTTGCGGAGCTGAAGGCGGCGCCCTCCCGCGAGGGGCCGCGGCCTTTCTCCGACGCAACCCCGCATGGAAAGCTGGCCATGGCGAAGGCGAGGCTCAGCGCCCGGTCGGCCTCGCTCGACGGCCAACTTCGGAACCTCATCCGGCGATTCGGCCACCCCTGATCGCCCGCTGATTCAACTCTCCGCACCTCTAGAGGCCCATCTTCCCGTCAGAACGCGAGGCTAGACCCTTACCAATCTGCACGCCGCTGCACACTCAGCTGGTGTGCGTGACCCTATCTGAGTGTGCACGTCGACCCGATAAGTCCGGACGCTGGTTGACTTTCTTCTAGTGGGACCGGCACCACGTGTCGCGACGATTTGAGGTTTGACCCACGATGGAGCCGACGATTGTCATGATTGGCGCTAGCGCCGCCATTCGAGGCGTGGAAGAAGAGATTCAGCACGCTGCACGATCGGACGCCAAAGTGCTCATCACGGGTGAAAGCGGCGTTGGCAAGGAGATCGTCGCCCGCCTGATTCATCGTCGCAGCTCCCGCAGCACGGGGCCGCTCGTGACCATCAACTGCGCGGGTTTTCCTGATTCCCTCCTCGAAACGGAAATGTTCGGCCACATGAAGGGGAGCTTTACCGACGCGCACCGCGACAAGCGTGGATGGCTGGAGATGGCGCACGGCGGCACCATCTTCATGGATGAAGTGGGAGAGATGAGCCTGAGAATGCAGGCACTTCTCCTCCGCTTTCTGGAAACGGGCGAGATTCAGCGCGTCGGTGCGGACCGGCACCTCGCGCCACTCAACGTCCGGGTCATCACGGCGACGCACAGGCGCCTGCTCGAACGCGTCTCCGACAAGACGTTCCGCGAGGATCTGTACTACCGCCTCAATGTCATTCACGTCGAGGTACCGCCGTTGCGCGAGCGTGTCGAGGATATCCAGACACTCTTGACGCATTTTTTCAGGGAGTTCGCCGTCACCCACTCCGCGCCGGAGCCGAAGCTGACGCCGGATGCCATGCACTGCCTCCTGGCCTATCGATGGCCCGGCAACGTGCGGGAATTGCGGAATATCGCGGAGCGACTCATCCTGCGTCGTCACACCGAACCGATCGACGTCGACGATCTGCCGCCTGAATCCTGGCGAGGAGCGCGAAGCGCGCAGTCGATTGGAGGAGGGCGGCCGGCCAATGGCCACCCAGTGGCTCAGACGCTGTTCGATCGGATGGTGACAGGGGGCGAATCATTCTGGTCTGTCGTGTATGAGCCGTTTGTCGCCCGCGATCTGACGCGCAACGATATTCGGGAACTCGTGCGCCTGGGACTGGAGCACACGCGGGGGAATTACAAGATCCTGGCGAGTTGTTTCAACATGCCCGCCACCGACTACAAGCGGTTCATGGGCGTGCTTCGAAAGTATCAGTGCCACCTGCCTTTTCAGCGATTTCGCGTGTTGAAAAGGGAAGGGGATGACAAAGGCAACTACACGGCCCAGGCCTCCTGACGCTCTACAGGGTCGCCGCCAGGCCAGGCAGTGCGTCCACGAGATCGCGCCACGCGAGAACCCCTTCCGAATCGGCGGCCGAGACCGTAGCGCCGTACCACGTCACTCTCCCGTCACGGTCGTTCGCGGCGGGGGCTGTCCAGACGCGTTGAACGTGGCAGGTAAAGCTGAACTGCGGCAACCGTACGACGAAACACATCGGCAGATCGGCCTGTCGAGAGTCGGCCGCTTCGAGTCGCATCCCGTGGTAACTCACATCCAGCAGTCGCGCCTCGAGATCGTCGGCGAATGCGTTCAATCCACGAACCTGTTTTCGCGCGGCGCGGCGGGTTTGCCAGGAGATGTCCACGAGCCTTGCGACGACAGTCAGGATGTGCTCCGCATCGAGGGGGGTCGTCACGTAGACCGCCTGCTGTCGTGCGGCGTCCGCTTCCAGAACCGGGTCCGAATCGCCAATCACCATGGCTGGCGTCAAGGTCGCCGCCGCGCGGATGGCAAGGTGCAGGCCGTTATAGGCGCCGAGTTTGACATCGGCAATCACCAGATCTGGCCGTTGATTGAGAGCGATCCTGGCGCTGCGGAAGTCGGCCGCAAGGACGGTCTCATATCCAGCCGCCGAAAGAGGTGCCGCCAGTGTCGATGACAAGCCCCCAGCCGGCGATACGAGGAGGATGCGCGACCTCACCCTGCTCAACATTTCCCGACTCGGGTTACGACCCCGGACGGCCCCATCATCAGTAGGTTCATGTGCAATAACGCGAAAGAGTTGTCTCCTACGCTTCTGCAATCGTGTTGCCGAGTTGAGAACCCCCGGAGCAGGGCGGCAGGACCATCGGAATGTGTGAGAAATTGGCAATTCTGTCTGGCAGATGAATTCTCTTGCGACTTCCCGGACGGACTAAGTGCGACCAAAGGCCTCTTCATAGCAGACAACATCATCGGTTCTGCACATCTTTGACGTCTGTAGGTGGCCGGCATCTTGCGAGTGACTGCGGCAACTGAAGGGAGTCCCCCAGATATGAAGCCGTCGCCCGTTGCCGATCTGCTCCTCGACTCGATTCGTTCCCGGCGCGCCAGAACGGGCGTGATCGGACTTGGGTACGTCGGCCTGCCGCTCGCTGTCGAATTCGGGCGGGCCGGCTTCGTGACGACCGGTATAGACCTCGATCCGAAGAAGGTCGACGCGATCAACGCGGGGGAGTCCTACATCGACGATGTCCCGTCGCACGACGTGAGCGAACTGCGCGCGCAGGGACGATTGCGCGCCTCGGTCGACCTGAGCGTGCTGGCGGACGTTGACACGGTGACTATCTGCGTGCCCACGCCGCTCCGGAAAACGAAGGATCCCGATCTGTCATTCATCGTGTCGGCCGCTGAGTCGGTGGCCGCCTGGCTGCGGCCCGGGATGCTGGTTGTCCTCGAATCCACGACGTACCCTGGAACGACCGAAGAACTGGTGCTCCCGATCCTCGAGCAGGGCGGTCTGCGCGGCGGGGAGGATTTCTTTCTGGCGTTCTCGCCCGAACGCATCGACCCCGGGAATCCGAAGTTTCAGACCCGCAACGTCCCCAAGGTCATCGGCGGGTTGACGCCGACGTGCACGGCGCTCGCGACGGCTCTTTACGAATCCGCCATCGAGACGATCGTGCCGGTCGGCTCGCCTCGCGTGGCCGAAATGGTGAAGCTGCTGGAGAACACGTTCCGCGCCGTCAACATTGGCCTGGTCAACGAGCTGGCGCTGATGTGCGACCGCCTCGGGATTGACGTGTGGGAGGTCGTGGCCGCCGCGGCGACCAAGCCGTTCGGCTTCATGCCGTTCTATCCCGGTCCGGGCCTTGGCGGTCACTGCATTCCAGTCGATCCGTTCTACCTGTCGTGGAAGGCCAAGCAGTCGGGGTTCGAAGCGCGCTTCATTGAGCTGGCGGGCGCGGTCAACGGTGCGATGCCGCATCACGTTGTCTCGCTGATTGCGGACGCGTTGAACGGCATCCGGTTGCCGCTGAATGGTTCGCGCGTGCTCGTCGCCGGCGTGGCCTACAAGCGGAACGTCGACGACATTCGTGAGTCTCCGGCCCTGGACCTCTTGTCGCTCCTTCATGAACGGGGAGCGGATCTCGCCTATTCGGACCCCCACGTCCCCAAGCTGTCGGGACGCACCTGGCCGAATGGCACGGATCTGGAGCACGTCGACCTGAGGCACGTGCCGGCCGGCGCCATTGATTGCATCGTGATCGTGACCGATCACTGCGCTTTCGACTACGATCTGATGCAGCGCGCTGCCAAGGTCGTTGTGGATACCCGCAACGCCATCAAGAACCCCGGACCGAACGTTGTACGACTGGGCGGGGCTCGCCGCGCGCTGACCGACGAAGTGGCGTCGACCGCCTAACGCGACTTCGTCACTTTTGCTAGGGGCCCGGTCGAAGACATGCGACCACGTTTCCGGCCGGTCCCAAGCGGATCGAATTCACGACGGGCTGCTAACCGAGAGCGCGTGTTCCCTGTTGGCGTCGTGCGCGAGGAGCCGTTCGCGGGCCCGGCGGCTCCCCGAAGGAATCCGGATGTCGCTGCGCATTGCATTTGACCTGGACGGTGTCCTCGCCGACATGGACGGGGCGCTGGCGCGTCAGGCCGAGATCATTTGGGGAGAGGCCAAACCTCCTTCCGCGTCCGAGCCCCCCGACTCTTCAGAGCAGTCTGAGTTCGCTGCTGAAGGTTCGAACGGTGATAGTGCGCCACCGCCGGTCCGGGTCCCCATGACAGCCCGGCAGCAGCGCCGGCTCTGGCAGCACGTCGGAACGATTGAAGATTTCTGGGAGCAGCTCACGGAAATCGAGCCGGGGACCATCGCAAGGCTCGGTGCGGTCGCCCTGGAGCGGCGATGGGAAATCATCTTCCTGACGAAGCGGCCGGAGAGCGCCGGCGCAACCTCCCAGATCCAGACGCAGCGATGGCTGGAATCGAAGGGCTTCAAGTATCCGAGCGTCTACGTGGTGCAGAGATCCCGCGGTCTGATTGCCGCGGCCCTCGATCTGGACGTCGTGGTAGACGACCGGCTGGAAAACTGCACGGACGTCCTTGTCGACTCGAAAGCCAGATCCATTCTGGTGTGGCGGGAAGACGAGAAGTCAGTGCCTCCGGCCGTGAGGCGACTCGGCGTCAAGGTCGTCAAGACGATCGAGGAGTGCCTGGACGTTCTGGTCCAGGTGGATTCGGCGTCGACCAAGAAGCCACGCGCGATGGAACGCGTGAAGCAGTTGCTTGGATTGAAAGAAAAGGCGAAAGGCTAGATCACGCCCACTCCTCGAGCATCTCGAGGCCCCCCACTTCGAAGTCATACACGAGCGCCGAACTGAGCGAACGACCGAACAGGACGCCGACTTCCGCATGGGCGTCGTGCCGGAGGTAGGTCTGCAAGCCGTTCAGGTCATCGAAATCGATCGCCGCGAAGAAGTCGCCCGTATCGGGCATACCCAGTTCGTAACCGGCGCCGCACAGAACGCGTCTGCCGACCCGGATCTTCCGGACGCTTGGAATCTCCCGAATCGCGTGTGCGAACGCCGCTACGAACGCCCGGCGCTCGTCGGTAGTGAGGTCGGCCCGAGGTTTGAGCAGAACGACATGCGTGATCATGCGAACCGGTACCAGCCTCGGAGGGCATAGTAACCAATGCCCAGGACCTCCCGGGCCACGGCGCCCGTCTCTGCCAGGCCGGCATCGCTCGGAAGCCACGGAAAATTCCACGGCGGGCGGGAAGTCGGCCTTCTGGCGATTGCCGGAATGGCATGAATCCCTTGGGCGCGGAATGCGCCAAGGGACCGGCGCATGTGCAGATCCGCCGTGACCAGCACCACGTGCTCAACTGATACGGACTTCAGCATCGACCGAATGATGACCGCCTCGTCATGCGTGTTCTTCGAATCGGTTTCCACCAGAATTCTTGAAGCAGGCACACCGAGGCTGACGAGCATGTCCCGCATGGTTGCACCGCTCGGTGCGTTGGTGTCGTCGGCGTACACATGGCCACCGGAACTAATCACCCACTCGGGGCCAATGAGGCGGTAGACACGAGCGGCTTCGATGATCCGAGCCGCGCCCGATCGGTCAGGAATCGATGCGTTGTTCCCCTCCCAGTCGCGCGCCGTGAAACTGCCGGTTCCAAGTACGACGACCGCGGTCCGGCCTGAGGGCGCGTCAGACGCGCTGAACGGTCGAAAGTGGAGCATCAGGAGGCGGCCGGCGTTGTGGCTGATCGGGTAGGCGCCGGCCGCGGCGTACGCGACGATCAGGATCACGAGAAATCGTGGCGCCGCTTTTGAACGCTCCCGTAGACGAATCCACAACAGGGCACCGACGATGGTGCAGATGACTCCGCCTGTCGAAAACAGAAACTCTACAAATTGCATCGCGGTGGCAGGCTACTCGTGCTCAGGAGGCTTGGGCTTCCGTGCACCGATCTTGGGCGCGCCCGACGCGCGCGGCTTGTTCCGCCAAGGTCGTCGTTCACCGCTCGAAGCTCTTGGCTTGTCCTGCCAGGGTCGCGTACCGCTCGGGGCCGATGGCTTGTTCTGCCACGGCCGGTGTTCGCCCGCGGGTTTGCGCACCCACGGCTGTCTGCCGCTCGTCGCTCCCGGCTTATCCTGCCAGGGGCGCGAGCCCTGCGCGCTACGAGATTGATCCTTGCGCCATGGACGATCGCCGTGCGGTTGGGGAGGACGTCGATCGGTCGGCGCAGCCTTGGAGTCGGCGGACTTGTTCCGGGAGAGACTTGGGGCTTCTCGATCTCTCCTGGGTTTGTCGGACGTGTTCTTGTCGAAACGTGCGCGAGGATCGGCGTGCTGCCCCCCCGGTCTCCAATCGCGTCCTCGTTTCTCTCTGGCGGCCGCGGGTCGGCCGGCCTCGCGGGCTTGTTCCTGAGAATCCCACACGCGGCCGTGCGCGAAGTACTTCATCACGACGTCCTGGTTCGTGCGCCGCAATTGCGTGAGTGTCGGGAGAAGGTCCGCCCGGTCCTGCGCCCGGAACGCTGTCGGTTTATTGTCGATGAGAATCGTCCAGTAGACGTATCGGGGAGGCATGGGACATTGTACAAGGCAGGTCTAAAGACCTGCACTACTTCTGAAGGCGTTTGAGCCGTTCCACGAGGGTCGTGCGTTTGAGGTTGAGCAGCCGGGCGGCCTGGCCCTTGTTCCCGTTTGTACGGTCGAGCGATCGCTCGATGAGTTCCCGCTCGATGCTGCTGACCAGCGCGAGAAGGTCGAGGCCCTCCTCGGGCAGCGAAACCAGGGATCCAATGGCAGGGGCGACCGGGTCCAGCAGTTCAATCGGCAGATCGGCTACGTCGATTTGAACGCGGCCGGTGCCGAATGCGACCGCCCGCTCGATCGCGTTTTCAAGCTGCCGCACATTTCCCGGCCATTGATAGGACATCAGGCGACGCATGGCTTGCTGCGAAACGGTCAGCGGGGTCGGTCGCCCGGTTGGTGCGCCCGGCCTTCCCGCAGGGCCGGCCGGGAAGCCGGAGGAGGGTTTTGCCCCGGGGACACCCTCGTCCTGCGTCTGCGAGGCCGCCTGGTACTTGTCCAGGAAGTGCTGCACGAGGAGAGGAATGTCCTCCTTGCGATCGCGCAGGGGCGGCAGCTGCACGGGAATGACATTCAGTCTGTAGAACAGATCCTCGCGAAATTGCCCCTCCGCCACCAGGCGTCCCAGGTCACTGTTTGTCGCCGCAATCACGCGCACATCGACCTTGATCGTGTGGGAGTCGCCCACACGCTCGAACTCACGTTCCTGCAGCACGCGCAACAGTTTCATCTGCAGCGCCGGGCTCATGGTGCCCACTTCATCGAGGAAGAGCGTGCCCTTGTGCGCCTGCTCCAATCTTCCCTGACGATTCCCCACCGCGCCCGTGAATGCCCCGCGCACGTGGCCGAAGATCTCCGCTTCGAGCAGCGTCTCCGGAATCGCGCTGCAGTTCAGCGCCACGAATCGGTGTCCCCGGCGAGATCCGCTGTGATGAATGGCGCGCGCGACGACTTCCTTCCCGGTGCCCGTCTCGCCCGTGATGAGGGTCGTACTGCTGGTCGCCGCGACCAGCTCGAGGAGCTGAAAGAGACGGATCATGGGGCCACTCTTCCCAATGAGGCCCTCAAATCGATGCCGCTCATCGAGCTGCGCGCGCAGATACGCGTTCTCCGACTTGAGCCGCCGTTGCTCGATCGCGGAATCGAGCACGTGCGTGAGCTCGTCAATCTGAAATGGCTTGCTGACGAAGTCCCACGCGCCGCGCTTGATCGCCGCGACCGCGTCCTTCAGCGTGCCGTATCCGGTGACCACGATCGCGACGATGTCCGGATAGCGCTCAAGAGCGGCGTCGACAACCGCGGATCCATCGATACCGGGGAGACGCAAGTCCGTGACGATAACGTCGAACGCAAACTCCGAGAGCTTCGTCAGCGCCGCTTCGCCGGTGGCGGCCTGTTCGACACGGTAGCCACGATCGCCAAGTTGCTCAGCGATTACCTGGCGCAACTGGCTTTCGTCTTCAACGAGCAGCAGATGTTTTGGCTGGTCAGGCATTTACGAGGTTCGCCAATACTTTGACACAAGCCAGGGCCAAGAGGCCAGAGGCTGGACCGCAAACTCGCCTTTGGCCCACTGTCCCTAATCCCCGGCGCCTGTCCCTCCGATACCCACTTCTGGAGGCGAACTGCACGTGGAACGAAAAACGATTTCAATCATGAAGGCGTGCGAGCTGGTGGGTGTGAGCCGCCGCACGATCTACAACTGGCTGTCGTCCGGCAAGATCGAATACGTCCGCACAGCGGGCGGATCGGTTCGTATCTTTGTCGATACACTGTGGCGAGATCCGCAGAGAGCGGACCAGCTCGCGCAGACATCGTGGCAGGCGGAGGATCGGAAACCCGCGTGATCACTCGCCCGCCGACCGTGGAAGAACTGCTCTCCAGGAAACCCATGGACGAATCGCCGGAACTGCGGCTCCTCTTCCATCAGCTGAACAACCAGTTCGGGATCATCTTGGCGCATGCCGAACTGCTCGAGTCGAAGGCCGCCGATGACGCACTGCGAGCGAGAGCGGCGCAGGTCGTGGCGAGTACGCTCGAGGCCATGAGTACGGCGAAGGAAATCCGGGCTCTTCAGAATCGTCTGCCATAACCAAATCTGTAGTACTTGCGTCATTGTCTTGACGCCCCGCCATCAAGTTTCGCCAAAATCTTGACGAGATCGGCACTCCCGCACCTGTCACACCCCTCCTGCACCGATCTGGCGCAATCAGTACAACACGCACGCTATCAGTAGCTTACTGACAATCTGTCCATCGAAGTGCACCGGCAAGGTACATCGCCGCGGCCGTTGGTATCGCCGTTGCGATGATGGGCAAACATCGGAACGGTCGAGCAGCCATCGATCGGGACGACGGGCGCCAGACGCCCGGCTTTTCTGCCGGGCCGACATCCAGGCGTCGCGAACACTTTGGAGAGACCTGATCATGCCCGTCCAGCCTGTTGCCACGAGTCAGAATCACCGGATTGTTGGTGGCTTGCCGTTTGTTGAGTCCCTCGCCAGGCGGATGGCCTCCTCCATGCCGAATTCGATCGATATCGGCGATCTCGTTCAGGACGGCGTCCTCGGGTTGATCGACGCGGCGCGCCGCTTCGACGAGGGCCGCGGCATCAAGTTCGAGACGTTCGCGGAACGGCGCGTGAGGGGAGCGATGATCGACGCGCTTCGCCGCGATGCGTGGCCGCGCGGCGTCCGTCGTCAGCGCCGGGAGCTCGACGCGGCACGCGAGGCGTTGAGACGGGAGCTCGGACACGAACCCTCGATGGCCGATCTGGCCGCCCGGGTCGGGTCCGACGAGAAACGTTTGAGCCGGACGATCGTGCGCATCAACACAATCGAGGCGACATCCCCCATGGCCACTGGTGAGCATTTCGACGAGAGTTCGCTGCCGACCGCGCTCGTGCCCTCCGAACCGGATGCTCCCGACACCGCCTACGAAAAACTCGAGACGCGCGAACGCGTACGTGCGGCCATCCAATCGCTGCCCTGGCGCGAGCAGAAGGTGATCGGTCTGTATTACTACGGCGAAGTGACGATGAAGGAAATCGGGGCACAGATTGGGGTAAACGAGTCACGCGTATCACAGCTGCACGCCCGCGCGATTCGCCGCCTGAGAGATGAGCTGGGAGAAATGGGGCCGGAGCACGCGGCGGAGATGCGGAAGGCGCTCCTCACGTTCGCGGCGAAGAAGACCATGGCCAAGGTGGAGCATGCGGGCGATTCTGGACAGGCCGAGTCCAACGAAGCAGTATCGGGGCAGGGCGTGGTGCTCGTCTACAAACGAGCGAACAAGCGCGCGATGCCGGCGCGCGCCATGCTCCATTCAGGGCATCCAGGGCACGCAGGGAAGATGGTGCGGCAGCGGCATGCCCTGGCAGCCGGGTAGTGTCCGGGGTTACGCAAGTCCGTCTTTCACAGCTCGCAGCAGGTCGGCCAGTCTGAACGGCTTGGCCAGCCAGCGACAGCCGCTTTCCTGGAGGAACTGTTCCGCCCTGGTCTCCGCGATGTCGCCCGTGACGAAGATCACGCGGCGGCTGAGGCCGGGAGCGATGGCGGCCAGCGCCCGATAGAACGACGGTCCGTCGAGACGCGGCATCTTCAGATCACAGATGACCAGATCGAATCGACGGGCTTTTACCAGCGCAAGCGCTTCTTCGCCGTCCGCGGCCTCCTCAGCGACATAGCCGGCTTCGCGCAACGCGTCGGTGACCGCGGCAGCCAGTGCCCCCTCATCTTCCACGACGAGGATCGATGCGCCGGCCGTGGTCGGCTTGTCCTGCGATCCCTGGCTGGTGCGCGTGAGACCCACGGGCGGCACCTTTGCTCCGGTGACCGGCAACTCGACATAAAACGACGTGCCTTCACCCGGCCGCGACTCGAGGCGGATCCGGCCGCCGTGCTCCTGTACGATGGCGTACGCGACCGTCAGGCCGAGCCCGGTACCCTTGCCGACTTCCTTCGTCGTGAAGAACGGGTCGAAAATCTTCGGCTGGAGCTCATCGGGAATGCCGGGTCCGTCATCGTTGATCTCGAGGATCACCGACTCCTGAACAGCGTCGTGCCAGGTGCGCATCACGAGGACGCCACGACCGTTGCTGGACAGCATGGCCTGCTCCGCGTTGATGACCAGATTCAACAGCACCTGTTGCACCTGATGACCGTCCGCGAACACCTGCGGCAGTCCTGCGGCGAGTGCATCGATGACGGTGATGTTCGTGACGCGCTGCTCGTAGGCGCGTAGCGCCAGGGTTTCGCGCACGACCTGGTTGACATCGACCATGGCTCGCGTGGTCTGCCGTTTCCGCGCGAACGTCAGCAGATTGCGGACGATGCGTGCGGCGCGCTCGGATTCGCTGAGGATGGTATCGATGCCGCGCTTGACGGCCGGCTCGAGTGTCTGCTTCCCGGCGAGCCGTTCAGCCCAGCTGAGGATGGTCGCGAGCGGGTTGTTCAACTCGTGCGCGACGCCCGAGATCGTCTGGCCGAGCGCCGCCATCTTCTCGGCCTGGAGCAGCTGATGATAGATATCGCGGGTCTGATCATCGAGCTTCTTGCGTTCGCTGACGTCGCGGACGAGCGCCTCGAAGCGCAGAGTGCCGTCCGGCTCCGGAGCATCGGCATGCGCCGTGAGTTCCACCCACACGGAGCTTCGGTCCGCGCGCCGGAGTCGCAGCAGGTAGTCGGCGACGGCGCCGTCTGTCCTGAGCCGCGCGATGAGAGCCGCGTGCGCCTGGGGATCGACGAAGGCTTCTGGCGCGAATGGGCGGACGTCGGCTTCGGGTGTCTCGTGGCCGTAGCCGAAGATCAGTTTGAGATGCGGGTTGGCGGCGAGCGTGGCACAGACATCGGGACCGATGGTCCCGATGTACACGCCTTCATGGACCGCCTCGAACAGCCGCGCCAGCGCAGCGGCCCTTGTCTCCACTAACGCTCGCTACTGAACACGCGCCGGCGGTTTGGGCGTCGGCGTCATCAAGGGAGAGGTTGGAGCGAACTCCTTCTCGATGGCGGTGCGTATGTCACGGACTGACGCCCCCGATGCGTGCATCTGGCGCGATCGCGTGGCGACATCGATGCAGACGGCACACTCGAGACCGTGCTCTTCCCATTCGACCACATCGCCATTGGCCGCGCGTGCCTTGACGAAGCAATCCTCGTTGCCCCTATGGCCCATCCGTTCGCATCCGCAAAAGCACGGGACGTAGCTCAGGACTTCGGGATGTTCGGCGGCGAACTCGAACGCCGCGGTCACAACTGACACGGGCCGAGGCGGCTCGTCGCCCCTGAACGGAATCGGCGGAAGCGTTGCCTGCTTGCGCGGCCCGATTGCCGCGGCCTCGGCTGCCGCAGCCTCGGCTTCGGGAGAGGCCTTCCCCTGGTCTGGCGGCGTTGTCTTTGATGCATCGGCCGCGCCGGGGGTTGACGCGGAAGATGATGTGGCGGTTGTCGCCGGATCGACGCCGCCCGAGGAACCGCCGCGCAAGAGCGCAAACGCACCGACGCCCACGATCACGACGAGTATGGCCACGTACAGGAGCGGACCGGATCCCTTGGCGGGCACCCCGGGAGCCTTGGACTCCACGCCCTTCGATGATGATTTTCTACCCATGACGGCCCCTATATTATCCCAGCAGGCGCGATAATCCCTCGGTTCCCGTGTTTACGCGCCCGGTGGTTTGGGCTAGAGTTCGGGGGTTCCGTGAAGATCATTGGTCGTGGCGACCGCGTGCTTTTGGCCGGCTTTATCATCGCCGCGATCGTGGTGTTCGCAAAGCCCGTGCGGTACGTCCTGGATGTGGCGGGAGAGGTCGAGCGGAGTTCGGGGCTGGCGCTGGTTCCCGCGCTCATCATTCTGACGGTCTTCTTCGTTTTCAGTCTGCAGGCCAAACGGCAGGAGGCGAGAGTGCACGCACTCGAAGCCGAGGCCGAGACCATTCAGGCGGACGCGCGGGCTGCTGAGATGGAGCGTCTCGTCACGTTCGGACAGGCGCTTGGACGATCGCTCGATCTGGAAGCGATTCGCGACGCGGTCGCGCAGCAGTTGCCGGGACTGGTGGGCACCGACGCGGCCTGGGTACTCGTGCGACTCGACGGCACGTGGCACGCGCTGCTTGGCGCCGCCGGGGAGGAACGCCGCGAGACCGAACGGACGCATCAGCACATCGCCGATCACGCGACCGCCGGCGATCCGCGTGCGGGTTCGCCGAAGACCGTCGTGACGAATGGGCACCTGTGCCTGCCGCTGACCGCCGGCGGACAGACCATCGGCGTGGTCGGCATACCGGAGTCGGCGGGACCGTTCAGCGATACGCGGCATCGAAATCTGGCTGCGGCCGCGGCGTTACTGGCGATCTCCGTCCGGAACGCGCAACTGTTCCGCGAGGTGCGGGAGCACGGCCTCCGGGACGGCCTCACCGGCTGCTACAATCGCACGCACGCGGTCGACATGATTGACACCGAACTCCGGCGCGCCAGACGGTCTCAGGCGACGACGTCGATCATCATGTTCGATATCGATCATTTCAAGCAGGTCAACGATCACCACGGTCACTTGTGCGGCGACGCGGTGCTCGCCGCGGTCGGCGATCGGATGCGCGCGAGTCTGCGTATCAGCGATCTAAAATGCCGGTACGGCGGCGAGGAGTTCCTCGTGTTGTTGCCGGACACGCCGCTTGCGGGCGCGAAACACGTCGCCGAGACGTTGCGTCGTGACATCGCCGAGATGCAGGTCGTCTGGAAGGAATCGCCGGTCCAGGTGACGGCCAGCTTTGGTGTCACCGCGTCGCTGCCGTCGGAAGTGGATCGACAGGCGTTCATCGGCCGCGCGGATGCCGCGCTCTACCGCGCGAAGGACCAGGGGCGCAATTGCGTGCGGCTTGCCACCGAAGCGGCCGTGGCCTAGGTCCACCGCGCTCGGACAACCTGACCTTCGGCACCTGCACGTGACACAGCAGCCCCGAGCGTATGCGGCCTGGATCGTTGTCTGCCTCGTCTGGGGCACGACATATGTCGCGATCCGCATCGCGATTGAAACCATCCCACCTCTGCTGATGACGTCGGCTCGGTGGGTCGCTGCAGGCGGTTTGCTGCTCGCCGTGCTGAGGCTTCGCGGAGAGTCCCTGCCGGCCCGATCGGCCTGGACGTCGCTTGCGCTTGTCGGCATGCTGCTCGTGGGTGTCGGCAATGGCGCCATCGTTCTGGCGGAGCAGGTTGTGCCGAGCGGGCTGACCGCCGTGCTCCTCGCGGTCACGCCGTTCTGGATGGTCGGGATCGAGTGGTTCCTCCCGAATGCCATGCCGCTCTCCGGACGCCACGTCGTCGGACTCCTGGTGGGTTTCGGGGGCGTCGTCTTCCTTGTCTGGCCTGAGTTGCGTGCGGACAGTGGCGCACCGTTTCTGCTTGGTGTGGCGGCCACGCAGCTCGGCTGCCTGGGCTGGGCGGCGGGGTCGAACTACGCGCGTCAAAGGGAGACCGACCGCAGCATGCTTGGAGCGTCGGCCCTGCAGATGGTCTTT
>JBGOTP010000018.1:0-26470 GCA_041476545.1 Vicinamibacteria bacterium | reverse complement strand
GCCGTTCAGGATGCCGCGCACCTCGACGAGCCGATCACCGGCGAGCCCCTCCTGAAGGGCGCGAAGCACCGGAATGCCGCCGGCGACGGAGGCCTCGAACCGCACATCGAGACCGCGGCCCCGCGCGAGGTCCAACAGCTCTGTTCCAAAGTGCGCCATCAGCTGCTTGTTCGCCGTGACGACGGACTTCCCCGCGAGCAAGGCGCCTTTCACCCAGTCGTACGTCGGTCGAAGTCCGCCCAACAGTTCGATCACAATGTCCGCGTCGGAGGCGAGAATCTCGTCGATCGACTCCGTCCACACGACGGACGCAGGGACCCAGTCGACGCGTTTTTTCGCGACCTGCCGATTGAAGATGTGCGTCAGCTGAACGTGCGGCATCTCACCACTGCAGAGAATGCGGGCAACCGACTGGCCCACGGTGCCGAATCCGAGCAGCGCCACGCGCGAGCGCCCGGATGGATGTGTCGCTGTAGGGGTCATATAGGTCACATACTTCGTCAACTGATAGCTGAGAGCTGTCAGCTATCGGCTCTCGCTAAGCTATCACGTCTCTAGACGCCGTAGCCGTAGCCCGCCTCGTCTGGCGCGCGGTCGTCACTGTCCGTGATGAATTCCGACCGCCGGGTATCGCGGCCCTTTGCGCGATCCGACGGCTCCCATGGCGCGCCTTCCTCCGGTACGACCGGGATTGCAACATCCGCCCGGTGACTACGCGGATTCACCACACCGACTCGGTCCACATTCCCCATGAGTTCCTCCACAACGAAAAAGGCCATCGCCCGTTTCCAGGTGATGGCCTCTGCAAATCGCTCGTCTTGATTTCGCTTTGGTTACATCACCTGATTCCTCGAGCGCCCGGCAACGGCAGGCTGCCGGTGCCAACCAGGAGCGGCGTGATGCCCGGAAGCAACGACACCCCGACCCGGCTGGTCGAACCGGCGAGCGCGCGGGCCGCAGGAGTGATGTTCATCAACGGACCTCTACGAGAACACATCAGCGCTCCCAAAGTCAACAATCCGACAGCACAATCTGGCACAGAATCGGTGCTCGCGATGCCTGCGCGATCATCCGGCGACCTCCTGTACTTCCCACCAGCCTGACCTGCGCGCCGGCCCTACCTGCCCTGCCTAGCCCTGCCTGCCCCTGCGCGCCCTGCCCGCCCTCGTTAGAATGAGAGCGTGCCACGCTTCAAGATCACGATCGAATATGCCGGAACCAGGTATAGCGGCTGGCAGATTCAGAAGAACGCTAGAACGATCCAGGGTGAAATCGATCGGGCCGCTCGCGAGGTGACGGGCCGCCAGGACTTCGAGCTCTATGGCTCGGGGCGCACCGACGCGGGCGTGCACGCGCTCGCGCAGGTGGCGCACCTTGACATCAGTACGAGTCTTCCGGCCGACTCGCTGCGACACCGCCTCAACGACGAACTCCCCGCGGACATCCACATACTAGCCGCCTCGGTCGTACCCCATCGATTTCACGCCCGCCACGACGCCGTCGCCCGGCGCTATCTCTATCAAATTGCCACACGCCGGACCGCCTTCGCGAAGCCATATGTCTGGTGGGTGAAGGAGCCTGTCGACCTCGTGCGCATGTGCACGGCCGCCGGGCTCACGCTGGGCATGCGCGACTTCAGGGCCTTCGCGGACCGCGAGCTAGGCGCGGAGGGAGAGCATGGGAGAACAGAACGATCGACGCTCGTGCTCCTTGAACGCATCCAGATCGTTGAGGACGGGGATCTGGTACTCGTCGCGGTCGAGGGTTCTCATTTTCTCTGGAAGATGGTGCGACGCATCGTCGGCGTACTCGTCGAGATCGGGCGGGGTGGCATGAAGCCGTCGGCGATCACCGAGCTTCTTGGCGGCCCGTCGGACGCGCCTGCGAAGCACACGGCGCCGGCGTCAGGGCTATTTCTCGAGCGCGTGTACTACCGGGGCGATCCGCGGGACACGCCTCTAGCGGCCGCGACACCCCTTCGCAGGAGTCCGTAGCCGCACGCGCTACTTCAGAAGAGGCGTCCACTGCGCGTCGAAGCGCGTCTGGAGGACCAGTCGAATGACCTCCTGGTAGCTGGCCGCTCCGGCGTCGACCCGATTGGCCTTCAGATACCGGTCGTAGATCTGCCATCCCGTGTGTGACACGCTCGGCCGCACGTGCAGCCGCACCCGGTCGGCAATAGCACGAAGGTCGTCGCGCGGGCCGGCGTCGAGGCGGCCGGCCGCATCGGTGCGATCCGGGCGAGCCAGTCCCGGCAGAGCTTCGCTGTACAGAAACAACCAGCCACTGTATTGGTCCAGCGGCGCGCCACGAACGCATGTCAGCCACCCCAGAAAGTTCGCCTCGCCCTCGTCGGCAAAGCCCGCGAGATGACTCCATTCGTGTGCGATCACGAAGGGGCGCTCCGTGGGCAACAGGTCGGAGGCCACGAGCGTCTCCAGAAAATACGGATCCGTCATGCCGGACACGCCGGCCGACGTAAAGTACGGATCCAACAGCGAGCGCTTGGGGCGCCCGATGCGCGCGGGCGTGCGGATGTCCAGCGCCTGCTGGACCCGCGCAAACGCGCCAGCCAACGATCCGTCGCCGCGGACGGGTACGTCGTCGGCCGTGATCGCAGCATGCGCGCTTCCGTAAAGCGCGTTCAATTCACGGACGGCGTTCAGCACAAGCTGCCGCGCCAGGTCCGGCGTCAATTCCTGGCCACTTGCGGCAAGTCTGTCGGACAAGGGCGCGCGCCGATAGTTGAAGCCCCATGCGAACAGAAACACGGCGTAGAGCACCGCGGCGATCGTGATCGTGCGCCAGATCAACAGACCCAGCACGCGAGCCCAACCCTTTTCGAAACGTCCCGAGATATCCCGGACGAGACGCCACATCCACCATGCGATCACACCAAGGAGCAGCACGTCGAACAAGGCGAAGGGGACAAGGTTCGAGAACCCGGTCAGCACGGACTGAACGAGCGGATAGACCCGATTCGAGAACTGCCGCTCGACAGCAGAGGGAGGGAATGGCGCGACCGCGAGCGTGATCGCCAGCAGCACAACTCCAAGCCGCGCACGGTTCATCACGCGTGCCACCAGGAGTGCCGGCTACAGTTCGCGGCGAAGGAATTCCAGCGTCCTCGCCCAGGCATCGGCCGACGCTTCAGCGTTGTAAACCCCAGGCCGATCGTCGTTGAAGAACGCGTGCTGCGCGTCCGCGTAGGTATGAAACTCATGACGTTTACCGAGCGCCGTCAGCTCCCGGTCGAGACCGGCAACGACGGCCGGACTCACGAACGTGTCACGCCCCGCGTAGATACCCAGCACCGGCGCCTGAAGCGCCGCGAGATTCGGTTTGACGTTCGGATGTCCGCCGTAGAACACGACACACGCACCGACGGACGGACTGCGAGATGCCGCGTACAGCGACAAGGCGCCTCCCATGCAGAAACCGATCGTCCCGACTTTCTTCGTCGAAACGCCGGGCAGCGCTGTCAGATGGGCGATTGCCCCGTCCAGGTCGCGTGCAGCCTCGTCGATCCGAAGGCTCATCATCATCTTGCCGGCTTCATCCGGCGATTTTGCCTGTTTCCCGTGATAGAGGTCTGGGGCCAGCGCCACGAATCCTGCCGCCGCCAACCGATCGGCCAGGTGTTCGATGTGCGGCACGAGTCCCCACCACTCCTGAATGACGATGAGCCCAGGACCGGGCCTCTCAGGGAGGGCCAGATATCCCGAAGAGTTCCCGCCGTTGCTCTCAAAGTCGATTCGTGTGCCCATTCCCCCTCCCGCTTCGCGTGGCCAAGCGTAAAATACTAGAAGCACTTATGGAGCAATAGCTTGGAGTTATACAGTCTTGCACGCTTGTTCGCGCCGTTACGTTCATTCTGCCGGGACCACCAGATGGCATGACTTTTCGGCTTGTGGTCATGACGTCAGATACCTACAATGTCTCATAGAGTCATACATCAGGAACCTCCTGACGGGTCGGCAATCCGCCGATAGATTGACTGTTGAATGAGAGAGGAAGAATGAAGAGACAGAGCCTTCGTCCCATCGCGATTTGCATCATGTTCGCCAGTGGCCTCCCGCTGATGGCTCAGCAGCCAGTCAAAACCTGGACCCCCTCGGGCCTGGCCTCTCTCGCCCAGGGATCGCCCGCCGCAAGCGCCGCGCGGAGCACCTCGACTGCCAAGGGCGCCGTTGAGGGGCGCGCGACGGACGCGACCGGAAAGCCCGTCTCGAAGGCGACGGTCCGCTTGCGCGATCTCCAGACCGGCGGGGTCGCCAATTCAATCGTAAGCAATAGCTCGGGGCAGTTCGCGTTCCAGGGCGTCAATCCTGGCAACTATGTAGCGGAACTGGTCGGCGCGGGCGACAAGGCCGTGGCGGCCAGCCCGATGGTTGCCGTGCAGTCAGGCAAGTCCGTCTCGACCTTTATCAGTCTGCCAACCATGCTTTCGAACGCCGTCGGATTCGTCGGCGCGCACGCCGCGGTGGCGGCAATCGTCGTCGCTTCGGCCGCGGCGGCCGGTGTCCTGACCGTGCAGGCCCAGGACTGCGTCAGTCCCCCCTGCGGAAACTAGGTTTCACGAGCTGATGGCTACCTCTCACAACCCGACAAGTCACGGTTCAACGGGCGGCACCCCGCCGGTGCCGCCCAACGCTCAGCCCCAGGGCAATGAGGGCGAGGTCCATCTTCTGGACCGTCTGGCGGTTGTCTATCGCTACCGCCAGATCGCGTTTGCGGTGTTCGTGCTCACCACGCTCACCGTCATGATCCAAGGCTACACCACTGAGCGAATCTATCGGGCGCAGGCGCGCGTGCTCATCGAGCCCGAACGGACGTCGGCCCTGCCGGGTTCGATGCAGGCCGAACAGGCGTTCGAAGATCCAGAAATTTACTTCCAGACGCAGTACAAGATCATCAAGAGCCGTGATGTCGGTCGCATCGCGACGCGCAAGGTCAAACTCGAAACCATCCCCGAATTCAATGGCAGCAAGGCGCCCGCGGCGACGCCGCTGACCGTGTTGAAGGGTCTCCAGGGCAAGCTGCTGGGGCTCGTCCGCTCCAAGGCCGTCGTCGACACGCCGAAGGCCGACGAGACGCCCGACGAGGCGTCGCTCGTGAATGCGTTCCTCTCACGCGTCTCAGTCGACCCGGTGCGTGGCAGTCACCTGGTGGACGTGACCTTTCAGGCGGAGGACCCGCAATTCGCGGCGGCCGCGGCCAATACCCTGGCGGATGTCTACGTTGAACAGAATCTCGCGCGCAAGCAGAGCAGCACGCAGAACATGATTGAGTTCCTCGGCGTGGAATCGGGGAAGCAGAAGCAGAAGGTCGGGGACAGCCAGCGAAGTCTCGGGGAGTACCGCGAAAAACAGAACGCGCTCTCGCTCGACGAGAAGCAGAACATGGTGGTCTCCAACCTGACGAAGTACAACGACGACGTCATGAAGGCCAAGAGCAACCGTGAACAGAAAGAAGCGGTCTACAAACAACTGATGGACGCGGGCACGTCGATCGATTCGCTCGCGATCATCACGCAGAACACGACGATCAACGGCCTGAAAACGAATCTGGAGTCCCTGAAGCGCGACCGTTCTCAGCTGCTCCAGACGTACACGGAGAAGCATCCGAAGGTCGTGGACATCAATGCGAAGATCTCGGAGACTGGCCACCAGCTCGAGGACGAGAAGAACAGAGCGGTCAACACGGTCAAGAACGACTACGAAGCCGCCCGCATCGCGGAGAAGAACGCGCACAACTCGCTCGAATCTGCCAAAGCCGAGTCCGTTGACCTCAACCGCAAGGGGATCAACTACGGAATGATGGAGCGGGAAGCGAAGAGCAACGAGGAAGTCTTGACCGCGCTGCTGCAGCGGGAGAACGAGCTGCGGGTCTCCAGCAACAGCAAGCAGAACAACGTCAGCGTCATCGAGCGCGCCGAGGTGCCGAAGAGCCCGACAACGGCGGGCAGCCGGCGCACATGGCTGGTCTCGTTCGTCATGGGACTGGTCGCCGCGCTCGCCGTGGTCTTCGGTCTCGACTACATGAACGACACCATCAAGACGCCCGAGGACATCGCGCGCAGACTCAAATTGCCCTTCCTCGGTCTGGTCCCATCCATTCGCGGCGACCGGCATCCGCTGCTGACCTCGGCGCACGTGCCGCATGACTTCGGCGAGTCGTTTCGCGCGCTACGCACGTCGCTGATTTCCAAGTTCCCGGGCGACGGCGCCAAGGTCCTGATCGTCACCAGCGCGCAGCCGCTCGAGGGGAAGACGACGACCGCGGCCAATATCGCGATGGCGCTGGCGTTCGGCGGCGCACGCGTGCTGCTGGTTGACGCCGACATGCGACGGCCCGGCATGCACCACGCGCTGCGCCTCACCAACGAGCGCGGACTCTCGCAGGTCCTCACCGGCCAGGCACGCGTTCGCGACGTCATTCAGCGAACCGTGGATCCGAATCTCCTGGCCGTCACTGCTGGAAAAACGCCGCCGAATCCGTCGGAACTGCTCTCGTCCGAGCGCATGAAGACCCTGATCACGAACCTCTCGCACGGGCCGTTCGACTGGATTCTCATCGATACACCGCCGGTGCTGGCGGTCACCGACGCCGTGATTCTCGCGCCGACGGTCACGGGAACCGTGTTCGTCATCGGCGCCGAAATGACGCGGCGGCGCCTGGCCGAGCGAGCGGTCGAGACGCTTCAGACAAGTCTTCCGCGATCAGTCGTGGCCGTGCTCAACAGAGTCGACTTCGCGCGAAACAAGTACTACTATTCCCGCTACTACGGACATCAGTACAAGAACTACTACGCAGAAGCGATCTAGCCACCGGCCACGCAGTGTCACCGCGTGGCCGGTCGTCGTCGCCTCCATTGCCTGGACGCTGTTCGCGTTCGGCGGCGTCTATTCCTGGACGCTCGTTCCCCTGGCGGTCCTCGTGGTCCTCGGGCTGCTCCTCGTTCGACTGCGGATCTTCACCGGTGATTCCATCCTCCACGTTGCGCTCGTCGTCTCCGTCATCGTCGTCGCGGCTCAGCTTGTCCCACTGCCACCGGCGACCCGTGCACTCTTCTCCCCTCGTGCGGATGCACTCGAACGCGCGGTACAGCTCGACCGGACGGACGCCTCGATATCAGTGGCGCGACCACTAAGTCTTGATCCGCGAGCAACCGTCCTCGGCGTCGCGTATCTGATGTTGCTGCTCGGCGTGTTCTGGCTCGCCCGCAGGATCTTCGATCACGACGAACGCGAGGGCATCCCCCTGGTCATCCGATGGGTGGCTTGGATCGGCACGGCGGCGTGCGTCATCGCTGTCGTCCAGAGCGCGGCATCGCCGAAGCTGCTCTACGGTGTGTGGAAACCGGACGATGCGAGTGCGCGCCCGTTCGGCCCGTTCGTCAATCGCAATCACATGGCGACGTGGCTCCTTCTGGCGATCCCGCTGACGTGGGGCCAGGTGATGGCGCACCTGCGAACGCGCATGCACGGCCTGCCCGGCCGTCATCTCGCGGTGGTCCGTGCCGTGGACTCGACCATCATCTGGCAAGTGGGCGCCGGACTGACCATGTTATCCACGCTGTTTGTGTCGGTGTCACGGTCCGGAGTCATTGGCCTTGTCGCGGCGACGATCACGGGATTCGCGCTGACACGCGCGAGACTGGGCCGGCTCAGAGTGAAGTGGATCGCGGGAGCGACAATCTTCGCGCTGATCACGGCGACCTATTTCGCCAATTTCGACGCGCTGGCGACGCGATTTTCGCAGGCGCTCGACCAGCCCAATGAGCGGGCGGAGATCTGGCGCCAGACGATGCCGATCGTGCGGGATTTCCTCTGGACCGGCACGGGGGATGGAACATTCGGCCGGGCGATGTTGGTGTACCAGCACGGCGACCGGCAGCTCCTGTTCAATCAGGCGCACAACCACTACGTGCAGATCCTGGCCGAAGGCGGACTGCTGATGGGACTTCCAGCGCTCTGCGCGATCATCATGTTGGTCGTCCTGACCGTCAGGCGTCTCAAGTCCGATGCAACCGCCCTGTTCTGGGTGCGCTCCGGTGCGGCGGCCGGGCTCGTGGCGGTGGCGACGCAGAGCCTGTGGGAGACGGGACTGCGAATGCCGGCAAACGGCGTCCTGTTCGCCGTGTGCGCGGCGCTGGCGGTTCACGTGCGTCGAACCCCTGTGGGACAGCGCGAGGATGGATCGGGCGGGAGGAGATCGGAGAGACACAGAAACCGGCTGGCCAGCCTCGAGAGGGAAAGCGCAACCGGGGGCGGCGGAAGACGCGGAGTGTCAGCTCACGATCGAGCGAAAGAGGAACTGCCTGGCGGGAGGATGTCGAAAAAGCGCCCGAATCAGATCGCGGTGCTGATTGAACCGGACCGTCGACCGCACGATGGGCATGATGCCGTCGGTGAGCGCGAGATTGAAAAATCCGTCGATGTCGTCGTCGGACAGTCGCGTCACCGCCCGGCGTAACTCGGTCTGAGACTCTAACTCGTCGGCAATCCTGCTTCGCCAGGCCCCTTCATAGCCGGCAAGCGCGCGGGCGTCGAGCCGATCCCGGCGAAGCGCTTCGCTCGCAACGTCGGCCGCCAATGCCGCGCTCAAAATGCTGTAGTAAATCCCCCCACCAGTCGTCGGCTTGACGAGGCCGGCCGCGTCCCCCACAACCAGCAGCCGGTTACCGTAGGTCTTGTCGATGGCGCCGAGGGGTAGGATCTTCTGACGTGGCAGCACATCGCCCACCGAGACTCCGCACCGCTCCCGCACCCGCGCCAGAAAGCGGCGATAGCAGCCTGCCGCGTCGGTCGAAGCCATGACGCCCACGCGCACCGCGGCGACGCCACCGCCGCGATGTACCGGCACAATCCAGGCAAATCCATCCGGCGCCACCTGCCGGCCGAAGTGCAGCTCGACGTCCAGGGGCGGCGTCGCGGCGGGAAGTTCGGCCTGCGCCGTCTGCAGGTACATCAGGGGCATTCCCAAACCCAGCCGGCGCTGCGTGGCATAGGTGGCGCCGCAGGCGAGCACGGCCAGCCGGCCCGTCACGAACCGTTCACCCACAATCGCGCGCACGCCGTTGCCATCCATTTCGAGCGACGCCACGCGGGCACCCGTCATGACCGTCGCACCGGCCTCTACTGCCCGGGCCGCCAGCGCCCGATCGAACGCTGGCCGGTCGATGACGGTAGCGAGGGGCACGGGGCTCGCATAGGGAACGGTGACACCGGCTGGCGACACGAATCGGGCAGCCGCGAGGTCGTTGAGTGCTGACTCGCGCGGCAGGTCGAACTCCGCAAAGCTCTCCGAGGCCAGGATGCCCGTGCAGTGGACCGGATCGCCAATGTTCTCGTGCTCCTCGCAGACGAGGACCCTGGCCCCTCCCCGCGCGAGACGATCCGCGGCATACAGCCCCGCCGGTCCACCGCCCGCGACGAGGACATCGACTTCCAGATGTTTCATGAGCCGAGACATTATAAAGGCGTTCTTATGCGGACGGGTTTGACCGCACTCTAGACCTTTCGCTCCGCGTCCCACGCGCCGCGACCGGTGATCCAGAACGAGAGCAGAATCAGCTTGAGATCGAGCCACAAGCCAGCGCGCTTCAGATACAGCCGGTCGAGCCTGAACTTCGCGTGGCGCGCAATGTCTCGTGGCGCATAGACCTGTGTGAGGCCCGTCAACCCGGGCCGCACCTGATGCCGTTCGGCGTATCCGGGGACGTCAGAGAGCGCAATGAACGTCCCGTCGCCCCGCGCGTCGACCTCGCCCGGCCGCAGGGGACGGGGTCCGACGAAACTCATGTCGCCTACAAGAATATTCCAGAGTTGCGGCAGCTCATCCATCGCGGTTGCGCGCAGCACTCGCCCGACTCGCGTGATACGAGGATCGGCAGCGGTCGCCTGCACGGCTCCCGTGAGCCGCTCGGCATTTGGAATCATCGACCGGAACTTCAACGCCATGAAGACGCGGCCGCCCTGGCCGACGCGTTCCTGAGCAAAGAAGATCGAACCACGATCTTCAAGTTTGATCGCGACCGCGATGATCCACCAGATGGGGGCCGACACGAGCAGGCCCACACTCGACAGGGATATGTCGAAGAGTCGTTTGATCATGACGCTTTCCTGCCCTCAGACAGACGGAGAAAGAGGTCGTGGTACCGCTGCACGGTCGCGCGGCGGTCGAAGCGCCAGGCCGCTTGGCGGGCGTTTTCGCCCATCTGGCGCGTCCGCTTCGGATCGTCGTACATCGCGGTAATGCTCGCCGCCAGCGCGTCCGGATTCCCTGGAGCCGCCAGCAGACCGCATCGGTGTTCGGTGGCGATCGTCGCCGCCTCGCAGCTGGGATCAACCGCGGCGATGTACGGCCGGCCCGCGGCGAGGATTCCGTACAACTTGCTCGGCACGATGTATCCTTCGATGCCGGCCTTGAGCGACACGAGAAACGCGTCCGCGGTCGCAAACGACTCGGCCAGCTTCGCCTTGGGCTGATAGGGGAAGAACCGTACGTTCGTCAGTCCCCGCCGCTCGGCCTCGGCCTCGAGCGTCTTGCGCCGCGCGCCTTCCCCGACGATGGCAATCACGAGCTTTTCCTTCGACATCAGACGGGCGGCCGCCTCGATGAGCACCGGGAGGTTCTGTGACATCCCGACGTTCCCGGAGTGCATGAGGACGAAGCGATCCGTCAGGTGATGCTCGCGCGAGAAGGCGTTGTCTCGCGCCCCCGGGACGATCGCTTCGCAGTCGGCCCAGTTGTGAATGACCTCCAGGCGGGAGGTGTCCGCGCCCTTCTCCTCAACAAGGCGCCGGCGCATCCGTTCCCCCAGCACGACCACGGCGTCGGACTGTCGAAGGAGGTATCGGTTGACACGGTTCAAGGCCCCGTTGACCGAGGTGCTGCGAAAATCCTCCAGCAGTGACGCCACTTCCGGGAAGACGTCCTCGCAGAGAAAGACGAACCGGGCGCCGGTCCGCCGCGCGGTCCAGAGTCCTGCAAGACCGATGATCGGCGGATCGGTGAGCGCCACGACGACATCGGGACGCTTGAGATACAGGCCCGCCAGATTGGCGGACCCGAAGTAGGTCACGTAATTCGCGGCGCGGCCCGCAAATCGGCCGGGCCAGAAGCGGGTGCCGTTCGCGCGCAGAATCGTCACGCCGTTGCGTGTTTCCTGGCTGACGAGCTTCGTCGAGTGCGCGCCCGTCTCGGACGCATGCATCGCGCGCCCCGCGACGACCGACACCTCGCAGCCGTGCCGCGCGACGAGATCCTCCGCCAGTTCGGTCAGGAGCTGACCGGTCGCGGCCTGGTCGGGCCAGTAGGAGCGATTGAAGAAGCAGATGTGCACGAGCGTCAGCGCCGAGGCGCTTTCGATGTGTCCCAGCGTCGCTGCAGCACATGGCGGCCGATGACCAGCACATCCATGTGGGTGCGAAGAAAGCAGTCGATCCCCTGATCGGGCGTCAGCACGATGGGTTCGTTCTCGTTGAAGGACGTGTTCAGAACGATCGGTACACCGGTCAGACGCTCGAACGCGCTGATGAGACGCCAATAGCGCGGATTCGATCGCTCCGAGACTGTCTGGAGACGGCCCGACCCGTCAACGTGGGTGACCGCCGGCACGACGGCGTGCTTGTCCGGCCGTACCGGGTAGACCTGAAGCATGAAGGGGTCGGCCACCGCCCCCACGAAATAGTCGTCGAGCTTCTCTTCGAGGATCGACGGCGCGAAGGGCCGGAACTTCTCCCGGTACTTGATGCGGGTGTTGATGATGTCGCGCATGTCCGCCCGCCGCGGATCCGCCAGAATGCTCCGATTGCCAAGCGCGCGCGCGCCCCACTCCATCCGGCCCTGAAACCAGCCGACGACGCGTCCATCAGCCAGTTGAGCCGCGGTCCACTCGTCGACGGCATCATCGTCTGGAAACATCTGATGCGTGCATCCGTGCTCATCGAAGGTGTGACGCTGGCGCTCAATGGCCGCCCCGATCGTATCGTTCCCGAAACAGGGCCCCCAATAGCCATGCTCCATCACGAAGTTGCGCGGCGCCGCCGGGGATGCCTGATGCCACGCCGCGAATGCGGCGCCGAGAGACGTGCCGTTGTCACCGGAAGCGGGCTGAATGAACACGTCCTGGAAACGCGTGCGCTCTCTGATCTTGCCGTTCGCGACGCTGTTCATCGCGCAGCCACCCGCGAGGCACAGCCGGGTCGCGCCGGTCTGCTGTTGAACGTGCGTGAGCACGTGCATCGCCGCGGTTTCAAAAACAACCTGAAGCGATGCCGCGATCGCCTCGTGCAGCGGCTGCACGGATTCATCGCCGCGCCGTCGCGGTCCCAACAGCTGCTCGAGCTTCTGGGTGAAGACATCCCCGATGACCGGTGCGCCGTCGTCCCACGTCATCTGAACGCCTTCGTTCCAGTGGGAGAAATAGGAGAGATCGAGCTCGAATCCGCCGTCGTCCAGCAGATGCACGAGCGTCTTCATCTTGTCGACAAATAGCGGCTCTCCGTAGGGAGCCAAGCCCATCACTTTGAACTCATCACCGTAGTTGGGAAAACCGAGGTACTGGGTGATCGCCAGATAGAGGAGTCCGAGCGAATGCGGGAAGAACACGCGACGGTCGACGCTGAGCGCGGTTCCACGAACAGTGCCCCAGGATGTGCTGACGAAATCGCCAAAGCCATCGATGGCGCAGACGGCCGCCTCGTCGAAGGGGCTGACGAACGCGGCGCTGGCGAGATGAGCCGGATGGTGCTCGATGAAGCGGACCTTCGCTTTGGTTGCCGCCGGATCGAGTCCCATCGAGGTCGCAATGGTCTCCGGCAACGTGCGAAGGCGCACGAGATTCCTCGCGCGATCGGACACAGTGCCGCGCGGGCGGTGCTTGGCGAGAAAGAGCGCCTTCCGCCACCAGTGCGCGCGGGGGTCTCGCGAGATGGCGAACAGGTCGACGTCTCCCGCTCCAATCCCACCGAGGCGGAGGCACTCCGCGGCCGCCTGATGAGGAAAGCCCGCTATATGTTTGATGCGGCGAAAGCGTTCCTCTTCAACCGCCGCGATGAGTCGGCCGTCGACAACGAGCGACGCCGACACGTCGCCGTGATAGGCGTTCAGTCCGAGAACGTTCATGCGTGCACCAATGCCATCGACAGCTCACCGAGCACGCGATCGGCAAAGTGGCGGGTTTCGAATTCCGCCCGCACGCGGGCCGCACCGGCTCGGCCCATCGCCGCCCGGGTCTCGGGTTCCTGAAAGAGGCGAATGATTGCGGCCGCCAGCGCTTCGCGCCGAGCCGGATTCACGATGAGTCCTGTCACCCCGTCCTCCACGATTTCGGCCGCGGCACCGGGTCCCGCCACGCATGCCTTCCCCGCCCGCATGGCCTCGAGATACGCCAGACCGAACCCCTCGCCAGCACTCGGCATGACGAAGAAGTCGGCTGCGCGATAGAAACCTTCGAGCGCAGCGTTCGACACGCGGCCGGCAAAATGAACGGCGCTCGCCAATCCCAGGGATGCCACGCGCGCCTCGAGACGGGGCCGGTCGTCGCCATCGCCCACGATCATCAACCCGGCCGCCGGGATCGACTGGAGGACCTGCGGCCACACGTCGATCAACGCATCGTGCCCCTTGTATCGTTCGTCGGCCGCCAGCCGGCCGACAATGAGCGCGTAGTCTTCCGTCGCGGGTGGATCGGCCACCGATGCCGGCGGCACTCCGAGGTGACAGACACGAATGTCGGCTCCTCGATAGTCGGGATTGGCCTCCTTGAATCGTGCGACCGTCCAGTGTGAGTTGGCCATCAGGACGTCCGCACGATTGAGGGCCCGCCGCTCCCGCGCGCGCAACTGATGCCAGACCTCGATGCCGTGAAAGAAGAACGCCAGCCGGGCCCCGCGCAACCCCAACGCCAGCGCCAGGGGAGCCAGGTGAACGTGCAGAACGACGACCAGCAGGTCGTCCGATGCCAGACGGGCGCGCGCGATCGCCCAGGCCGAGAGACGTGTACGGCTGCCCCCGGCCGAACAGAATTCCGCGCGGCCGAGGGATCGGCCGGCTGGTCTGCCGCCGGCGAGCGCCCACACCTCGACCGCGACGGCCGGATCGAGTTCACCGAGCGCGGCCACGACCTGGCGGGACACTTCGGAAATGCCGTCGGCGCCATCCATGGCGGGCGTCAACACGAGCACTTCGCGCGTCCCGTTCATCTCATGCAACTTGGCGCCTCACAGACAGAATGTCGGCATAGCAGGCGGCCATCGCCGTCCCGACAGCGTGCCACCCGTATCGCGCGCGCGCGAGGCGGACTCCCTGGGCACCCATCGCCGCAGCGAGGATGGGGTCGGCAATGATCGACGACAGCGCGTCGGCTATCGATCCGGCGCGCTGCGGCACCCAGAAGCCGCATCCCTGCTCCGCGACTTCGCGCCAGGGACACGTCTCGGTCACGACGACCGGGCAGGCGGCGGCCATGGCCTCAACGACGGACATGCCGAAGTTCTCGGAGTCGGAGCACATGACCAGTGCCGTCGCCTCGCGCAGCAGCGCCCACTTGTCGTCGTCGTTCACGGGTCCAATAACATGCGCGGCCGAACCGAGCCGGGCGAGGTGTGGAGCCAGCGAGACGAGCCCGCCCTCATCCGGTCCGGCCAGGATCAGTTGGGTTGACCGATGATGCTCTCGCACCAGCGCGACGGCATCCACGAGCAGATCGAGGCGTTTGATGGGATGAAGCCGTCCGACGAACACGACGAGCGGATCGGCCGGCGCGATGCCGAACTTCTCGCGGGCGCCCGATCGGGCCCGGCCCGCGGCCGTCAGATCGACGCCGTTCGGAATCGTGATGACGCGAGTCGGCTCGATCATGTCTCGAAGAATGGCTGCTTCCTCTTCCGCCGTGGCGTGCACGCGAACGGCGTTCATGAGATGGTGCCGATCGAACAACTCAAACGCGAGACGCTTTCTCCATCGGCGGCGCCGCAACGCCGCCGGGTGCAGCATGCCCCGGGGCGACACGATGAAGGGCACGTTCAACTGTCGCGCCAGGCGCGCGGCCTGCCAGGCCGGCACGGTCCACAATCCGTGGATGTGACACACATCGGCTCGAAGAAGAGCAGCACGAATCGGTTCGGTGACCGCGGCATTGAAGAACACGCGCGGAAACACACGCGGGGCGTAGTGGACGGGCACACCGTCATACCGATCACCAGAGGCCGGGGACGGCGGCAGGTCTATTGGGCCATTGGCGACCGTCGTCACGACTTCCACGTCGACGCCCGCCGTTCGGAGCCCCTGACACAATGCCAAGACGCTGCGCGGCGGGCCGCCATACACGAACGCTGGCGCGAAGTAGGGCGTAATGTGGACGACGTGCATCAGCGCGGGCGATCAGCCACGTGCATCGCGTCAGGCACATGCGGGACAGTGTAGGGCAAGTTGGATGATCGCGAAGCCTCGACTTTCATGAGCAGGAATTTGTCGAGGAGGATCGCGGGGATACCAACATACACGATAAGGCTCACCAGGTTACCGAGCGTGTTGGCCGACGAACGTTCGAACAAGTACAAGCCAAGCCAGAAGATCACGGTCATGACGGCGACAGCCAGCTCGCGGTGCCGGATGACCTTACCGAACCAGGCGTACGCAACACCCGCTATGAATCCGAATACCAGGACCGGGAGAAACATCACGGGAAGTCCGAAGTCGATATACGCTTCGGCCGCATAGCCGAAGGCGATACTCGTGCCCTGTTCCTGCCCCGCCACATAGAGACCGGAGTACTTCCGCACCATTTCGCTGTCGGACAGCAGCTCCGCTTTGCCTGGGAAGAACATGCGCGGCGTCAGCACGTGGATGATGGCCGCCCATGTGATCGCGCCGTCCGTGTGGGGGATGACCGACGGCACCCGCGCAACGGCAAGCGCCGGATAGTAGACCACCCACATACGGTCGACGAGGTCGTCCATCGACTCGACGATGTCGCTCGTATCGCTTTGGAAGAAGCCGCGTCCAAGCGAGGAAATGCGGTCCATGCGAGCGCTCTGCGACGACGAGAACGCGTCAACCTCCACAAAGTCCCGCCGGAAATTGGCGCGGACGCCCATCCACATCACGCTCGCCACCGCCATCACCACCAGCAGTCCCGCGAGCGACGCGAGATGCGCGGTTCGACGATAGTTGAAGATCTCGAGCAGCGCCATCACACCGAGTGCCAGCGGCTCGCGGAAGCCCGCGAAAAATCCCGTGAATCCCAGCGCAACCTCGACCGACAAGAGGGCGATGAACCGCACCCAGTGAAACGTGGGGTGGCACATCCGGCGGAAGATGAGGAACAGTAGGCCCATACGCACGACGGTGAGGGTCAGGAACACCTGGCGCAGGGATGGGAAGCTTCCCGAAAACTGAATCAACAGACCCTCGAAGGCCACACCCACACAGTAGGCGGTGATCAACAGGGGCCACGAGAGGAACTCCACCGGCCGCCCTTCATCGCTCACCGCGGCCATCCGATCGCGCACGAGGGCGACGCCGGCGCGCACACCGACGGCGATGCAGAGCACGCACCCCAATCCAATCAACACCATGGGACGATAGTCGCTTAAGTACACCGTCGGAACACCGCGGCCGACAACGCCGAGGTAGAACACGCCGACGGTGACCTGCATCCACTGGTACAGGAAGGCCAGAAACAGCACCGGAATTCCGTCGCCTGTTATCAGCAGTTTGGCCCCCAGCCACAAGACGACGATCGCCGCTCCGCCGATCCAGTCGTCGACGACCAGACCGATGACGGCGGCCACGATGGTCACGCCCGCCAGTTCTGTGTCTTTGAATTTCAAATTCACTGCGCAACCTCACGTGGCGCCGGGACCTGCCCCGCGATCGCCGCGACCGGCACGTCGTGAACGCGCCGGAACCCGAAGCGTGAGAACACCGCCCACCACGCACTATCAAATGTGGCAATGTCGAATTTCGTGAGCGATCGGAAAGCCGCGCGGCCCGCGGATTCGCGGCGCGAGGTGTCGGTGAGGAAATAGGCCAGCCCGTCCGCCAACGCCTCCGCCGAAACTGCGTCGCAGACCCAGCCATCTTCCCGGTGCGCAATCACCTCGGCCAGTGCGCCGGACGGGAAGACCACCGACGGCACACCCGCCCGCTTCGCCTCGAGATTGACAATCCCGAAGGCCTCGCGCTGCTCGAGGCGGGACGGGGTGCAGTGCACACTGGCGCTCGCCATCAGATCGGGAATGTCCTCGCGCCATCCCAGAAACTCGATCCGCCCCGCCAGATCCGGTTCGGCGGCCCGCACCCGGAGCGCCTGCCGGAAGGACCGGTACTCCGGTGTCGTCCAGCCGTCAATGTCGCCCGCCACCGACAGCGTGGCCGCCACGCCCCGCCGGTTCAACAGGGCCACCGCCTCCAACAGCAGGTCGACGCCCTTCACCGGAATGATCTGGCCGGCATAGAACACCCGGTCGGCACGGCGTTCGACCGCCGGGCGTGGCAGGGCCGCGGGAAAGCGCAACGCGTTGTAGATGCGCTGCGTCTTGCGCGCCGGAATGCCGAGGGCCCGCAGTTCGCCCAGCGTGAAGTCGGAGTTGCAGACGAACTGACTCACCAGCGGATTGATCACCCACCGCCAATAGAATCGATAAAAGCCACTCTGATCGGGCGCGTTATTCAAGTGCATAACGACGCGTACGCCATGCAGGCGTAGGCGTGCGAGAGCGAACACGTTGCGAATCGGCGCGAGATGGTCGGGCAGCAGCACGTGCGTGGCGCGAAGGCGGCGGGCCGCGCGCCAGAGCGCCGCGCTCGAGATGTGAATATCGCGCAGCATGGCGACCACCCGCCGCGGCGTCAGATGGTGGCGTCGAATGGATCCCTCGTGCCCGCCGTCGGACCACGTGGCGCCAATCGCCTCGGCCTCCGTGACGATCCGATGGTTCTCCCAGCTGTTGACGACGCAGTGCACGCGGGCGCCCCGTTGGCGCAACGACCCGAGCACGGTGAAGGTCATTTTCTCGAGACCTGTCACCGTCACCATGTTCCCGCAACAGGCGACGACCCGCGGCGCATCGACGGGCACCCGGGCCACGAGACGGCAGGCTGTCACGAGGCCAGCCGTCGCGGCGGCCACGTCACATTGACGGCCGCGCGCGCGACAGGCCTCGCCATAAACCTCGGTCGCCGCCCGCCCCCGCACGCGCTCGACCGCCGCGACCAGGCCATCGAGATTCCCGCACGCAAACGTCGCGCCCGTCGTGTCGTCCACGAGATCGGGCGCGCACCCCACCTGATCACTGACGACCACGGGCAAACCCGTCGCGAGCGCTTCATTGACGACGAGGCCCCACGTTTCGCGCGCGTCGCTCGGCAGCACGAGCAGGTCGGCGGCGGCGTAGGCCTGACCGATTTCCGACTGGTTGAGGAATCCGGCAAATGCGACGTGCACACCCAGTCTCGCGGCCTCTTCACGACATGCGCCCTCGAGATCGCCAGACCCTGCGATCAGCACGGAGGCACGCGGATCGAGGCGGGCAGCGGCCCTGATGACATCGAGCGGCCGCTTCTTCTCTTCTAGCTTTCCCACAAACAGCAGGACGCAGGCATCGGCGGGCACCTTCCACCGCTCGCGCGCCTTCGCCCGGCCGTCCGCCGACTGAAACGGACGCGCGGCCGCCGCGAAACGCTCGTTGTCGACCACGTGCGGAGCGTCCACGATCTGCCAGGGATCCACGTCCAGCGCTTCCAGGTACGCGCGCACACGACGGCCGGGCGTCAGGTACGCGTCAAACAGCGCGAGCAGGCGCTTGGTCTTGAAACGCCAGAGGCGGCCCCGCCACCCCTCTGGCGCCGAGTCCAGATTCGTATCGCCGCGGAACAACAGCGGGACGTTCATGCGTCGCGCCGCCAGAATCGCCCGCACCAACGTGATCGAATGCCATCCTGGCACCAGCACGACGTCCGGACGGGTTGCGCGAAGGGCCTCGCCGATTTCGCGGACGTCGAGCCCGAAGAACGAGGCGCTGTCGACCCGATCCTGGGGTCGCGCAGGACGGACCACCTGGGCTCGATAGCCCTCGGTCAACGGCACATCCCAGGTGAACGCCTGCCCGAATCCCGTCCCCTGCTGCACGGCCGTCGGTTCGGTGGCGTACAGCACCGTGAGATCGATCTCGGGCGCATGCGCGGCCACGTGCTGGAACCAGGGCGCGTAGTACTGGACCGGGTGCGTAAGCACCGCCGTGAGCCGGATCCGCGGCTGGGAGTCAGTGTTCACTGATGTGATCCAGCACGGCCGACAGCCGGCCGGCAAGCGCCTGCGCCGACACATCCTGGATCGATTCCAGGTTGAGAGACGCCGGCCTGACCGGCTGCCGGGCAATCGCGGCAAGGTGTCTCGCCAGACAATCAATCCGATCGCCGGTGCGCGGTCCATCGGCGCCATACGTCACCAGGCGAATCGCCGCGCCGCCGCCGACGCGTCTCAGAACGTCCACCACGCTGCTCGCTTCGTGAAACGCCGCCAGGAGCGGGCGCCCGGCGAGGAGCGCCGGATAGAGTTTGCTCGCCGTATAGTGCGGCTCCGTACTTCCGAGCAGCAGAATCGTATGCGCGTCGCGCAGCACGGCCAGGGCATCGGCGTACGGGATGCGTGGCGCCACTTCGCGAACGGCGGCCGTCACGCCAAGATCCGCGGCCATGGGCAGTACCCGCAACGGCGCCTGCGCCTCGAACTGGTTGCTCGTCCCGAGAAACCACACGCGAAGTCGCGCGTATGCAGCGGCATCGCGATCGCGAACGCGTTGCAGGGCTTCGAGCAACGCTCGGAGCGTCTCGAGGCCCTTTGGCAGGATCGTGCCGACGTACACGACGTTCACCACGCCATCGCCGCCTTCAAAGAATCGCTGCGAACCAGCGCCGTCCAGGCGGGTGAAATCGTCCCGCTCCCATCCAAGCGGCAGCGCTTCGCGAACAATGCGGCCGGCGGCGGGGATCCGCGCGACAATCTCCTCGTGCGTTCCAGCGGACACGGCCGTAATGGCGTCGGCCGCGTGAACCGCAATGGGCTCCAGGAACGTGGCAAGACGACGCGTCATGCGGCTGCGCCGATCAGCCGCGCCGTTTGGCCCACCTCCGACCGTCAGCCCCCAACTACCGACCCACGGGTCCTGATAGTCGAGGACGAACTTCACGCCGAATCGTCGCTTGAGCATCGGCCCGAGCAGCGCCGGGTACACGGGGTACACCGTGACAAACAGCACATCGAAGCGCTCGGCTCGCAGCAGCCTGCCGCAGGTCGCCCTCAGATTCACGAATGCGCGCAGCCCGAGATCGCCAAAGCCAATCGGCCGCGTCCAGGAAGGGCTCCAGGCGCGGCAACGCACAACCCGCAGCGACGGGGGCACGAGCCCGTTGAGCGCGGGCTCCACGCCTCCCTCGTAGTCGCGTGGATCGACCGTCACAATCGTCGGCTCCCAGCCGAACGCGGACAGATGGGGCGCCAGCAGGCGCACGCGATGCGATGCCGCGCTGCTATCGGGCGGGAAATGCGGCGTCACCATCAGCACACGGCGCATGTCACGCATCCTTCATCGCGTCCACATAGAGCGAATAGGGCGCGTGCACATCGCGATCCTGACCGAGGGCCGGAAGCAGCGAACGGCGGTAGCCCATCTTGTCCACTCGCGCGAATCCGGCGGCATTGAGACGATGGGTGAGCGTCTCGAAGTCGTACGCCCACCGGTGCTCGTGCCACTGGTGAAAGATGTGATTGACCACGTCCATGCGCGTCGGGAGATCCGCCGGAAACGGATCCGGGACCTGCAGGTCGCGAAAGCCGGAGAGATCGGGCGTGCAGTAGGCGTGCAGATAACGTTCCGCGTCCGGCACAATGATGCGCAGAACGCCGCCGGGCTTGAGCGCGCGATGGCAATCGCGCAGGAACGCGGGCAGCTCTTCCTGCGTTTCCAGGTGCTCGACAAACTGCTCCGCGCGAATGCCGGCGGCGGCTCCGTCGGCCACGGGCACCGAGCGCCGGCAGTCCCAGGCGATGACGCCGGGCGATGCCGGCAGGAGATCGATGCTGACGAAGCCGTCGAGAATCTGGGGACCGCATGCCACATTGAGCAGGATGTCTTTCTGGCGGCGCAGATGGGCCAGGCGCGCGCGCCTCCACGGCAGCAGCCGATTTTTCGCGCGCACGAGGAACCCGTTCGCTTCGAAGCGCAGCTGATCGAACAGGAATCGCGTAATCGGCAGATGCGAGAACAGGTGCCGGCCAATTCGCTGCTTGACACTCAGCGGAGCCGCCGGCGATTCCGCGTGAGGATCTGTTCCCGATATCACCGCAGCGTTCATTTCCTGGCCTCCACGCACACACCAGCACCGTCGCAGATGCGGTCGGCCGCCTCGACTCCTTGAAGCTGGGCGGCCGGAAGCGCACTATCGAGGAAGCGTCTCGGTTCAGCGTTGGCGAAACCGGCTTCCTTGAAGAGGGCACGCAATCCCTCGGCGTCGTACATCCACTTGTGCTCGTGGAGCGTCGCGGCCCGCTTCAGCCACGTCGCGGGCCCTCGTCCCGCTGGTAGTTCGCGGGGACGCAACAGCAGCATGTCCATCAGGAGGTCACTGCTCGAACCTTTGCCCCCATTGGCGGACCGATCCCCAGGGGCAGGTATCGACGCCGTGTTCGCCGCCACCTCGCGTTGATGATCCTGGTACCACCTGACAATCGCCTCGACGTCCGGGACAAGGATGCGACAGGCTCCACCGGGCTTGAGCGTTCGGTGCACTTCCCTCAGGAAGCGCAGCGCGTCCGCGCGATGCAGGTGTTCCAGCATGTGCGACGAATACACGACCGCCACCGTGTTCGGACCAAACCCCAGACCACGACGAACGTCGCAGTACTTCACGGCGGTCGGCCAGTGGCCGATTTCCTTCTTGAGAAACATGCGGCCGAGCGGCAGGAGCCAGCGATAACCGGAAAGCCTGGTCTGCCACGAACCGTCCAGATGCGTCCAGCCGGCCGCGTTGGTCGGCCCCGACCCCACATTCAGCCATGGGCCTTCCGGAAGGGGCATCACTGCTCGCACAGTTCTCGATAGAGCCCTTCGTAGTCGCCCACAATGGTCTCGGCACTGAATCGACGCTCCGCCTCCGCCCGACACGTGTACCGGCTGATCTCTCCCAGCCGGCCGACGGCCGCAATCATTTCCTCGGTCGTGTCGCAGGAAAAACCGGTTCGTCCATCGTCGATCCCCTCGGGCAGGCCACCGCGACGGAATCCGATGACCGGCGTTCCGCAGAGCATCGCCTCCGGCAGGATGACCGGGAACGGCTCCTCCCACTCGATGGGACTCAGGAGCGCGGCCGCTCCGCCAAGAAAGTCGTTCTTCTGCCGGTCGTCCACTGGTCCGATGTAACGAATGAGTTTGCCGTCGATGCGCGGCTGCACTTCGCGTTCGAAGTACTCTTTTTCGTGAGACAGGGTTCCCACATTGCCAGCAATGATGAGTTCGCGGTTGAGGGCTTGCGCCACCGTGATCGCGGTGTGCGCGCCCTTGCAGCGATCCAGACGGCCGAGGAATACCAGAGGCGCGGTGGCCGGATCGACATCGGGATGAAACTGATACAGGTCTCGTGACGCGCAGTTGTAGATGACCCGCCAGTCTCCGCCGCCTGGCTCACCCGTCTTCGCGATGGCCGCACTCACCGCTGTGAAGCACAGCCGCTTCGCGCCAAGCGCCTGAACCTTGCGCATGTTGCCCGGGGTCACGGTGCGCATGTACGTCTGAACTTTCGGGAGATCCCACGACAGCACGCCGGTCAGGTACGCCAGACGTCCGAAGTTGTGTACGACGTCGAACTTCGATCGTCCGCGATACAGCCGCGCGGTCACCGTGGCGGTATTGCGGAAGTTGCTCCAGCGCGTCCACTCGCCTTCTTCACCGAACGGAACAACGGTGGCACCCTCGATGTGGGATCCAGGCGCGCCCCACAACGTGACATCATGACCCTGGCGCCGCAACCCGTTGCCGAGGTCGGCAATGACGCGTTCGATGCCGCCGTAGTGTCGTGGCGGCACGGCAATGAACGGGTCCATGACGAGCAACACACGCAGTCGCTTCCCGCTCATGCGAACGCACCCTCCACGGTGTGCACGAGCGCGCCCCGCTGGGACGGGTGCTCCCAGTGCCAGTGCCGAACGGCAGCCGACCATGCGGCTCGCCGCGCCGAGAGCAGCCGATCCGGCTCGAGATACCAGCGCCGGAGTCCATCGGCCAGGGTCTGATGATCCCCTTCGCGATACATCAGCGCGCCTTCACCGAGTTCCTGCGCCAATTCCCGCTGCCCTGTTGTGTCGGTGAGGACGACGGCAAGACCCGCGAGAATGTACGTCAAGGCTTTATTGCTCAGACTGAATTCGTGACTCTGCATGTGGCCCTCTTCGATCGCCAGTCCAATGTCGTGAGGCTGACAGAGGGGGACCATCCGATCAGGCGGCTCCGGATCTGACGTCACGACCGACAGTCGGGGCGCCGTGGACGCCGCGAGCTGCGTGAGCGTTTCAATGTATCCAGGCGAGGAGCGACCGCGCAGGTGAAGCTCGATTGGCACGGCCGCGGCGCCAGCCCCGCGAAGAAACCCCTCGAGCCCGCGGCCCGGCCCGATCGTTTGACTGAACCAGTACACCTTGAGCGGCAATCCGTCGGCGCGCGAGATGGCCGGCGGCTGCGGCGGGAGCGGAAAGGTATTGTTGATCGTCACTGCGTCCGCGCCGTACCGGCGCCGGTACTCGGCCGCGTTCGCCGCACTCGACGTCGTGACGAACCTGGCGCCCGGGAGCACGTGCCGCACGATGCGATCCCCCAGGGCATTCATCAGCCGGCCATCGGACCCTTCCTGTTCCTCGCCGTGAAAATCCTCGAGGTCGAGGCCGTACTGCGCACCGGCGCGTGCCGCCGCTTCCGCGGTGGCGGCGAGAGCGCCCGTCGTCCCGCCATAGAAGAGATCGGCCGGTGCTTCAAGGGCCGCCGTCACCAGCTCGGCATGCACGCGCGCGTACGCATGGACACCGAGGCGGAACGGCACCCGCGCGGCGCCGAGACGTCTCGTGACCGCGACGGCGACACGACTACGGAGTCCGGACGTCACGTAGAGCAGACGGCCGGCATCCGGCCGATAGTCCACAACGCTCCATGGCCACGCGCGTGTTCGCCGCATCTCCTCGTCCGCCTGCACGGCCCACGCGGTCTGACGTGTGCTGACGACGCGCACGTCATGACCGGCCGACGCCAGCGCATCGGCGGCTTTCGTCATGCGAGGGCAGGTGGACAGGTGACCTGCCGTGATCACGCAGATGCGGGCCATGACTGGGCTGGGACGCGCGAGGCCGGTCTCACACCGAGACGCGCGTAGAGCGCCTCGTAGTCATTCGCAACGTGATTGAGCGAGCGAATCGATCCGAGTGCGGCCCGCCAACGATCGATCGTCCGGTCCGGACGTTCAGCGACCTCCCGAATGGCGGCGGCAAGGCCATCGACGTCACCCGGCGCCACGAGTCGTCCGTTGACGTTGTCCTGCACGATCTCAGCGAGATTGCCGATGCGGCTGGCGATGAGCGGCGTGCCGACGGCCATCGCCTCCAGCGCAACGGTCGGGCCATTCTCGAACCAGGTCGATGGGCAGCACAAGACATCCCACCCCGCGAGCACCACGGGCACCTGCGCGGATGCGACCGCGGGACAAAACGCCACCCGCGAATCGCCAGCAGCGAGTCGCCGCAGTTCTTCCGCCAGGTTCGGCGTGCCCACTGACTGCATCGGTCCAACGATTTCGAGAGTGAACGGTGTGTCGCGCGGCAGCTTCGCAACGGCCAGAAGAAGCTCGCGCACGCCCTTGACCTCGTCGATCCTGCCCAGATAGCCCATTCGAACCGGCAGCTTGGTCGGCGCCTGACGGACGGACGGTTTTCTGACAACCGTTTGATGATCCGTGCCGAGCCGGTTCAGCACCACGCGCTCGGCGGGCGCGCCATTGGCGATGAGAATGTGCCGGCCCGCGTCGTTCAATACGACCTGGAAGTCCACCAGTTCGTACAGCTCACGGCGCCGTGCTTGGTCGCGAACGATGGAAGCCGGCATGCCAAGGGCAGTGCCCAGTGGACCGGGGATCGTCCCGAAGGCCGCACTCACTGAAGGCGGGAGAATTGAAACGGTCGCGGCGGCCGCGGTAGACAGTCCGCGCGAGACGAGCACGCATGCGGTGCAGCGGCGTGGAGACGCCATGCCATCGCACGGCCGAATGTTCCGCTCCATCAGCGTACCCATGCGGCAGACATGGCCGAGCGAGGGCAGATGATGCGTGAGCACAAGGCGAATGCCGAGACGACGGGCCGCGCGCATCTCGTGCAGGCCGAGGCCCGTCACGAGACTATGCACGTGCAGCACGTCCGGACGCTGGGTGGCAAGCCATTCAGCGAACAGCTCAGCGCCGTGAGCTGCCACCAGGCCTTGAGCTTCGGATCGGGTTGGCAGCGCGGGCACCGGATAGCGAAAGACCAAAACGCCCTCGTGGAGATACTCCCCCGCCTCGGCCCGGCCAGCTTCCGGAGCCGCGACGGACACATCGTGTCCGGCGGCCGCCAGCCGACGGCAGAGGCCGGCCACGTACACCTCGGTGCCGCCGAGGCTCTCGGGGTAGTACCAGCCGAGTGCGTGGACAATCTTCATGCGTGCCGGCGTTTCATGCGTGCTGCCCCGCGTCCGGCTGAGGCGTGCCGGCGGTCACGTCGCGCCGTGAACGTCGCGCGTACCGAAGCCACTCCGCGAAGGTGAGCGTGGTGTGCCGAAGCCGATACAGAGCCAGCCGGGGATGCCCGTGGCGCAGGTCACGTATCGTGCGCTTGATGAAACCCATCGTCAGATTCCGTCTCGCCTGTTCACGTTCGTCAGCGTCGAGCGGACAGTCGGGCGCATCGAGCGCTCGAAACATGGTCCCTTCGAATTTCGCCAGCCCGTATGGTCCGGCGGCAGACAGCTCCTGGCCGGCATGGACGCGGTAGTAGAAGAGATCGCCCTGCGTGAGCACGACGGATCGCTTGGCGCACGCCGCAATCCAGAAGAGCGCGTCCGACTGCGAGCCGATCAAGGGAAACCGTCCCAGTTCGACAAACGCGCTGGTCCGAAACAACGCGCCGGCGGGTCCTTGATTGAACAGGCCGAAACCCAGAAACTCGCGCTGATAGCACATCCGAGGCGTGAGGAGCATGGGACACGCGCCCCCCGGCCAGGCACCGCTGCGGGAAAGGGCAAACGCGGCCGACGGGTGCGCCCGCAGGGCCTTCAACATGATTTCGAGGCAATGCGGGTACATCACGTCGTCGGAATCGTGGTACTTCAGGAACTCGCCTCTAGCGAACGTTGAGGCGTGATTGCGGTTCGGATAGTCGCCCAGATTC
>JBGOTP010000017.1:0-26780 GCA_041476545.1 Vicinamibacteria bacterium | reverse complement strand
TGAATCGCGTCGGCTTCCGCTTTTTCGTTGATCCCGCCCCGGGTGCTCGCGTCGAACCCGCTGGTTTTGACCTTCGTTCGCTGATGCGCGAGATCGGCCCGAATGTGTACGTCGATCAGGTCGCGTCCCTGCACGAGCGTCAAGGAGGGTGCCGACCGGTGTCCGCGCGTCTTGAAGCAGAGCTTGTCGGTCTCGAACCAGACTTCCGCCTGGATGAGCCGTCCGCGCTCGCGGAGAAAAGCCAGGTCGCTCTGGTTCCACTGCTGCACCACTTCGTAGGTGGGGCCCGGCGCAGACGCGTCGGCGGCCAGGCCGTTGGCCGACGCAATGGCGCTCGCGATGCCGGCATCGGTGACGTGTTCCCAGGTCTTCATCCGCCGCGTCATGCGCAGGTTCATCAGCGTGTCTTCGGCGAAGAGCGTGACATGTGGTTCGACACCCTCGGCAAAGCTCGCTTCGATCGCGCTGATCACGCCTTTGAAGACGATGCGGGCATCGTTGCTCGGGCCGACGGACACTTCGATCTCTTTGCCGAAGTCGACGAGTTGGCCGTCAAGATAGAGCTGATCCTCTTCCGCGGCGTTGTCCTTGGGTCCTTCGGCGACGAGGCGCAGCACCATGGTCTTGAGTCCGTCAGTCGCCTCTTCAATCTCGAGTCGCGACACGTCGCGCGCGAGCTCGCCGCTCGTCTGTCCGGCGACTTTGAAGACCGGCGCTTTCGACAGGAACAGATCAGTCATCGAAGCCTTCCGCGCGCGTGCGAAGCACCTGACGCGCGATCACCGCGAGGCGGGCGCGAACCGAGGTCGCGTCTTTCTGGTCGTCGTGCGGCGCCGGCGCGGACGGGGCGGATCCATCCCCGGCTTCGGCGATCACGTCGGTCGTCAGTTCTCCGATGGTGACAGGCATCAACGTCCTCCGTGGTGACACGTCCCACTGCATCCGCACGGTCGTGTGGGGTGGCGGCGCGACTCGGTTCGATCCGCGGCGCGCCGAACGATATCGGACGGCAACTGCATCCATGGCGCGACTGTCGGATCGCTCGCGATCGGCGCGTCGATGACATGCGATCGCGACCGCAAAGGAATGCGACCGGTCCTCGCGCTGGCCCGCACATTCGCCGCGCTACCCGCCCGTGGCCTCAACGGCACACCGAACCCGAACGACGTGGCCCGCGGGTCCGACATCGGTGGCGCCGGCGCCCGCGGGGCGGCGGCCCGCGCGGCGTCCGACGGCGACCCGGACAGCCGAAGGGGCGTGCGAGGTTGATGGGACATGGCGCTCGTCGCCGCTGTCGTCGCTGGCGGATCGGGTGACAGCGCCGGGACGGCCGAACCGAACGACTGCCTGGCGGCGCCGGCGGCGCTCTCCGACTGCATGATCGCAACGGTTTCGATCGCCGCCGCCACGCCGCCGGCCGCCGACAGGGCAAAGCCGGCTGAGGCGCCGGCCGACACCGAGACGCCGGCACCGGCCGACGCACCCACGTCCAAGCCGAACGACGCATCGAGAGACGCACTGATTCCAGCCTCGACGCCGGCCAAGAGGCCGACGCCCGCGCCCACCGACAAGGTCGAGCTGAAGTCGATCGTCGCGCCGCCTGTCAACGAGAGCGAACTGCCACCGCGCGCGGCAGCGGCGATCCCGCGCCACGCCGCGGGGTCCAGACCCATCCGCGCGGCAAAATCGGCGGCCGACTCACCTGCGAGGGCTTCGGCGCTACGGTCCGGTGTCCCACCCCCCGTGCTGCCGGGACCGCTGCCGGACACTCCCGGTGGCGTCGCATTGCCCGCCTTGTTCGCGCCGGGGCCCGACTCGAGGAGCTCGTACTTGGCGTCCTGTTCCTTGATGGAAACGCCCATCTTGGCGCGAAGGGGCGTCCCATTGGCCGCAAAGAGATCGAAATCAATCGAGACGCTCTCGATAATCCCGTCGATCTTGAGCTTGTCCCAGTGGAACCGCGCTTTCGGCGGCTTCTGCTTGGTGTTCCCCGTGCCCTTGGGCAGCACGAACCGTTCGACCATGGCGGTCAGCGTTCGCACTGAAACGGGGTCGCCGTCCGGGGTCGCCAGATCGGCCGAGTCGAAATGCAAATCAAACGACAGCGTCGTCGACGTCTTGCCGAGGTACTGGCGAACCTGACGAGCCTTGGTATCGCCCCCTTCGACCTTGTTCGCCAGCTCGAGCTTCAACGACGCCGGGTTGAACTGCACCTCGATCTTGGTGCCCTCGACGGGCTTCGCCGCCTTGTCGGCGCTGATTTCCTCGAGCGTGGCTTTCGTCAACGTCGACATCACACACCCTGGATCTTCAACCGCAGCCCCTCATGGGCGATGGTCAGCTCTTCAATCGCAATCTCACCGGTCTTCCCATTGAGTTGCGGCCCGGCCACCTTCTGCGGCAGCCCTCGATCGAACGTCCACGTCGCCACGGTGGCCTGGAAATCGCCCGAGAGCACTTCGATGACGCCGTCGTACCGCGCGACCGGCCGAACGCCCCGCAGCACGTCCTGGATCCACCGCCACAATTGGTTGTCGACCTTGCCCTGGCTCGGAAACAACATGCCGCGTTTGAGCACGATGTTGCTGAACTTGCCGCGGCCGACGCGCCGCACGGTTCCATCGTTGCGGCCACCCTCCTGCAGCTCCTGCACGTCCATCTCGATCTCCAGGCCCGTGCACTCCTGGAAGCCGCCATCGCCGAGCGCCGCCGGGGATTTGCCGTCGCTGCGGGTCAGCGTGACGCGAAAGTTGAAGGTGCCCGCCAGGCCGCCCGCCGCCATCAGCGTGCCTCCGCGATCACGACCGAGTCGCCGGCGCGCGCGACATCGAGCACGATGAACTCCAGCGGCTCGGCCGGAGCGATACCGACGTGGGCAATCACCTGCCCCGCTTCCTCGTACTGGCGCGGATTCAGGATGTCGTCGCACGTGACGAAGAACGCCTCGTCTTCGGTCGCGCCGGCGAACGCGTTCGCTCGGTACAGCTGACGGAGGAAGGCTTCGAGCGCATTCGAGATCTGCTCGCGCAGCCGGCCGGAATTCGGCTCGAACACGGCCCACTGCATCTGCTGGTCGAGCGCGCGACGGATCATCGTCACGAGGCGCCGCACGTTCAGCTGACGCCAGCTCGCATCGAGCGAGAGCGTGCGAGCAGCCGTCAATCGCACGCCGTCGCGCTCGAGGAGGTAGACGTTGATGGCGCTCTGGTGCAGCTCGCCGTGACGCGACAGCGCGATGGAATCGTCGACCGCCACCGCGCCCGCCGCGACGGCGTTGGCCGGCCCGTACTGCACGCCGAACTGTGCCTCGCGCCGGGCGATGATGCCTGCGGCAAACGCCGACGGATTCACGCTGAACTTCGCGTCGCGCGCGTCGTCGGCGCGCGCGACGGCGATCCAGGGATAGTAGGCTGCGGCGTACGCGGTGTCGAACGTCGCGCGCCAGTGAAGCATGCGCCTGCGGCTCAAACCGGGCGGCACATCGAGCAGCACGATGAACGACTCGAGCGCGTCGGCCAGGTCGGTCATGCGCCGCTGCAGCGCGGCGATCGTGTCGAGATCCTGCGTCGGGTCGAGTCGAAGGCCCTCGAGCGACGACGCCGGAGGACCCTGCGTGGCGGCCGCTCGAGCCGGCACACACTCGGCAAACTCCGGCCCGGCAAAGGTCGCCGGCGAGACGATCGCTTCGAGCGGCGCGATCGGTCCGGGCGAGTACACATCAGGCGCCACGACGAGCGACAGGTCGCTCAGATCGACCAGCGAGTGGATGCCGCAGGCCGGGCAGTCGTCCCCGATGACCCACTTGGGGTCGAAGAAGTCGTCCGGAACGATGTCCTCGTAGCGATCCTGGCCGTCGGTGAACGCGGTCGTTTGGGCCGACGCGAGGTCGGGATCGATGTCGAGATCCGAGTCGAGCCAGTTCGTGAGCGGATTGGGGTCGCCGTATGGATAGAGCAACGCCGACTCCTGGGCCAAGACCGCCGCCAGCCAGCGTGGATGATTCGATGCTAGGCCGAGATGCTCGTGCGTTTCGGTCGGATTGACGCCGTCGTCAATCGTCAACACGCCGTCGACGAGCTCGGCGGACACTGGCACGGACGCGGTCGGCGCGTCGAACCACGCCGACCGTTCCCGCGAACCATCGATCGGGTTCCAGTCGTCGATGACCGCCGTGACGCGGCGAATCGCCTTCAGGCCGACGCCGAGAAAGAGCCTCAGCGTCGCGCCGCGGTCGATCTCAATGCCCATTGGAACCCGAATTCGATCCGCGAACAGGTCCGAGGGACCGAGCGCAAGGACCCGCGGCACCAACCGCAGCTGCGCTCGCAGCTGGTTGCCCCAGCTTCCTTCGTTGCGGGCGCGAACCGAGACCGGTCGCCCCGAGATAGCCGTCAGCGGGGTCGAGTCCGCGCGGGCCAAGACCGCATGAGCGACCCCCTGTGCGTTGCTCGCAGCGTCGGGCGAGCCGTCTGGGTGAACGTACCGATGCACGATGCGGACGATGTAGGCGCGTCGCCCGCCGTTGTCGAAAAAGGCAGCGACCGCGTACGGCAGCAACCCCGGCCCTTCGAACGTCCCGAAGAGTCGCGCATACGCGCTCCAGCTTTCGACGGCGACTGGGAGGGCCAGTTGAACCCGCGTCCCCAGGGCACACGGCTTGGGTGCCCAGTCGTTGTCGAACACAGGCGCGCGCGCGGGACCGCGCGGCGCGACGCCCACGAACGCGCAAACATCCATCCGCACCCCCGTGAGCCCATGAAGGGGCGTCACGGGCGTCTGGTAGATGCCGGGCGCACCGAGCACAAGGGGAACAGTCGGGAGCGGGCTCACGGGGCTCCGGTCTACTGGTACTCGATGCCTTCGTGGACCAGATGGAGCTCTTCCATCGCCACTTCGCCACCGCCCTTGGCCGCAAGCGTCGGCCCGGTCCATTTCTTGGGCTGCGCTTTCAGCAGCTTGAAGACAGCGACGGGACTTCGCGCTTCGTCGAGCAGCGTGATCGTCACCGATCGCGGGTCCGCGGTGCCGTCGCGTACCCCCTTCAACCAGGCAAACAGATCGTCAGAGCCGACGAGACCGCGCTTGAGCGTGATCTCGTCGTTCTTGAACGTGTTGGGCACGTGCCGGACCGTGTTCACCATTTCGTTACCGTTGCGGTAGTCCGAGTAGCTGACCTCGAACCCCAGTCCCGAGCAGTCCGAGAATCCGCCGACGATCGCGCCGAGCGAGCCGTCACCCTGGGCACTGCCGAGCGCCACGATGTAGTTGAACGCGCCGTACGGATTGTCGCGAGGGGTCGCCATCTCATCGCCTCCGATCAGTCAATCGCTGACGCTAACTTTGCGAATCTGCTGTCCACTGTCCGATACGGAAGATCACGAACTCGGCCGGGTAGGTGGGCGCCACGCCGATCAAACAGATGAGCCGTCCGTTGTCGAGATCGTTCTGCGTCATCGTGGTGCGATCGCACCGAACGAAGAACGCTTCCTCCGGTTTCGTGCCCATCAACGCCCCAGACTTCCACTGGACGAGCAGGAAGTCTTCGATGGTGCTGCGGACGTTCGCCCACAGGCGCTCGTTGTTCGGCTCGAACACCGCCCACTGCGTCCCCTTGTCGATCGAGTGCTCCAGATAGATGAACAGCCGACGGACGTTGACGTACTTCCATTCCGGATCCGAGCTCATGGTCCGCGCGCCCCAGACCCGATTCCCGCGTCCCTCGAAAAAGCGAAGGGCGTTGATCCCTTCGGGATTGAGCACATCCTGCCGGCGCTTGTTGATATTGATCTCGAACTTCGTGAGACCGCGGACGACTTCGTTGGCGGGCGCCTTGTACACCCCGCGCAGAATGTCGGTACGGGCGTAGATGCCCGTCACGGACGCGCTCGGCGGCATCAGGAGCCGCTGGGGTGGCGCCCCTTGCTGTGGCCGTTCATTCGGATCGAGGATCTCGAGCCACGGGTGGTAGAGCGCGGCGTAATCGCTGTCGAACCTGCCGCGGAAGCCGCGTATCTTGGTGAGCGAGCACGAGGGCGGCGGATCGATCACCGCGATGCGATAGCGAAGGTTCTCCGCGTGCGCAATCAGCGCGTCGGCCGCGGCCTCAACTTCAACGTCGCTGTCGAGACCTCCGGCGTCGGGCAGCGCCACAATCGCGATGTCGTCGATTTCCCCCAGCGCGCCAAGCCCAGTGGCCTTCTTCGTCACATCGTCGGGATCCGATTCGGCGCCCTCCAGATCCGTCGCCGTCACCACGACGCCATCATTGCCACGCGCCAGACGCTTGTCCGAATTGGCGACGAGCGCCACCATCAGGTTCGCGCCAACATCGTTGCCCACGGCGGCGCCGGGCTTCCAGTCGAGCCACACCACGGCGTTCTCGTTCTCGGGGTTGTCCTTGTCGAAGATCCTGCCGATGTACCGCCTGGTCCCCGGAACGACCTCGAGACTGTCGATGACCGTGAACGACCGGTCGTCGATCGTGACCCGTACGCGCAAGGTGAGGTTCTGAATGACGTCGTTCGGATTGGGCAGGAAGGTGGCGCCGCCGCGGTTGAACAGCTGGCGGCCGTCGTTGGGGTCGATCGAGATCTCCGCCAGATTCGCCAGCGTTGGCGTCACACCGTCAACGACCGTGTTCGGACCCGCCGTCACCTCGACAATCGAGCCGAGCTTGGCCCCGTTGACCTGCACCGCATTGCCGAACCTCTTGTCGGGGTACGCCGCGCTCTTGCTCCGGATCACCTCCACCTTGATCCAGGCATTGCCCATCAGGCCCGGCCAGCGCGCCGTCCACGTGGCCGTCGTGCCACTGACCGGGATGGACAGCGTCGCGATGCCGGGATCGGTCACGCCGCCGGTGACCCGTGGTTTGAACACGCGGGCGATGTAGAGGCGCGTGCCACCGTTGAGGAAGAACGAGCGCGCCGCGTGCGCCATGTAACACAATCGTTCGTCCACGTCGGTCGGCACATGGAGCAGTCCGAGGCCGCCATAGACGCTCTCGAACTCCGTGAAGCTCGTGATCAACCGGGGCTCGGTCGTGGATGGCCCGTCGAGATAGCGGACCGGGCCGTACCGCGCCATGCCAGCGAAACCGGTGGTGCTCGTCGGCACGCCCTCGATCGACTTCGAGCGGAAGCTGACTTCCTCGACGTAGACTCCCGGGGCCAGATATTCGGGCATCGTTCGCTCCTTCTGTCTTCCACGCGCTCTCTACACGGTGAAAAAGAATTTCTGCTGGTGTGTTAGCAAGACTCCGAGCTCGAACGCGACGGCCCTCGTGCTGTTCGCGGTGGCCGCGTAATGTGGTGGAAGCCTCTCGCCCGGCGAGATCACGTCTGGATCGGCGAGCAACTCCTCGATCGGCAAGTCGCCCAAGGGGTCGTTGGCCACGACGGGCGGAGGCACCGGTGGTCCGAAGACCGTCACCTGCGCGACCAGTGGCGAATGCAGGTCGCCGATCCCCGCTGCCTGACTCTCGAGCATCAAAAGAAACTCGCCTCGATCGTCGCCGTGCGCGCGGCCGACGACCTGCCCGTTGATCGTGGCTTCGACGCGGACCCACCGGGCCGGCTCTTCGTTCACTGTCGACTGCTTCCACGTGACGCGGCCGCGCATACCGGTGGCCGTCGGGCCGCCAGCGTACGCCGCCCCGGGGAATAGCGCCGGCCGCCGCACCCGGGAGGGCGGCGCCTGCACCGTGATGTCTGCGGGAATCGGATAGCGAATGCGTCGCGGGACGAAGCGCCGCGACGCATCGAACAACCGGATCGTGACGGGCGATTCGACGGGCGGCGTGAACAGAATGACGCGCCGCGATGGATGGAACGACCGGGCCGTGATCCGCGACTTGCAGCCTGACGTGAACACCAGCGCATGGCGGCCCGAGTCGCGTCGCGGCAGGCTGGGCAGCAGTCCGACGGGATCCGGGTCGAACCCGGTGTCCATGGAGCCGCCCGGTGGAAGAACGGGGACCCCATCGAGCGCGACGTCGATGCGGTGGGCGATTCGCGCGCGGCGCTGGGCATCGACCGGCTCGATCCCCAGCACGAGCCGATCGATCTGCTCGACGAACCGGGCCTCCAGAATCTCGTTCATCGCCGCGGCACCATTCCGGTCACGAATGTCGTGGCATCCGCCGGGGGCGACGCTCTCCGCCCGTCGAGTCGGACGATGCGCGCGATATAGGGCACGCTGACGCGGTAGTCGCACGCAAAGGAGTCGAACGTGCGCATCACCGCCTCGGTTGACATCTCGTCCATCAGCAACTGCACGCCTTCGTTGGGGGCCCACTCGCCGGAATGGTGGAGCAGCGGCCCGCTCATCACCGGGGTCGTGTCGAGGCACTGCATCGCGCGACCCAGGATGGCTCCCTCGGCCTCGGCGTTGTCGCCCCAGGGCGTGAGGAGAAAGTGCAAGTCCAGTGGAAGATGCGGCGTGCCGTCGTGAAACGTGACGCCCGACCAGGCCGCGCGCATGGTCTTGTTTACGTCGACGTGGTACAGAAATATCGACAGGGCAGGCCGAACGATGATGGTGGCCGGCGAATGGCGATCGAAGTCCTCGCTTCGCACGAGATAGGCCTTCGTCGTCTTGTTCGCCACCGGGACCGGCGCTTCGGCAAACGCCGCCGTCAGCAGACGTTCGATGCTCTTGCCAGCCGCGGCTATCGAGGTGAAGTTTGCCACGATCGATGTCTCATGTCGCTGAGTGGCCGAAGCTGGCGTCGTACTGCTCTAGCGCGTCCTGCAGAGTCCGGAGCAATCCGTGCGCATACACCGGGCTCATGACGATCCGTGTGTGGCACGGCGTGGGGGCACTTCCCTCGTAGGTCTGGCCGAAGTCGATGACGACCTCGAATGCTGTGTGGCCGACTTCGAAGTAGTTCGCGTACGACCCCTTGGCCGGGCCTGGGCTTGCGTTGGTCGCGTGACGTGGCATTGGTAACTGGCACTGTCGATCGCACGTTCGATGCCGCAGGACCTGTTGGGTTCCGATGCCCGTGCAAACCCGTTGCAACATCGAGACTTGCTTCAAGAATCGGCCTCCGCGTCACGTCGCGTCGGACGAGTGCATGTGACACTGCGTGTGACACGTCACATCGAAGGCTGGTGAGTGCGATGTGTCACACAACCACTGTCACAGAACGTCGCAGGATGGTGAGGTTGAGACGGTTGGCGGCTTACCGGCGGCGAGACGCCGGCGCGCGGCGGACAGGAGAGAGCGGCGACGGTGTGGACGCTCGAAGCACCGAGTACTTGGCCATCTTCCGGTAGACCGTCATCCGCGACCAGTGCAGCAGTTTGGCCGCGTGGCTCTTGTTCCAGTTTGCGGCGAACAGCGCCTCGATGAGCCGCGCGCGCTCGGCGGCCGGGAGGCTGCTGACCGCGCCCAACCGCAGCCGGAAGGCTTCGGGAAGATCGTCGATACCGACACGATGAGGTGGCGGAGACACGAAGATCGCTTCGAGCAGATTCTTCAATTCGCGCACATTGCCTGGCCAGTCGTATCCTCGCAGGGCATCAATCGCGTCGTCGTTGAACCCCTCGACGCGGACCCGGTTCCGAGCATTCAACTCGCCGAGGTAGTGGTCGAGCAACGACACGATGTCCGACCGACGTTCACGGAGCGGGGGGAGATGCACGCGCGCCACGTTAAGGCGGAAGTACAGATCTTTGCGGAAGCGTCCTTCGTCGACAGCCCGTTCCAAATCATGATTCGTCGCCGCGACCACGCGGACGTCGAGTGGGATGGCTTTCCTCCCACCCACGCGATAGACCTCGCGCGACTCGATCGCCCGGAGGACCTTCGCCTGGGCCACGAGGCCCAGGTCCCCGATTTCATCGAGAAGTACGGTCCCCCGATCGGCGACCTGAAGCAGGCCTGGACGCGGGCCCACGGCCCCGGTGAACGCTCCGCGTTCGTGGCCAAAGAGCTCGCTCTCGAACAAGCCTTCCGGAATCGCCGCGCAATTGACCGACACGAAACCGCCGTGTCGGCGAGGGCTCCTGGCGTGAATGAGCGCCGCCACGAGCTCCTTGCCGGTGCCGGTTTCTCCGGTGATGAGGACCGTGACATCACGCTCCGCCACCTTGTCGAGATAGTCTTCGATTTTTCTGATGAAGCCGCTCGAGCCAATCAGTTTCGGCACCCCCGGGCCGCGGGAACACTCCCGGGGATCGTCGGATCGCTGCGCCCGCGCGAGATGGCGTTTGATGCTCAGCGCGAGCACGTGATCGTCGATCGGTCCGCTGAAATAGTCTTTGATTCCCGCCCGAAGCACAGCGACGGCCAGCGTCTCGGAACCCTGCGCCACGACGAAGACGATGGGGAGTCGTCGATCGATCGCACGAAGACGCTCGAGGGCTGCGAGGGTCTCACTCTCTTCGGAAGGGGCCATGCCAACCACAACGAGGGCGGGGGGCGAGCGGCGCGCCAAGTCGGTCAATGCCGACAGACTGGTCACTTCGCGAACCTGACATCCGGCGGTGTTGAGTACAGCCGTCAGGGTCGTGCGACGCGCGGGGCTGTCGTCACGAAGAATAACAACCGGACGTCCTGGCCCATTCACCATCTGCGACAACGCGCACCTAGCGTCCGTCAAGCTCCATGGCAAGCGCGCTTGCCAGAGCAGATCCCGTAGCGCGCGATGGTCTCCGAGTCGGCAGACCAGATCAAGCGGAAAATGAGAGGCTTGCGCGGAATTGGCCGCTGCGGCCAATTGGTTGGCCGATCTGATCGCCATGCCAGCAAGTCGACCTCGACGAGCGTCGTGGCTAGCGCCGGTGCACTACCGGCCGGCGACGCCGGGCCCCCGGGCGACGGCGTGGCGTCTGGGCGCCGGCTGCGGACAGGGTTGAGGCCTCATCCCCGGGTCGATCGATGCGACATCAATAGTCCGATTGAGCGGAGGGCGGTGGAGGCACCGGCAGCCCCTTCGCTTTCATCGCGTCGCGGAGCAACCCGGCCATCACATCTCGTGTGAGCCTCGTCGTGCCCAAGGCGGGCGCGCGCATTTTTCCGCGCGACATTCGTGGCGGCGAGGCCCCGAGTGGTCTCGTTCGCCGGCAGCAGGCCCGCCCCGGGAAACTGACCCAGTACCTTTTCGTCATCGTGGTGGCCATGGGCATGCAGCCCTCCTTGCTGCAGCCTTCCTTGCTTGCTTGACAATTCGTCGCCGCCGCGTCAGATATCTAACGTGAATCGCCGACGATTCCTTCAGCTCGCCGCCTATGCCGTTCCGACACGGCGAGCCTTTTCCCAAGGCGCACCTCCGCCCGGGAACGCGGCGTCGGTGGTCGTGGTCGGCGCCGGGCTCGCCGGGCTGCGGGCGGCGGAACTGCTTCGCCAGGCGGGCACATCGGTCGTCGTCCTCGAAGCCGGTCCGCGTGTCGGCGGTCGGGTGCTGACACTCCGGGCGCCGTTCGACCAGGGACTCCATGCGGAAGCCGGCCCCGTGCGAATCGCCGGCGCGCATCGTGCGGTGCTTCGCGCGGTTCGCGCCTGTGGTCTGACGCTGGTGCCGTTCGAGTCGGCCCAAGGATCGGAAGTCGCTGTCATCAGCGGACGCCGCGCCATCACGTCGGACATGAACCGGAGCGCGTGGCTGCTCGACCTCAAGCCGGGCGAGCAGGCTCTCACGCAGCGAGCGCTCCTCGAACGCTATGTCGGCGTATTGCCCCAGGATCTGGGCGATCCGACCGTGCCGTTGTCCTCGTACTCCCGCTGGCGCGAATTCGACCGCCATACTTGGCCGGAGTGGCTTCGGTCGCGTGGCGCATCGGCGGACGCCATCACACTCATGACGCTCGGTGGCGATTCGACCGAGGTATCGGCGCTTTACGTGCTCCGCCAGTTCGCCATGCTCGGCGCGTCCACTCAGCGCTACAAGATCCAGGGGGGAATGGACCAGCTCCCGAGTACCATGGCGACCGCCCTCGGGAACGCCGTCCTCTACGATGCTCCCGTCGTGCGGGTGACGCGGCAGGCCGCGCGACTGCGCGTGGACTATCAACAGGACGGAACAGTACGCAGCATCAGTGCGGCGCGGCTCGTCGTCGCGATTCCGTTGACCACGCTGCGACACATCGAGCGTCGGCCGCGGTTTTCCCCGCACAAGGAGGCGGCAATCGAGCAGCTCGCGTACCACTCGGTCGGCCGTTTCCTCCTGCAGTCGAAGACCCGCTTCTGGCGACAGGGGGAGTTGAACGGATCGGCCCGGACCGACCGCGCGACTGAGGTCTGGGATGCAACCCACGATCAACTGATGCAGACACGCGGTATCCTTGGCGCGTCGGTCGGCGGCGCCGTGGCCCGTGAGACGCTCGCCATGACACCCGGCCAGAGCCTGAGATTCGGGATCGGACTGGTCGCCGAAGCGTTTCCGGCGATGCGCACCGAGATCGAGAAGGGGGTGTCGCACCGGTGGGACCTGGACCCGTGGGCGCGTGGAGCGTTTGTCGCGCCTCGGCCGGGACAAATGACCGTCGCGCTCGCGCACGCCGCGACTCCGGAAGACGGTATCCACTTCGCCGGGGAGCATACGTCGCCGTGGATGGGATGGATGGAAGGCGCTCTACAATCGGGTGAGCGCGTCGCTCGTGAGATTCTGGGGAAGTCATGATTACGATATTGCTGATTGTTCACGGCCTGCTGGCAGTCACCCTCCTGGGCGGGCTGACGCACCAGGCGCTGAGCGTCATTTCAGCTCCGGCTGGCGGGAGCCCGCGGTCGTTCATCGACAGGTTCAGGCGCGTCAATGGCGCGGCCTACGTCAACCCGATCATCGTGCTTTTCATTGTCACGTCGATCGGTGGCGCGCTGCTCTACCCTCAATACAGAATCGATGTGCGGCCGATGCTCGAGGAGATGGACGCGCGCGCCGCCAACGGCATCTTTGAAATCAAGGAACACCTCGTGGCCATCGGCCTGGGCGTCTTGCCCGCCTACTGGCTGTTCTGGCAGCAGCCCCTCGCGGCCGCGCAGTCCTCGTCTCGCCGATACCTCACATGGCTCCTCGCGTTCATCGTCTGGTGGGGCTTTCTCATCGGACACGTACTCAACAACATCAAGGGACTGTTGCCGTGAAGACCTCTGCATTCAAAATCGTCGCGATACTGTTCGGCGCGGTCTATGGGCTGGCGTTCTATTACGATCTCGCGCTCTTTCGCTATTACCCTGAAACGAACCGGTTTCATTGGCAGACGCATCCCGACGCCGGCCCCGTAATCCTCTGGTATGGGTGGCTGGCGACGGCCGGTCTCGTCAGCACCGCCATCGCGCTGGTGGTCCCACGCAGCATCAGTGACCGCATTCCGCCCACGTGGGTGTGGCTGGCGCCGGCGTTGACCACGCTCGCCATGCTTTTTTACGAGAAGCGATGGTTCGTCTAGAACGGGTCGAAGGAGAAGAACCATGATGACGTCACATTCGACTGCACGCTCGATCATCGTCGCAGCAGGTCTCATGCTCGCCGGCGCCGGCACACTGCTGGCGAATGGACAGGAGTTCTTTCCCGCTGGAAATGGCCCGGTCGATCTCGTCTACTTCGGCATCGTCAAGGACGCGAGCACCGGTCGGCCGGTCAGGGACTACGCATACATCACGATCAAGGATCGTCTCACCGGCATGAGCATTCCGTTCACCGGCGACAAGCCCGGACACTACCGCAGCCCGGACATTGGCGCCTTGATCAAGGAACTCGGCGAAGTGGCCGATCCTCAGCGTCTTGAAATGACTCTCGTGGTACCGGGCTACAAGAAGGTGAAGCTCGAGAAAATGCCGCGCAAGACGTCGGGCGCCATTGAGGCGAGCTTCAAGGTCGAGCGTGAGGCAACCGCAGCAGCGGACGCGAGCACACCGGGAACCACCGCCCCCGCCGGCGAAGGCAGCGGGCCGTCGGGCCAGACCGTGTTGATCGCACTGTTCATCGGGGTCGTCATGCTGTCGGTTATCGTAGGGGTGGCGCGAACATTAGTCCCCCGGCAGTCCACAAGCCATTGAGACCGCGCTCCAGCTTGATGGGCGTGTTCGGCCCCAGATTGCGCTCGAACACTTCGCCGTAGTTGCCGACCTCTTTGATGACGGCGGCGGCCCACCCCTCGTCAAGCCCCAGCGCGGCGCCGTTCCCGCGCGCAACTCCGAGCAGACGACGCACGTCCGGGTCGGCGCTCGTCTTCATCTCGTCGACGTTGGCGGAGGTGACGCCCAGCTCCTCCGCCGAGACGGTCGCGAAGACGGTCCAGCGCAGCACATCGAACAAGTCCACGTCTGTCCCGCGAACGAGCTGAGCCAGCGGTTCGCGCGAAATACGATCGGCAAGAATGCGCACGTCGTCGGGCCGTGCCAGCCTGCTACGCAGCGATGCCAACTCGGAGATGTCGGCGCTGAACGCGTCACAAGCACCAGACATCAGCGCGTCCCCGGCGCGCCTTCCGTCCGGAACCGGAACTCTTCGAAGCGCAAGGCCTTGCCTTCGAAAATACGCGGTCAACGTCACGTCGTGCTCCGATCCTTCGGCGACACACACCGGCACATCGGCCAGTTGATTCGCGCGATCGACCGCCACCCGGCGTGACACGAGAAATCCCTGGCCGTCGTAAAAGACGATGGGCCCGAAGAGGACGTTGAGTCCTTCGCGGCGCAACGACCACGTCAGCCGGCGAGAGACGAGATCGATGTTGGGCGAGCGCTGCAGTTGCTCGAGCGAGGCAATCTGTTCGTACCTGACGCTGTCGGCGGTGCCGACGATCGCCGCGGCGACGGCGCGGCAGATATCGATGTCGAGCCCGCGGTAGCGGCCATCGGCGTCGGCTTGTGCGAACCCGGCGATGCCAGGCGAGATGCCGCACACCAGAAATCCGCGCTGTCGGATCTGTTGCACGCGCGACAACGCGCCAGCGCCCCCGCAGGACGACACGCAGAGCGCCGCCGCCATCACCACCGGAAGCGCGCGCGTCTTACAAGCTCCCAACACCGGCCTATTGTGACGTGGACTGCGCTCCTCACGCCAATTCAGGACTTCGATTGAAGTGATCGATCCCAGCTGAGTGGCCCACGCAAGCACGAACAGAATCCAGACGCGGCCTGACGGCCGGTTCATCCGATCCGTCCGGAGCGGGGATGATGCACTACCGGCGGGCGACGGCGTGGCGTGTCGATCGATGCGACATCAATAGTCCGATTGAGCGGGCGGTGGAGGCACGGGCAGCCCCTTCGCCGTCATCGCGTCCCTGAGCAATCCGGCCATGACGTCTCGTGTGAGCCTCGTCGTGCCCAAGGCGACGACGTACACCGTGTCGAGCGCCGTCTGGCCATTCTTGTTCTTCTGATCGAGCGGGACGTTCTGTTCGATGAGCCACTTCACCAGGTCCGGAGCCTCTCGAGCGACGGCACCGTGCAGAACGCCAACGCCGTCCAGGGGCGCCGCACGACGGCCGCCCCCGGCCGCCCGGGCGCCCGCCGGCGCACCGGGAGGAGCCATTGGCTGTCCCCCGCCAAAGTCGGTGACAGCCTTCAAGTCGCTTCCGAGCGCCTGCAGCAACTGCACCGCCCTCAAGGCTTCCTCCGGGGTCTCAGGCGATTCGCCAGTCGAGTAGCCGACACCCGCTGCCGCGAGCAGTGGCGTGATCTTCTGCGCCGTCGGGATCTCGGGGTCGGCCCCATTGGCAACCAGAAACTTCATCAGCTCGATGTCGGCGTTCTTGGCGGCAATGAAGAACGGCGTGGCTCCGACAAAGCTGATCGTGAAGAAGAAGGGAAGCGACATGTGCGGCGGTATGTTGTTCGCATTCTTCCAGTCGATGCGATCGTTGACCCGCGCGCCGTGCGCCAGCAGATCCTCCGCCAGCCGGATCGAGCTGATCGCGCCGGACGGCCGCCTGGGCAGCACTCCGGAAAGGCCCCGATTTTCAGCCCTCCGCATGAACGCCAGGGCCTGCAGCGGGCGGCCATGGATCGGGTCGTTGCCGTTGGGGTCCGCCCCGCGGCTCACGAGGAGGGACGCCATCTCCCAGTTTGCGTTGATGATGGCCAGCGAGATCATGGTGGTCCCATCGCGGCCCGTCACGTTGAGGTTTGCCCCCTGATCGAGGAGTTCGCGCGCGGTGTCGATGCTCCCCGATCGGATGCCGAACATGAGCGGCGTCATCTCGCTGCTCGACCGGATCTCGAGATCAGCTCCGGCTTTCGCCAGCACGCGAACCGCCCCCGCGTGCCCTTCCCCCGCCGCCCAGATGAGCGCGGACTGACCGCGAATCGCGTCTTTCACGTTCACGTCGGCGCCGTGCGCAATCAGTCGCTGCAGCACCTCGACCTGACCCGAACGGGCGGCGATCATCAGGACGGTTTCGCCGCTGCTGCCTCTGGTGGTATTCGGATCGGCACCAGCGCGGAGCAGCGCCTCCACGACGCGGCCGTGACCGTTTTGAGCCGCGAGCCAGATCGGCGCCACGCCGTAACGGTTCGCGGCCCCGACGTTGGCCCCCGCGCCGATCAGGCGGTCGACGGTGGCCAGATCGCCGTTGTGCGCCGCCCAATGGACGGCGGTCGTCCCGTCGACTTGTGGCGCGTTCACATCCGCGTGCGCGCGCAGCAGAGCGTCGATCGCCCGCTGGTCGCCTCCCTTGACGGCGTCAATCAGCGGTGGCGTGGCCTGTTGCTGCGCGGCGGCCTTCGCGGGCTGCGCGCCGACCGCCAGCACCACGGCCAGCGGAATCCACGATGCAGTCGAGCGCCCCACCTTCATGACGTGCCTCCAACCCCCTTCAACGTCGTGCCGCAGCGTCTACAACCCCGAAAGACCCTCGGGTTGGACGACAGACCCAAGCTTGCCGGTGCTGTCGCCCAGATGGTCCACCGGCACGCCAGCCTTGTCGAGGAGCGTGACCAGAAGATTCGCATGTCGGACGCGATCGCCGGCCGGGTAGTCGATGTGCCGTCCACCCTTGAGCGAACCCGCACCGCCGCCGATCACGAGGTTCGGCATGTCGACCACGGCGTGTATGTTGGGATTGCCGAGCCCGCCACCATAGAGAATCACCATGTGATCCAGCAACGACCCATCACCGTCCGGCGTCGCGCGCAACTTGCCCAGGTAGTAGGCGAGAAGCTCCACATGGTACGCGTTGATCTTCGCGACGTCCTTGATCTTGTCCGGGTTGTTGCCGTGGTGCGACAACGCGTGATGCTGCCCGGCGACGCCGATGTTCGGGTAGGTTCGCGGGCTGAGTTCGCGACAGAGCTGGAATGCGATGACGCGCGTGATGTCGGCCTGATAGGCGAGCACCTGCAGGTCGTACATCAGCTTGGCGTGCTCCTCGAAGGTCGGCGGGATATCCACCGGCCGCGGCGGCAGATTGAGTGACGGGTCGTCTGTCTTGGCTTCCGCGCGCTGAATCCTCGACTCGATGTCCCTTACCGATTCGAGATATTGACCGAGGCGCCCGCGGTCGCTGGCACCAAGCCGGCGCTCCAGCTCCCCGATCCGTTCAGTGACCGCGTCGAGAATGCTCCCGGTCGTTTGGAGATAGCGCCGTTGCTCTCCCGCCGAGGCCCCATCGCCGAACAACCGCTGGAACACGACACGTGGATGGACCTCCATCGGCAGCGGCGTTGTCTCGTTCTTCCACGAGATCGTGTTCTGGTAGATGCAGCTGTAGCCGGCCTCGCAGTTCCCGACCATCTGTTCGTTCTGCTCGGTCGCCAGTTCGAGCGACGGCAGCACCGAGTTCGCGCCCAGGGTCTTGGCGGCAATCTGATCGGCGCTCATAGCGGCCCTCACGTCGGCCCCTTCGGTGAACTTGGCGTGTGTGCCGGTCAACCAGGCCGCACTGCTGCGAGAGTGCGGGCCCGGAGGCGACCCCATGGCTTCGGCCTGCAGGTTGGCGAGGCCCGAGACAACAATCATCTGTTCGCGGAAGGGCTCGAGCGCCTTCAGCGACGGCTTCAGCAGGAAATCCGTCCCGGCCTTATCCGGGGTCCAGTACTCCCGGATGAATCCGTTCGGCACGTAGATAAACCCCATGCGGCGGATGGGGGCGGCGGCTGTCCTGCCGACCGCGGTGAAGGCCGGCACCATCGCATCCAGCAGCGGGAGTGCCAGCGTCGCACCAACCCCTCGAAGGAACGTGCGACGCGGCAACGCGAGCTTCTTGATTACCATGACTGCAGTCTCCTCACACGCATCGGGTCGTTGAAGGTTCGACGATTACTGCTGAGCGCTCTTCGCCGCGATCCGCTCGATGTTGTCTTTGGCGGCCGACCGCATCTGAAATGGCACGCTGCGGACGAGCCCAAGGATCAACGTAGAGAAGCGCTGACCGTCGCGGGCCGCCTCCCGGGTGATACCCCGGACCGCCGGCATGTCCGACGGCTCAATCCCGCGGCCAAGCGCGTAGATCATCAACTTTTCAGTCAACGTGGTGATGAACAGGTCCGGCTTGGCGAGCAGCGCCTCGCGCAGTCCGTCGACGCCCTCGAACTTTCGTCCGTCCGGCATCGCGCCGGCTGCGTCCACCGGGAAGCCGCCGTCGGTCGTCCGCCACTGACCGAGCGGGCTGAAGTTCTCCAGAGAGAACCCCAACGGGTCCATCACGCTGTGGCAGACGGCGCACGTCGCGTTCTTGCGATGCTGCTCCATGCGCTGCCGCAGGGTTCCCTCGAGCTTGGTGTCATCGAGCGGAGGAATGTTGGCCGGGGGCGCCGGCGGCGGTGCACCCAGCAGATTCTCCAGGATCCACTTGCCGCGGGTCACGGGAGATGTCCGATTCGACTGCGACGTGGTCGTCAGAATGCTCGCCTGACCGAGAATCCCGCGGCGATGGGCATCGGTCACCGGCACGCGCCTGAAATGGCTGCCGTAGACGTTTGGAATCCCGTAGTGACGCGCGAGCCGCTCGTCCACGAACGTGTAGTCCGCGTTCAGCAAATCGAGCACGCTGCGATTCTCCCGGACGATGCTGTCGAACAGCAGCTCGGTTTCCCGACGCATCGATCGACGAAGGTTTTCGTCGAAGTCCGGGAACAGCGCCGCGTTCGGGTCGGTACCCTGCACGTTCCGCAGGCGCAGCCACTGACCGGCGAAGTTGCTGACGAGAGCGTCGGCGCGTGGATCGGCCAGCATGCGGCGCGTCTGACGCTCCAGCATCGCCGGATCTTTCAATTGCCCGCGGCTGGCCACGTCGAGCAGCTCGTCGTCGGGAATGCTGCTCCAAAGGAAGAACGACAATCGCGAGGCCAGCTCGATGTCGCTGAGACGATACACGGCTCCGGGCCGGAGATTGGAGGGATCGACCTCGATGCGGAAGAGAAAGTCCGGGCTCGCAAGCAGGCGTTCGAGCCCGATCTGAATCCCCCGCGTGAAGTCGCCCTCCGCACGGCCCTTGCGGTAGAACGTCATCAGCTGCTCGACGTCGGAGGTGGTCACCGGCCGCCGATAGGCGCGACGCGCGAGCGTCGACAGGATGGTCCGGGCGCAAGGCTCTTCCTTCGCGGTCGACGACGGCTCGCAGACAAAGATCCGCTGCCGGCTGGGTGTATCACCCGATCCCGCGACACTGAGCGGTCCGGTGAACGACACCTGGCCCACGTAGGGGCCTGAGTAGCCGCCCATTCGCGTCAGTCGAAACGAAGAGATGCCCGGCGGCCGCAAGAACGGCTGCAGATAGTCTTCCAACTGGCCGGCTGTCGTCTGCACGAAGGTGACGGCCACGTCGCGATAGCCCGCCCTGATCGGCGTCCGCACTTCCCAGTCGGTATTGGCCTGAATGTCCGCGCCGGTAATCGTGTGCTTGATCGGCGTTTGCTTCATCTGTTCGTAGAAGACGCGCTGGCCGTCGACACTCAACTCGATGAAGTTCGGCTCCGCCTCGGAGGCGCCGACACCGGTGAATGCCTGGAATCGGATGATGTACTCGCCGTCGGCCGGGAAATACCGCTGGACGCGGACCCCGCCGCGGGTGCCGAACGGGAGCTCGGCGAACTGCTCATCCTGCGACAAATCGGGCGGGATCATGTGCGTCTCGCCGCCGGGGGGCAAGGTGATGTCGCCGACCGCGATGCGGCTGAGCGATCGCGCCGCATCCATGTAGCGCTCCAGGTGCGTCGGCGTCATGCCAAGCGCGCCCGCGATATTGTCGAAGCCGTAGCTGGCATCGTCGCCCGGCAGGAGCGTCGCGAAGTTGAGCCCCTCGAGGTGCAGGAGATCGCGGATCGCATTCCGATACTCGGCGCGATTGAGACGGTGGAGGCTCTCGGTTCGACCCGGATTTGGCGTGCTCGCCGCGACGCCGTCGAGCCCCGATTCGAACCAGGTGATGAGCCCGGTATACCCGTTCGGGTCCGGCCGGGGCAACCCAAGAGGCGGCATCGAGCCCAGACGAAGCTTGCGGACGACCTTTTCGAGCGTGTCCGCATGGGCCGCGGGCTTGCTCAGATCGATCCCCTGCAGCGAGAGGCCACCGGTTTTCAGTCTGTCGCTATGGCACGAGACGCAGTACTTGTCCACGGCCCCGCGCGCGTCGGTCGCCGACGACACCGTGAGCGTCGACGCCTGCGGCGCGGCCTGCGGCCGGCTCGACACCGCGACGAGCAGCGGCCCCAAGGCCGCCACAATCAGCAGCCCCCGGACTGCGGGGCGTCGGATTCTCATTGGCTGCTCTCCACGACTGACGTTGCCAGACCCCATCCATTGTACGCCCGGGGGGTCGATGCGTACCTTACTGCTTCACGGCGGTAAACGGTGCGTCGAAGCCGGATACGCTCACCATGCCCTTCATCGCCATGCCGGGGGCATCGACCTCTCCCTTGAGCGAAAACACAAGGGCGGGACCGAACGCGGTCACGTCGAACTGGAACGCGACGGCGCTTCCTGTCACCCCGCCTCCCGTGAGCGTGACGTCCCCCAAAGGCTGACCTGTGCAGGTCCCGCTCAATTTCGCGCTGTCCTGCTCGAGCTGGCACTTGAGCTTGATCGCGTTGCCCATGATGCTCGTATCGATGGCCCATAGCCCCGCGACCTTGGCGGGGGGAGGACCGACAGCCGCGGGAGCCGCCTTTGCCACAATCACCGGGCGTGGCTTTGGTCGCTCATTCAACGCCACCGCCGCGGGGACGCCCTCCATGGATGAGGCAACCCTGATTGGTGTGCCGACTCTCGCGGTCCCTAGGGTCTGGAGAACCTTGTCGGATCCTGATGTCGTGAAGGTAAGGGTACGGCCGGCCGCGTCCGACGCGACGTATCGCCCCCGGACGATGTAGCCGCCACTGTCGGCGGGGACGCTCTCGGCGCGTTCCACGTACCGGACGGCATCGGCTTCGCTGCCCAAGTGCGTCCACATCAACACGATGGGCGTCCCGGGCTCCAGTTTCGCTAACGTACGGGTGACGTGGGCCTCAACCAGCGCCTTTACCGTGACGGTCTTGGCCGACGCGTCGCTCGAGACCAGTTCCGCGAACCACGAGAACGAGCGCGTGGCCGACTGCGCGGAGACACTCCCGGGCGCGGCAGTTCCGAGGACGACGAGGCCGAGGATCGCGGCACGGATTGTGGTCATGGCTCCTCGCGCGGTGAAGGGGATCGCAAGGCGATGGCGCTGAACGACCCGACGATAGCACAGCCTGTTCACGTCTCTCTTCATGAAGTTACCGATCGCTGCTGCCGAAACGCTCCTGACGGGTGAACTGATACCCACCCGATCTGAGCCGCCATTGACGACGGCTTGCCGGGCATTCGGAATCTGCCGCGCGTGCGGGGTCCCGGCAGGCAGAGACTGCAATCTCATGGGATGCCGCGCGCTCTTTCCGGCCTGTTTCGCGCGAGACTCCGAAGGTACCGCGTATGCCTCATGACGCCGCGTGTCTCGGCCGTCCATGAGCCGATCATCGCCAAGAAGAGTGCCATGCATTCCGGGATCAGGGGGCATGGATGGTTTCTCGACGATCGCGGCCGCGACTATGCAGTGTTTTCATACATGGCTACGAAATCGCGACTCATCCTTTGTGCGTGCCTCGTGGTCTCAGTCGCCGTCCTGAGTCATCCGCACGTTGGCACCGATGTTGATATCGAGTTGTCGATATGGACAACTTCAATTCAGGGACAACATGAATCGAATACTCTCAAAAGGCCTGTCCGCGATCGCGATATTCGTCGTGATGGGTGGAGGCATCGCGGCGGCGGCCGACCGGCCTGACGCGTGGGTCACGATGAAGACCAAGCTTGCCCTCATGACGACCGATGGGATCAGCACGAAGGACCTCAACGTCGATACGGTCCACGGCGTCGTGACGCTACATGGAATGGTGTCAACCGCCGTCGAGAAGGAGAGAGCCGATGAAGTCGCGCAGGGAATCGAGGGAGCGAAGGCCGTGAAGAACCTGCTGCAGATCGTTCCCCGCAGCCAGCGCGCGATCGTCGATCGATCGGATGACGCCATCAAGCAGAGCGTTCAGGCGGCGTTCAAAGCGAATCGACGGGTCGAGCCGAGCGGTATCAAGGTGGCCTCGGTGAACAAGGGTGTCGTGCTGCTCTCAGGAAAGACGAAGTCGCTCGAGGCGCATCTCGAGTCGGTTGAGGTCGCCAATGCCGTGCGAGGCGTGCGGCGCGTGTCCAGCGAAGTCGAGGTCGTGCCCGGGTCCTGAAGCAGAGGGGAGGGCGTGATGGAAGCGATCAAGTCATGTTTGAAGTTCATGCGCGCTCCGATATTGAGGGGCAAGCGCCTCGAACTCCAGGGCGTAACGGTTCGCAATGGCGCCGGAGAGGCACTCGGAGCCGTGGATGGATGTGTCGCACATGGAGAGTCCGGCCGACCTTTCTACGTGATTCTCCACGGTGGCAATGCGCTCACTTCGAAACGGTTCCCGATTCCAATCGGCCAGATCTACTTCGATCCCGTCGGCGACGATGCGCCGCTCGTGTTCGTGACGAAGGCGCAACTCGGACGTCTTCCTGAAATCCCCTGCGACACGTTGGACGAACTGGACGCGGACCAGATCAAGCGCATGAACGATGCGATCTGCGAAGTGTTCGATCCAGGCGAGCTGCCCTCAGCGACTGAACCGTACGACGCTATGTGGAACCGGCCTTCCTATCGTGTGCCCGAATGGTGGCCTTCGTAACACAGCCAACGTCAGGGCCGAACGTCGTCGGGCCATCTCTCGAGGGACCGGCCTGACGTATTTCTGCTCCGCGTCCACTGGGCTCTGCCTCGACTCGGGTCGATCTACTTCGAGCGACCCCACGGTGAATTCGGAAGTGGGAAGGCATGTCGATTGCAGCGTAAAGCAGAGTCGGCTGTTGTTTCGCGAACGAAAGGAGTGGCGTAATGCTGTACTACAGCTTGGTATTTCTGATCGTTGGACTCATCGCTGGACTGCTGGGGATCTACGGCGTCGCCGCAATGGCCTCGCAGATTGCGTGGGTGCTATTTCTGGTTGGCATCGTGCTCCTGGTGGTGCACCTCGTCGCCGGCGGTCGACGCACCATCGTCTGACGCTCTCGGCGGGGTATTGAAGAACGGCGAGGCTCTAGGCGAACGAGTTCCAGTTGGCCGATTCCAGGACCGAGTGGAAGCCGTTCTTCGGCTTCGCCATGCAGTCGGCCAAGTTGGCGCGACCGCTGGCGGTCCGTAAACCCCTGCGCGACGTTCCAGGACCAGTACCAGCGACTGCTGGTCTCACACCGGGACCAGTTCTAGCTCGAAACTCCTCTCACGATGTGCAATCCGCATCAGCTCTATCGGCCGGTTCGCGTCCTTTACCCAGCGCCGAATGGACAGTTCAATATCCTGAGTCGGCGTTGATCCGTGCTGTGCGGGGCCCCATAACGGGTGATTCCGTTGACCGGAGTCCAATCCGGCCTATAGACCGATCGCGACGGGAACGTGTACGGCGCGGACTTTCTCATGGTGCTCCGCAAGTTCGTTAGGAAGTAGCGCGCCGATCCTACGGCTTGTGTTCACTTGCGGCATCGTGCGCGTGGCCACCCACCTCGATCATGCCCATCAGCCCGCCGTCGGCGTGGTCGAGGACGTGGCAGTGAAACATCCACATGCCTGGCCGGTCCGTGTCGAAGCGCACGATCACCTTCACGGTCCGTTCGTACGGGACGCTCACCGTGTCCTTCCACGCAAGGGGATGCACGGGCTGCTCGTGCTCATCCAGCACCTGAAAGAAGAATCCGTGGAGGTGGAACGGATGAGACCACTTCGTCTTGTTCGTGAGCGTCCAGATTTGCGTTTCGCCGGGGTCCGCGTGCAGCCAGTGCCCCTTGGCGAACGCCACGCCGTTGATCCCGTACTCGAATACCTGGTCGGAGCGCTGCGTGATCGTGAGGTCGAGAGATACTCGCGTGGCCTGCGCGACCGGCAGTGCCTCGATCGAGCGGTGCAGCTCGGGTAGCGGCGCGACGGTCGCGGCCGGCGCCTCCGAAAGCCTGATGGTAAAGAGATCGTCGAACGGGATCCGCGCTTCGATACTGCCGTACCCGCGATCGAACAGCAACGCGCGAACCACGAGCGATGTTCCGGGCGCGCCCGGCGGCGTGACGATCACATCGGCGCGCTCGCCAGGCGCAAGGACGAGCGTCTCGCTCTTTGTCGGGTATTCCTGAAGGCCACCGTCCACGCCGATCGTGAGAAACGGACTGCCGATATCCAGGTTGAAGTACCGGCTCTTGGCGGCATTCACGACCCGCCAGCGCTCGGGCGCACCCGCGCGCGCCGTGAATGTCGGGCGCTCGCGGCCATTGACCAGGAGCCGGTTGCCCTCGCGGCCAAAGGCCATCCCCGCCGACCCGCCACTGTCCGGTGATTCGAAGACGCCCGGCTTATCGATCGCGATATCGCTCAGCACGAGGACGCGCTCGGGGAATGGGAGGCGATCGCTCGCATCTTCGACGAGCAGCGCACCGTAGAGCCCGAACCCGGCCTGCGCCGCTGATTGCACGTGCGGGTGATACCAGAAAAGACCCGCATCCGGCAGGATGAAGTCGTAGACAAAGCGGCCTCCTGGCGGAACCTCGGCCTGCGAATGCTCTGGCACGCCGTCCATGTTCGCCGGCACGCGCAGGCCGTGCCAGTGCACGGTCGTCGGCTGCGGCAGCGAGTTCGTGAAGTGCACAATCAGCCGGTCGCCGACGTGCGCGCGGATGAGCGGGCCGGGAAGGAGGCCGTTGTAGGTCCACGCATCGATCCGCTCGCCAGGGGCGAATTCCACGCTCGTGACGCGCGCCTCGAGATCAATGTCGAGAATGCGCGGATCGGGATTCTTGTCGACCGGCTCCCTGAGAACGGCAGGTAGGTCGCCGGCCGTGGGCGTCGCGGTCCCTTGCGCGTATGGCGCGACGAACGCCAAGCCCCAGAAAAGCGCCGCCACGATCGGCCGCATGCGGAACAACCTCTAACATGCATTATGACCGAGCCGGCCGGCCGGGCGGCGACGGCTCTATTTTCCCGCCGTTGTCGGCCTACCCGAAGTTGATCGCGGTTTGTCCGGCTTTTCGGGCTGCGTCCCCTGACCAGGCGCCGGGACACTCGGCGGTGGACCTGCCGGCGCGCCATCGCGTCGGCCACGCGCATCAGGCGCGTCGGGCGGCCTGCTGCCGCGACCGTCCGCGGCGCCAGCTTCGGCCGGCAGATTCGCGAGCGCGTCGGGCCCGCGCTTGAGCGCATCGCGCACGCGTTCGAGCGCCGCCTCTGGAGCGTGCCCGAGCTGCACGAGCTCGGTCAGCACGGCAATCGCGACGACACGACGCTCTCGCGGCGCGTTATCGGCGACCGCGCGCAGCACCGCGTCGCTGACGCCCGCTTCGACGGCATCGGCGCCGACGGCAAGATCCGCGGCGCCCACATTCGGACGACCGCGCAGCGCCTCGCTCGCGTGCTCGAGCGCCGACTCGCGCTTCTCAATGGCCGCCGCAATGCGATCCATCGATACACCCTTGGCCTTGCCCTCGGCGATCTTGCCCTCGAGCAGCGACACGGGAATGCCGGCGTCGCGCGCATGCGCGGTTGCGGCGTCAATCCGTTGCTCCGGACTCTGTGCCATGGCCAGATCCGCGCGCACGAGCACAGCCAGTACGGTGGCGGCAATCACAATCCTCATCACTCCTCCTTCAGAAACCCGGGCTTCCTCAATTGCGTCTGATTGAGAGACGAGCGAGCGGCGGTTCGGTCACATCACGACCCTGCAGCGCGACGCCGAGCGTCTCGCGTGCGCGCAGCACCCGCATCTTCAATGCGCTCACCGACGCGTCGAGCAGCTCGGCCATCGCTTCGTACGGCACCTCGTCCACATAGTGCAGAACGAATGCCTCTCGCTGCGCCGTGGGCAGCCCCGCGAGCGCCTGTTCGATCTCGGCGTGCAACCCCTTCCGTTCAACGATGACGCCCGGACCGTCGGCGCGATCGGGAAGCGGACCCGCGGCGTCCAGAGGGACCGTGCGCCGGCGCGGCTCCTTCAAGTAATCGAGGCAGCGGTTGCGCAGCGTCTGAAAGAGCCAGGCGCGGAACCGCGTGCGATCGCGGCAGGACGCGAGGCTGGTATACGCACGGATGAACGCGTCCTGCACCATATCCGCCGCGGCATCGTGATCCAGCACGATGGACACCGCATAGCGGTACAACGCCGCCTGATGGCGGTTCACGATGGGCGCAAACGCCTGCGTGTCGCCGTCGAGCACGCGCTCGATGGCTGCGATGTCGGCGAGTACATCCTCGGAGACGTACACGTCGGCGGGCATCGCCATCAGAACACCACCATCACGGCGACATGTCCGCCCATCC